>NZ_VSRL01000471.1 GCF_012184385.1 Lentzea indica
CCGGTTCCCAAGCTGCTGCACCAGCCGGGGCTCGACGACCGCCGTGACCACGTGGTCCGGCACGGCACTTCACCGAAAACGCCCTGGCTGACAACCGCGCCAAGGCCACCCAGGCGGTGCGGCCCACGTACCTGGGCGGCAGCCCGCCACGCCGTACGCGGCCCCGGCGCGCGCCGATGACCTGAGCGACCTGCCGCCGGCCTACATCGCCAGCGCCGAGTTCTGCCCGAACCGCGACGAGAACATCGCCTACGCCGTGCGGCTCATGCAGGCGGACGTTCAGGTCGAGCTGCACCAGTGGCCCGGCACGTTCCACGGTTCGCAGGCCCTGCTGTCGGCGGACGTGTCGCAGCGCCAGTTCGCCGAGATCGGCGACGTGCTCCGCCGGGCGCTGGCATGAAGGCCGCGCTGGAGGAGATCCACCACGCCGGAATCCCCGGCGTGTGGGCGGAAGTGCGGGACAACGGCGACGTGTGGCGCGGCGCCGCCGGAGATGCCACGCCGGACATGCGGCACCGCGTCGGCAGCGTCACCAAGACGTTCACCGCCGCCGCGATCATGCAACTGGTGGAACGCGGAAAGATCGAGCTGGACACGCCCGTCTTCCAGGAGATCACGGTCCGGATGCTGCTGAACATGACCAGCGGCCTGGCCGACTACCGGTTCCTCGCGTTCCCGTCGCTGCTGGAGGGATCCGCGCAAAGCTTGGAGGACAACCAGTTCCGGCACTTCTACCCGCGCGAGCTGATCAAGCTGGGCGTCGACGCGCCCGCTGTTCCTCTCGGTACCTACTCCAACACCGGTTATCTGATGCTGGGCAGGCTCATCGAGAAGGTCACCGGCATGACCGCCGCGCGGTGGATCACACGCAACGTCATCGAACGGGCCGGGCTGCGCAACACGATGTTTCCGACCGGGACGCGCATCGAGGGACCGCACCCGAAGATGTTCGAGGCGTTGTTCGGGCTGCTCGATCCGCCGCGCGACTACAGCGTCTACGACATGTCCTGGGTGGGTGTGTCGGCGTCGTTGATCTCGACCGTGGAGGATCTCAACGTCTTCTTCTCCGCCCTGCTCGACGGCAAGATCGTGTCGCAGGACTCGGTGGCGGAGATGCAGAAGACCGGCCCGGTGGTCGCTTTCGACGGCTCGACGATCGAGTACGGCCTCAGGCTGCACAGGCATGGGACCTGCTGGGGGCACGACGGCTCTGTGTGGGGCGCGGGCACGTGGTCGTTCCACAGCGCGGACGGCAAGCGACAGGTGTCGCTCGCCGTCAACCTTCAGCGGTGGAACGACAAAGCGATCGACGAAGCGTTGAAGGCCTTTCAGCGGAAGGCGTTGCGCGTGTAGGTGAGGCTGAAGCTGCCCTTGTTGGAGAAGTACCTGTCGACCAGCAGCGCCGGGTCCGTGGCCAGGTAGCCGCGGTAGATCGCCCCGTCGTTCTGGTCGTCCCAGCCCCACGGCGCGTTGGCGGCGTTGTCCTTGCCGTTGTCGCCGCGGAAGGTGCCGAACGACGCGAAGGTCTCCGAGTTGTTGCGGCGAGCCCACATTCCGTTCGTCTCGAACGTGTTCACCAGGCGGTAGTTGACGTTGCGATCGTTTCCGCCGGACGGGACCTCACCGGTGGTGGCGGGGTAGTAGATCACGCCGTCGCCGCCGGGGAAGTCGTTGCCGTCCCAGCGGTACAGGCCGTGGCCCTTGGCTTCCTGCCGGGTGGCAGGGCGGCCGTTGACCAGGAGCAGCGTGCCGTCAATGGTCTCCGCGCCGTTGCGGTACGGCGACCCGGCGGGCACGTAGGAGTAAAAGTCGCTGTGCGCCACGGTGACCGCGGCTTCGAGCTTGCCGAAGCCGCTGTCCTTGCGGACCGCCAGCAGCACGCCTTCCAGATCGTTCTCGTGGGTCGTGATGCTCCACGGGTCCGGCTGGTCGTCCCAGTCACGCGGGTGGAAGAAGCTGTAGACGATGAACCAGTGCGTCGACGTCTCCACCACCGAGTAGTAGGAGGCACCGGTGAGTTTGCTGAGCTGGGGCTGGTTCTCCCAGTTGTTCAGGGTGTTCCAGTCGCCGTCGAAGTCCACAGTGGACAGGTAGTCGGCGTCGTAGTCGGACGAGTCGGTGTCCTGGTGGTGGACCGGGGCCCAGTGGAACGCCAGGTCGTGGTCCGAGACGGCATGGGCGGGTGCAGGGGTCAGGGCGAGAATAGCGATCGCCACCAGACCAGCGCGGATCGTTTTCACGACGGCGCAATCTAGCTGTAGATGGTGACCGTCAGCCTGGGGTTTGAGCGAAAATCGATCGACTCGTAGGCAACGCGCGCGAGTGGCATCGAACCCGCCGCGGCGGTCAGCGTCGTCTCGATCTCGTTGCGCTCGTCCTCGGTCAGGTACGGCCAGAACGAGCTGTGCCAGATCACCGTGTACGTGCCGCGCTCCTCGGGCGGCACGAGGTTATCGCGCAGCCACCGTCCGGCAGGGGAGCGGGCGACCTTCACGCCGACCTTGGCGGCGAGCTCGATGGCGTCGTCGAGGTCCCACCGCAGCGCGTCGTGCTCCGGCGGGATGAACGAGTGCAGGATCATCGCATGCTTGGGGTCGCCGGGGTCGCGCGGCTGCAGGTCGCAGCCTGCCCGTTCGACGATCTCCAGGTTCGGCGGTTGCGGCCCGACGGCGGCCAGGCGCACCGGCGAGTCCTTGTCGCCCCACTCCCAGCCGAGGCCGAACCAGCGGTAGCGGTCCAGGATCAGGTTGAGGCCCGCGCAGGCGCCGAGCTCCAGGAGCCGCACCCGTGGTGCGCCGATCATGGTCAGGCCCCGCAACAGGAACCCCGCCGTCTTCGGCTGGTGCTGTTGCACCGTGCGGTCCAGCGCCGCCAGGATCTCGCCCGCGTTCTCGACGATCGCGCGCCGGGCCGCGAGCCACGCCAGCAGCGCCGTCGAGTCGGACTCGCCGGCCATCGC
>NZ_VSRL01000472.1 GCF_012184385.1 Lentzea indica
ATGACCGCCGCGATCTGGCACAACCGCGCCACCGGCCAGCCCGTCACCCGATCCCTGATCGCCTACGACCACTGATCAGTTAGGACTTACTCGTCTAGACGAGTAAGTCCTAAGAACTCCTAACAGAATGATCTTGGAATAAGGTTGATCATCGGTGTGTTGATCACGGTGTGAGGAAGAGTGAGCAGCTTCCCTGGATCGTGTCCGACGAGTTGTGGACGCGGATTGAGCCGCTGCTCCCGGTGGTCCCGCTTCGTGCGGATCATCCGGGGCGCAAGCGGCTGGATGATCGCAAGGTGTTGTGCGGCATCCTGTTCGTGCTCTACACCGGGATCCCGTGGGAGTTCCTGCCCCAGGAACTCGGCTTCGGCTCTGGCATGACCGCCTGGCGGCGGTTGCGGGATTGGCACCAGGCCGGGGTGTGGCAGCGGCTGCACGAGAACCTGCTCGCCGAGCTCAACGCCGCGGACGCGCTGGACTGGTCGCGGGCGGTGATCGACGGCTCGCACGTGCGCGCGCTCAAGGGTGGCCCAAAACCGGTGCGAGCCCGGTCGACCGCGCCAGAACGGGCTCGAAACACCACCTGATCACCGAAGAGCACGGCATCCCGCTGGCCGTGTCACTCACCGGCGGCAACCGCAACGACGTCACCCAGCTGATGCCGCTGATCGACCAGATCCCGCCGGTGCGCGGCAAACGCGGCCGGCCCCGGTTCCGGCCCGACGCGTTGTATGCAGACCGCGGCTACGACCACGACAAGTACCGCGCGCTGGTGCGCGACAAGGGCATCACACCCGTGATCGCCCGCCGTGGCAGCGAACACGGCTCCGGGCTGGGCGTCTATCGCTGGGTGGTCGAGCAGACCTTCGCGCTGCTGCACTGGTTCCGCCGCCTGCGGATCCGCTGGGAGATCCGCGACGACATCCACGAGGCCTTCCTCAGCCTGGCCTGCGGCATCATCTGCTGGCGCCGACTCCGCAACCTCTCATTGAGTTAGGAGTTCTTAGGCATCCGTAAGAGCACGACCCGCGGGCACCACAGCGGCGACGCTCTAATCCTGGCCTCAGGTTGATCGGGGACGATGAGCGGCAAAAGCATCGACTGGAGGGGCGGGCCGGCGTGCGGATCATGATCGCGGATGACGAGGCGGCCATCCGTGAGTCGCTGGAGCGTGTGCTCCAGGTCGAGGGTTACGACACCAGCACCGTCGCCAACGGTCTCGCCGTGCTCGACGGAGTCGACGGCGACGAGCCGGATCTGCTGATCCTCGACGTGATGATGCCCCGCCTCGGCGGGGTGGAGACCTGTCGGCGGTTGCGGGCAGCCGGCCGGGATCTGCCGGTGCTGATGCTGACCGCCCGGGATCAGGTCTCCGACCGGGTCGCGGGGCTCGACGCGGGCGCCGACGACTACCTGCCCAAGCCGTTCGCCACCGAGGAGTTGCTGGCCAGGGTCCGGGCCCTGCTGCGCCGCCGCGCGCCGGGCGGCGACGAGTCGCAGATCCTGACGTTCGCCGACGTCCGGGTCGATCCCGACAGGTTCGAAGCGTGGCGGGGCGGGCGGCCGCTCCGCCTGACCCGGACCGAGTTCTTCCTGCTGGAGGTCCTCGTGCGCAACGCGACCAGGGTGTTGACCCGAGGCGAGCTGTTCGGGGCGATCTGGGGCTTCGACATGAGCGTCACCTCCAACAACCTCCAGGTGTACGTGAGCTACCTGCGCCGCAAGATGGAGGCCGGGGGTGAGCCGCGACTGATCTACACGCGGCGCGGCTTGGGGTACACGTTGCGGGAGACTCCTCCGTGAGCAGGCCCGCCGGCCGGGGCTCGCGCCGGCTGACCCGCTGGTGGCGTCGGCGGTCCCTGCGGACCAGGCTGACGGTGATCGCGGCGACGGCCATCGCGGCCAGCGTGTTCATGGCCTTCCAGGTGGCCAGCGAGCTGTTGGACTGGGAGCTGCGAGCTACCACAGAGGATCAGCTGCGCGCCGACTCCCGCGTCCTGGCGGCGAACGCGGAGCGCGCCGGTCTGGCGCAGGTCCAGCTACCGCCATATCCCGGATCCGGTCGGCTGGTGCGGGTCATCCTGTCCGACGGCTCGATCCGGACGCCGGTCGGCCAACCCGCGCTGCCCCCGGTCAGCGAGCACGCCGGGCGCGTGGCGCAGGGCGCGTCGGCCGACCTGATGGAGTCGGGCGACAGCGACGACGACGGCTACTTCGTCTACACGCTGCGGGCAGGCGACGGCGCGGTCCAGGTGGCCCGCATAGCCGACGACAGCCCGATCAACCGGTTCGGGTTGGGCATGCTGCTGATCGGGCTGCTCTGCGTGGTCTGCGGCGCCCTTGTCGGGCGGGCCGTGGCGCGGACCGGGCTGGCACCGATCGACCAGCTGACCGCCGCCGCGGTCCGTGTCGCGCACACCCGGGATCTCGACGCCGACATCCCGGATGAGGGCGGCGGGGAGATCCGGCAGCTGATCCAGTCGATCAACGACATGCTCGCCGCGCTCCGGGACTCCCGGCAGGCCCAGCGGCTGCTCGCCGAGGACGCCGCCCACGAGCTCAAGACCCCGCTCACCAGCCTGCGCCTCAACATCGAACTGTTGATCCGGCTCGATCGGCGCGGCACCCTGGACAGCGCACTGCCCTCGGAGAGCCGGACCCGGCTGCTCAACGACCTCGGCGCCCAGGTGGCCGAGTTGAGCACCCTTGCCGCCGAGATGACCGACCTGGCGCGCGGTGACGTCACCGACGAGAACACCGAACTGCTCGACCTCGCCGACGTGGTGGTGGCCGCCTCGGCGCAGGCGTGTTCCCGCATGCCCGACGTCGAGGTCGCGCTCGACGTGACCTCCGTGTGGGTGAGTGGGCGTCCCGCTGCGCTCCAACGGGCGGTGCTCAACCTCATCGACAACGCCGGCAAGTGGTCCCCTGCGG
>NZ_VSRL01000473.1 GCF_012184385.1 Lentzea indica
GTTCAACGGCACCCACTTCGACTCGATCCATGCGAACTGCGAGGGGTACAAGCTGGAGTGGCAGTTCGGGTGGACCGTCCAGTGACCGCCGGTCAGCGGAGCACGCCGGAACTAGTGGCGTGAGTAAGACCGAATCGCCGCACTCAAACGGGATGCGGCGTCTTCACCGGCGTACTTGAAGCCGAGTGACGGTTCGGTCAGCTCCAGCTCCAGCAGCAGCGGTTCCCCGTCAGGCCCGTCGACCACGTCCACGCGGGCGTAGAGGAAGTCCGTGCGCCGCAAAGAAAGCAGCTCGGCCGTCACGTCGAGCACCTGGTTCGCGAACTCGACCTGACGCGAGGACGGCTCGATGCCGCGCAGCTTCTCCTCGACGTACAGCCCGGACTCCGACTCGGCCAGGCCCTGCGCGAGCATCGGTCCTTTGTGGAACGAGTGGGAGTACTCGCCGGCGAAGAAAACGAGCGCGGTCTCGCCGTTGGTGTCCACACTGGACTGATAAGGCTGCACCAGCGCGCGAACACCGAGAGCGTCGAGGTGCGCACGGGCCTCGGCGTGGTCGGTGAACCTGCCGGCACCGCGCGAACCCGCGCCGATCGCCGGCTTCACCACGAACTCGCCGTCCGGCCACACCGGACTGTCCCCCGGCTCCACGACGGCGGTGGGCACGACGGCGACACCGCGCGCGGCGAGCTCGACCATGTAGGACTTGTCGGTGTTCCAGCGGACGACCGGCATCGGGTTCGCCAGCGCGGGAACGCCGTCGCACCACGCCAGAAACTCGTCAAGGCGCTCGGGGTAGTCCCAGGTGACTCGCAGCACCACGAGGTCGGCGTCGACCTCGCCGCCCCAGGGTTCCCACGCCACGTCGACGCCGTCCCGCTGGAGGGCCTCGACCAGCACGTCCTCGTCGCCGTCGCCCTTGGGCAGCGCGGCGCAGGACGCGAGCACCACCCTCATGACTGCATCTTGGCCATCTTGCGGCGGTGCGCGAACCCGATCTGGGTGGCGGCGGTGGTCTCGCGGTCCCATTCGGCCTGCTCGACGTTGTCGGCGGCTTCGACGGCCTTGGTGGCGGACTCGACGTCCTTGGTCATCACGTCGCCCATGGCGCCGTCAGCGCCGACCAGCACGATTCGCGCGCCGGCCCTGCCGATCGGTTCCACGACGGCCCTGACCGCCGTGCCCGGCTTGCCGTGGGCCTTCACGAACTCGGCGATGCGCTTCTGAGTGGTTTGATCAGACACCCCCACACTGTAAAACCAGCGGGTGGCTTCGGTCTGGTGACCACCGACACGGTCGGCTCGCTCGAAGCACCGAGCACCGTCCACACCCAAGTGCGCACCAGACCGGAGTCGAGCGCTGACCCTTGCCGAGCAGAACAAGCCGAACGCCCCCATGCTGGCGACGGTTTGTGGTTCCCATGTGCTGGGAACGGGAACATCGAGGTCGCGGCCAGGGTTGACCGGTGGAGTCGATCAAGGAGGACAGATGCCCAAGGCAGTGGTGGTGCGTTCGACCGGAGGCCCGGAGGTGCTGGAGCACTCCGACGTGCCGTCGCCGGTGCCCGGTGACGGCGAGCTGCTGGTGCGGGTCGGCGCGGCGGGCGTCAACTACATCGACACCTACCAGCGCAGCGGGCAGTACTCGGTGCCGTTGCCGACCGCTTTGGGGCTTGAGGGCGCCGGCGAGGTCGTCGTGTCGAACTCCCCCGACTTCGCCGTCGGTGACCGGGTCGCGTGGATGTCCGTGCTGGGCAGCTACGCCTCCGAGGTCGTGGTGCCGGCAACGTCCGCCGTGCGGGTTCCCGACGGGTTGGACGTCGAGCTGGCCGCGGCTGCTTTGTTGCAGGGCATCACCGCGCACTACCTGACGCACTCGACCCACGTGGTCAAGGAAGGCGACCGGGTGCTGGTGCACGCGGCCGCCGGTGGCGTCGGGTTGCTGTTGACGCAGTGGTCGAAGTCGAAGGGCGCGTTCGTCGTCGCGACCGTGTCGACCGACGAGAAGGAGGCGCTGGCTCGCGAAGCCGGGGCCGATCAGGTTCTGCGGTACGGGGACTTCGCGTCGCAGATCGACAAGGTCGACGTCGTGTACGACGGGGTCGGGCGCGACACGTTCGACCAGTCGCTGGCGTCGTTGAAGCCGCGCGGTCTGCTGGCGCTGTTCGGGGCGTCGTCCGGGGCGGTGCCGCCGGTGGACCCGCAGCGCTTGAACGCGGCGGGGTCGGTGTTCCTGACGCGGCCGTCGACAGGGGCGTACCTGCTGGACCGTGCCGAGTTCGAGTGGCGTGCGGCCGACCTGTTCGGGGCGATCCTGGACGGGACGCTGAACATCCGGATCGGCGGCCGGTACAAGCTGGAGGAGGCGGCGCAGGCGCACACCGACCTGCAGTCGCGCCGGACGACCGGAAAGCTGCTGCTTCTGCCGTGACTTCGGGGAACGCCCCCGGCACCAGGGCCGGGGGCGTCACGCCCGGACTCAGGCGGCGGGGGTCACCTTCACGCCGTCGATCACGAAGACGAGGGTCTCGTTCGCCTTGATGCCCTGGCCGCCCTGGCCGTAGCCCTTGGCGGGCGGCACGATCAGCAGACGCCGGCCCTTCTCCTTGAGCCCGACGATGCCCTCGTTCCAGCCGTCGATGACCCGCGCCTGCCCGACGTTCTCGACGTCGAACGGCGCCCCGCGCTCGAACGAGCTGTCCAGCACCTTCTTGTCGGAGAAGGTCGTGAGCTGGTAGTTGACCGTGGCCGTCGTGCCCGCCTTCACCTCGGCGCCCGTGCCCTGCAGCAGGTCCTTGACGATGAGCTCGTCGGTGGGCTTGCAGGCGGGGATCTCGACCTTGGGCGCCTTGCCGAAGTCGCCGGTGACCTTGAAGTCGTCGGCCTTGCAGGGAGTGGACGGCGCGCCGGCCGAGGGCTGGGCGGAG
>NZ_VSRL01000474.1 GCF_012184385.1 Lentzea indica
TGGCGGCCGGGGTCGGGCATGGCATCACCCGGTTGTTGCTCGGGGTCTCGGCGGTGGAGGACCCGGAGCTGTACGCGGTCACGTCGCCGGTGGAGATGGCGGACGGTGGTGTGCCGGTGCTGGCGATCCACGGCACGGCGGACGAGGTCGTTCCGGTGGAGTTCAGCCGCGACTACGCGAAGTCGCACGCGCAGGCGGAGTTCGTGGAATCGCCTGGGGCCGACCACTTCCACGTGATCGAGCCCGATGGGCACGCCTGGTCCGTGGCGCGCGAGTGGTTGGCGGACAAGCTTTCTCCTTCGTTCGGAGATCGCTGACACTCACGCGCCACGGCCCGTCCTAGCGGGTGCAGCGGTAGCTGGAAGCCACCTGCGGGTCACCGTGGACATAGCGCGAGATCTGCGGGTACGGGCACAGGTTGCGCGTCGAGTCGGCCGTCGCCGCGGCCAGCGTCGTAGGGGCCTTGCCGCGCTCGACCCAGTCGACCAGCTGGCCGAGCGGGTTCGTGGGCTGGGCGCCGTTGCCGCCGAAGCAGTGGTCGACGCCGGGTGCGGTGAACAGGCGGTAGAAGTCGTTCACGTAACCCATGCGCCGCTCCACCTGGTCGCGGTACCGCAGCGTGCCGCCGGGCGGGATCAGCTGGTCGTTGGTGCCGACGAACGTGATCAGCTTGCCGCCGGAGCGGCGGAACGCCGACAGGTCGGGGTCCGACGTGCCGATGACGTCGTCGAACTCGCGGATCGACTGGCGGAACAGGTCCCGGTACTGCTGGTAGCTGAGCTTCGAGGTGTCGAAGCCCGGCTGCTTGAGCAGGAAGCTCTGCACCCACTGGGCCGCGACGGGGAAGCCGGGGCCGGGGAAGCCGGGCAGGGTGCCCGCCAGCCAGATCGGGTCCGCGCCCTTCGGCAGGCCCGGCCACAGGCCGCGGCCGCGTTCGTCGGTCGGGCCGTCCCAGATCTTGCGCATGACGTCGGCGTCGGCCTGCGTCACGGTGACTTCCTTGCCGTCACAGAGGATCGTCTTGCCGATGAGCTGTCGCGGGTCGTAGCTGCAACGGTCAGGACGGTCGACGATGTTGTTGGTGACGCCGTCGTTCGCGTCGCACGCCTCGATCGCCGCCTTGCGGAACGCGTCCAGCACGCAGTTGCCGACGATGTGGCCGTCCTGGTACTGCACGATCTGCGGCCACAGGGTCGCGACGGCGAACTGCGACCAGTTCACGGCGGGCGCGTTGGCGAGAATTCCGTCGTAGTCGTCCGGGAAGTTCTGCGCCTCGGAGTAGCCCTGGCGGCCGCCGGTGGAGCAGCCGTTCCAGTACGAGTACGTGACGGATCGCTGATAGTGCTTGCGCACCACGGACTTCGCGATGACGGCCGACTCGTGCACCGAACGGGTCGCGAAGTTGGTGAGCAGCGGCTCGTTCAGTTCGCCGTTCTTGAGCGCCCAGCTGGTGTCGAGGCCGGTCAGCACGCCCGCGTCGGTGGTCACGGCGGTGTAGCCGTCCTTGACGGCCTGGACCAGCGGGGCTCCGGTGTCACCGGCGGCGTACGCGCTGCCGCCCACACCCTGCAGCCGGCCGGTCCAGCCGGTCTGCGGGAGCGCGACCACGACCTTCACGTGGTCGTCCGCGTGCGTGAGCGTCACGGTGATCTCGCAGTACGCGGGAACGTCGTGGATGGGTGGCGGTGCGGAAAGGGGCGTCTGCGGGAACGTGACGGTCCCGCCGGGCCGGGCGACGGCGTCCACGGACTCGATCTTGGCGCCGGCCGGGGCGGTGACCGGGACCGTCGCGCACGAGGAGGTGCTGCTCGCCGACGCCGGCGCGAGTGGCGCCAGCCCGGTCAGAAGCAGGGTTGTAGCCAACAGCTTTGTCAGTCGTCTCACGCAGCGCGACGGTAGGTGCGCGGGTCCGGCTGTCGCGCCCGTCAGACGACGCTGCCTGTGTACGTCATCTCACCGGACCGGGTGACACGGGGCGGTGATCGGCTGCGAGACTTCCGCCCATGCGCGAGGTGGGCAACAGACGCTACCGGCTGGTTCGCGAGCTGGGGCGGGGCGGCATGGGGGCCGTGTGGCTGGGACAGGACACCGTGCTCGGCCGCGACGTCGCGGTCAAGGAACTGCTGCTGCCCGGCGGCGTGCCCGCGGGCGAGCGGGCCGTGTACCAGGAGCGGGTGCTGCGGGAAGCGCGGATCGCGAGCCAGCTCCAGGATCCCGCCGTGGTCACCGTGTACGACCTCATTTCCGAGGACGACCAGACCTTCATCGTCATGGAGCTGATCAACGCTCCGACGCTGGAGGAGTCGGTCGACCAGGGCGGTCCGCTCGGCGTGAAGGCCGCGGCGACCTTGGCGGCGCAGCTGCTGGGTGCGTTGGAGGCGGCGCATTCTTCCGGCGTCGTGCACCGGGACGTCAAGCCCGGCAACGTGATGGTGCCGGGCAAGGGAACGGCGAAGCTCACCGACTTCGGCATCGCGCAGTCACTGGACGATCCCCGGCTGACGGCGACCGGCACGTTGATCGGCTCGCCCGCGTACATGTCGCCGGAACGGCTCGCGGGTGGTCCCGCCTCGCCTGCCTGGGACCTGTGGGCGTTGGGGGCGACGCTGTTCTTCGCGACCGAGGGTCGCGGCGCGTTCGACCGGCCGACCACGTCGGCGACGATCCTCGCGGTGATGAGCGAACGGCCGGTGCCGCAGGTGTCCGGTCCGCTCGGTGAACTGATCACCGGGTTGCTCGAGCCCGACCCGGAGCGGCGGCTGGGGGTGGCGCAGGCTCACCGGCTGATCGAACGGGCTCTGGCCGGTGGAGGGCCGCAGCTGACCGGGCCGGTGCTGACCGGACCCGTGGTGGACGGTCCTGGGGTGGACAGCCGGCCCGTGGGTGCCGGGCCGATGCCGGGTGTCGGGCTCGCGGCGAACG
>NZ_VSRL01000475.1 GCF_012184385.1 Lentzea indica
GCCGAGTGGGAGTGCAGGCTCCCGGCGCCGCCTGCGCGCGGAGGTGGCCGCACCGTCTTCCTCAGCTGCGCCTCGTTCGCCGGGTACCTGCGTTCGGGCGCGGTCAACGGGGTCGTCATCGACCACGAGGACCCCGCCTGGCCACCGGGACCACGCCCTGATCTGCGCCGCATGCTGATCCCGCTCGGCCCCGTCGCCGTCTTCGGCTCCACGTCGTACCCGTTCGCGTTCTCCGTCGCCGGCAGCGACACGGCCTCCGCTCTGGCCGCCGGGTGCCCGGTCGTGGTGAAGGCGAGCCACAGCTACCCCGATCTCGCCGACCGCACCGCCGAGATCGTCGAAGAGGTGCTGCCCAAGGGCGTGTTCGCGCTCGTCCACGGCCGGCGCCGCGCCCGTCAGCTGGTGCTCGACCCGCGGATCAAGGCCGTCGCGTTCATCGGGTCGTCCCGCGTCGGCCGCGAACTGCACCACCTCGCCGCCACCCGCCCGGAACCGATCCCGTTCTACGGTGGCTTCGGCAGCGTGAACCCGGTTTTCGTGACGTCCCAGGCCGCTGCGAAGCGCGGCCGTGAGATCGCCCGCGGGTTCGCCAAGGCGTTGTCGCAGCAGAGCGGGCAGCTGTGCACCAAACCCGGACTTCTCGTGGTACCAGAGGATTTCGCCGACGAGGTCGCAGCCGAGGTCCGCGCGTTGCGGGCGGAGCCGTTGTTCAACAAGCTCGTGGCCAAGCGCTACGAAACCGGTGTGGAAGCGCTGACCGCGTTCCTCGACGTGATGGTCGAGGGCGGCTCCGGCGCCGGTGGGCACGCGCCAACGTTGTTGCGCACCACCGCCGCCGACGTTCTGGCCGGCCACGACGAGGCGTTGAGCGAGTGCTTCGGACCCGTCTCCGTGGTGGCGACCTACCGCGACAGCAACGAGTTGCTGGAGCTCGCCGCCGCGTTGCCAGGACAGCTCACCGCGACCGTGCAAGGTGAGGACGACGACGTCCTGCCAGAACTGATCAGCGAGCTGACCGGACGCGCGGGCCGGATCGTGTGGAACCAGTGGCCCAACGACATCGCGACGACCCCCGCGATGCACCACGGCGGTCCCTGGCCCGCGACCACGTCGCCTTTCCACACCTCCGTCGGCGTGCGGGCCGTCGAGCGGTTCCAGCGTCCCGTGGTGTTCCAAGGGTTTCCCAGTCGCTTCCTGCCGGAAGTGCTGGAGGACAACCGGTGAGGAAGGTCGGAGAATGCGCGCAGCGGTGGTCGCGGGACTCGGGTCATGGCTCCCGCCGCGAGTGGTCACCAACGACGAGCTGACAGCCAGGCTGGACACGACCGACGAGTGGATCAGGACGCGGATCGGTGTCGCCACACGACATGTGGTCGAACCCGGCATGGCGACCTCGGACCTGTCGGTCGAGGCGGCGCGGCGGGCACTGCGGTCGGCGGGCGTGCCGGGCGCGGGAGGGGTGATCCTCGCGACCACCACACCGGACAGGCCCTGCCCCGCGACCGCGCCGGAGATCGCGTCGCGGCTGGGCCTCGTCGACGTCCCCGCGTTCGACATCGCGGCCGTGTGCACGGGATTCGTGTACGGGCTGGGCGTCGGGGCCGGCCTGATCACATCCGGGATCGTGGACAGCCTCATCGTGATCGGCGGTGACGCCTACTCCACGATCCTCAACCCGCAGGACCGCACCACGTCCGTCATCTTCGGCGACGGAGCGGGCGCGGTGGTGCTGCGCGCCGGCTCCCCGGACGAGCCGGGCGCGCTCGGGCCGTTCGACCTCGGCTCCGACGGCGAGCTGTCCGACCTGATCACCGTGCCCGCCGGTGGGTCACGGCAGCGGTCGTCGCGCGACATCGTGCCGCACGGCGACAAGTTCTTCCAGATGGAGGGCCGCGAGGTCTTCGCGAACGCGGTCGCGCGCATGTCCGCCGCGTCCCGCAACGCCGTCAAGCGACAGGGCTGGGTCGCGTCCGATGTGGACAGGGTGATCGCGCACCAGGCCAACACGCGGATCCTGGACGCGGTCTCCGAGGAGCTCGGGGTGCCGCGCGACAAGTTCGTCTCCAACATCACCGACGTCGGCAACACGTCCGCCGCGTCGATTCCGCTGGCCCTCGCACACGGCGTGCGGTCCGGTGAACTGCAGGCAGGCCAGAAGGTCTTGCTGACCGCGTTCGGCGGCGGCCTGACTTGGGGCGCGACGACCGTGGTGTGGCCGGATCTCAGCCTCGCGGAGTGAGCAGAACGGCCGGGGGAGCACGCTTCCCCGGCCGTTCTGACTTCGAAGCCTTTACGCGGCAACGAGTGTGTGCACCGGAAGGACGCGGTGGAAGATCGGGACCGCGGCGGCGGCCACGACGACGTGCATGACCATCAGGGCGATCACGCCGACGGCTGAGGCGCCCGGCAGGAAGAACGCCGGGACGTCGGCCAGGAACGAGACGACCACGACGATCGGCACGAGCTTGCTGAGAGTGCGGGCGGGATCCTTGGCGCGCTTGCGAATCGATGCCCAGGCGAACGCGGCGATGATGACGCGACCGCGGTCAGCACGACATACCCCTGGGGTTTCAGGCCTTCGACGGCGTTCGGGTCGGCGCCGAGCGCCTGCGCCAGGTACGACACGATGGCGTTGCCGATCGAGGCTGCCACGATGGCGGCCACTACTCCCAGCACGACCTTGCCCGTGCTGGTCCTGGTTGCTGTTGACATGGGAGCAACTCCTCCTGAAATGGTGGGGACTCAGCGCTGCGCGGGCACGGCGGGGCGTCATGGTTCGCAGATGCTGCGACGGCCAGTCGACGACGACACGATCCGACCCCGACCGGCGCCCAGGTCCACGCGCAACGCGCCGTCGCGGCGGTCGATCGGCAACTGCCGCGACGGGGCGTCCACCGGATGCACCGTGATCCGCGGTA
>NZ_VSRL01000476.1 GCF_012184385.1 Lentzea indica
CCCGTACACCGCACGCGTCCCCCGCGCTCGCGGGTGGGGCCGCGCGGGCGGGCTGCTCGCCGCGGCGTGCCTGGTCGCCGTGACCTTCGTGGCGGTGCAGAACACGCAGTCGGACCGGGACCAGCTCGACCGGCTCTCCAGCCAGTACGGCCGGTTCTCCGACCTGCTGTCCACACCGGACGCCAGGCTCGTCAGCGCCACCGGGACGAACGGCGCGACCGGCACCGCTGTCGTGTCGGCCAGCCGCGACGAACTGCTGTTCCTCAGCCGCGATCTGCCGGCACCTCCCGGCGACCGGGTCTACCAGCTGTGGCTGATCGACGCCGACGGCCCCCACCCCGCCGGACTGCTCACCTCCCCTTCCACGCCGCTCCTGGCGGGCGGAGTGTCCGGTGCGCAGAAGGTCGCGCTCACCGTTGAGCCACAGGGCGGTTCCCCGAGTCCGACCACCGAGCCCGTGGTGGTGATCACGCTCGCCTGACGGCTGTCAGAGGGACTTGGCGAAGTGGTGCGCGGGGATGACGTAGCCGGAGGTCATGTAGAGCCGGTGTGCGTCGTGCCGCTGCGTTCCGGAGTCGAGGTGGACCGACGCGCAGCCGAGACGGCGGGCTTCCTCGTCGACCCAGCGCAGCAGAGCGCCGGCGTGGCCCTGCTTCCTGGCTGACGGGAGCGTGCTCAGGTCGTCGATGTAGAGGTGCGGGCCGGCGTAGAGATTCGTCATGTGCCGGAATCCCGCCACTGCGGCGACCTGACCGGACGCGTCGAAGGAGGCGACGAGCCGGTAACCCTCCCTTCGCTGGGTGCGCACGAGCTCGACGAACTCCTCAACGGACGTGAGGTGCGGGCGGAGCTCACGGAGCGCGTCGTAGGCCAGCGCGGTGTCCTCGCCATGCAGCTCAGCGACGTTGATGACGTTTTGAGTGGTCACGCCGATGATGTTCGCCTATCAAGTGGACTCTCAGAAGGCCCAGTTCACCCGCATATCAAGAGGCCACTTCGGACAGATGGGCGAGCACGGCCAGCACCCGGCGGTGCCCGTCGACGTCCGACGGCAGGTCGAGCTTCGTGAACAGGTGCCGCACATGTGCCTCGACCGTGCGTTCGCTGAGGTGGAGCCGTTTCGCGATACCGCTGCTGGTCAGGCCTTGCGCCATGAGCTTGCCTGGTCTTCACCGGCTCTTGACGGCCGCGAGCCGTTCGACGGTTCCGAGCTTGAGACGTTCCTTGCGCTGCACGGTGAATCCGGCCTGCTCGACCAGCGGAAGCGGGCGCCGTGTCTGGTAGTCGCCGCACATGCGGACGCTCAGCTTCTCGAGCAGGGACTGTCCGAAGTGGAGGACGCGGTGATGGCTGCCGATGTGGTCGAGCAGCAGCAACTTCCCGCCTGGTCGCAGCACCCGATGCATCTCCGCGATCGCCTTGCGCTCGTCCGGGACGCCGCACAGGCCCAGCGTGCACACCACCGTGTCGAACGAGGCGTCGGGGAACGGCAGCGCCTGCGCGTCTCCCTCACGCAGGTCGATCGGACGCTGGAGCTCGGCGGCACGGGTGCGCGCGATCGCGAGCATCGCGGGGCTGAGGTCCAGGCCGGTGAGCGTGACTCCCGCCGGGTAGTGCGGGAGGTTGCGGCCGGTGCCGATGGCGACCTCGAGGACGTTGCCGGTGGCCTGCTCGCACACCCAGTCACGGCCGCCGCCGAACAGCCTGCGTTCGAAGAAGCCGATGTCGCGGTCGTAGCGCGGCGCGTAGCGGTCCCAGATCTCGCGGAGGCCTTCGGTGGTGAGCCTCTTGCTCATGGCGTCGCCCCTTCGGGTTGCGGTCAGGGTCGATGATGCCCCGCCACGCACCGGGATGTGCGTCAAACTGATTTGATGTATTGTCGGGAGCATGGTCGCCCCGGAGTTCGTGCGGATGGCCGCCCATCCGCTGCGCTGGCAGCTGCTGACCGAACTGGCCGGCAGCGACCACCGGGTGCGCGAGCTGACCGAACGCGTGAGCGAGCCGCAGAACCTGGTCTCCTACCACCTGCGACTGCTGCGCGACAGCGGGCTGGTGACCTCGCGGCGCAGCACGTTCGACGGCCGCGACAGCTACTACCACCTCGACCTCGACCGCTGCGGCACGTTGCTGACCGGTGCAGGGGCGGCACTGCATCCCGCGTTGCGGTTCGAGTCACGCCCGGCGGAGTTGCCCCTCAACGGAGTCCGCGTGCTTTTCGCCTGCACGGGCAACAGCGCGCGTTCGCCGATCGCCGAGGCCCTGCTGCGCCGCCACGGGATCGAGGCCACGAGCGCGGGCAGCCACCCGAAACCCGAGACCCATCCGCACACGATCAGGGTGTTGCGCGAGGAGTTCGGCATCGACATCACCGGCCGGCGCCCTCGCCACTTCACGGCCGACCGGTACGACTACGTGATCACCTTGTGCGACAAGGTCCGCGAGGTCTGCCCCGAGTTCGAGGACGAGCACCGGCGGATCCACTGGAGCATTCCGGAACCCGTCGGCTACCCCGAGTTCGTGAGCACCGCCAACGAGATCGACACCCGCATCCGCCATCTGCTGCCCGTGCTCGCCACGGCAGCCCGTCAGAAGGGGTGAACGATGACCGACCAACTCGCCAGCGTCCGTTACCTCGTCGACGACGTCCAGGCAGCCGTCGACTTCTACACCGTCCACTTCGGATTCACCGTGCACACCGACGCCGCACCGGCGTTCGCCGACGTGGTCCGCGGCCCGCTTCGCCTGCTGCTGTCCGGACCGGCCAGCTCCGCGCCCGCG
>NZ_VSRL01000477.1 GCF_012184385.1 Lentzea indica
GACGTCGAAGGCATGCACGTCGGCACGGTCGCGCCGGCCGCATCGGCCTGGGCGAGACCGTCACCGACGACAAGGCTATCAGGGCGCGCACGCCGCCGACTGGGCCACCGGCTGCGCGTGGCTGATCAAAAGGGAAGTCATCGAGCGGAACGGCCTTTTGGACGAACGCTACTTCCTCTATTCGGAGGAAACCGACTACATGCTGCGCGCCGGTGGCGTGTGGTTCGAGCCGCGCGCGACAGCCACCCACATCGGCGGCGAGGTGTCCACCAACGCCCGGCTCTGGTCGATGCTCACCGCGAACAAGGTCCGGCTGCACCGCGAGCAGCACGGCAAGTTCGCCGCGTTCTTCATGTGGCTCGCCATGGTCGTGAACGAGGGGCTTCGCGCGCGGTCGCCGAAGCACCGGACCGCGTTGAAGGGGCTCTTCGGCATGCGGCGCTGGCCGGAGGAAGTGGCCTCGGAGGGACCGAGCTACCTGTGCTTCTCGGCGCAGGACTGGTGGTACCACAACCGTGCGCACTCGGACTTCCAGCTGCTGCGCCGCGTCGCCAAGCACCGCAAGGTGTTGCTGGTCAACAGCATCGGCCTGCGGATGCCCTCACCCGGCAAGAGCACGCAGTTCCTGCGCCGGATCCTGCGCAAGGCCAAGAGCGTCGCGATGCTGGTGCGCCGGCCGATCCCCGAGACGCCGAACTTCTACGTGATGACGCCCGCGCCCCTGCCGTTCTACGGCAAGCCGTGGCTGCGCAGGCTGAACTCGGTGCTGGTGCGCACGCAGGTTCGCGCGGTGTGCTTCTTCCTCCGCATGGGCACGCCGGTCGTCGTCGCCACGATCCCCACCGCGTGGGACGTCGTGAAGCCCATGCGGCACAAAGGCCTGATCTTCAACCGCTCGGACCGGCACTCGGCGTTCCCGGAGGCCGACCAGGGCACCATCGCCGCGCTGGAGAACCAGCTGCTGTCCAATTCGGACACCGTTCTCTATGTTTCCCGTGCGTTGCAGGAAGAGGAGTCCGCGCTGACCGGTGAGCGCGCGCACTTCCTCGACCACGGCGTGGACGTCGACCACTTCACGCGGCGTTCCGAGCTGCCCGCGGACATCGCGTCGATTCCGGGGCCGCGCATCGGGTTCTTCGGCAGTCTCGACGACTACCTGGTCGACTTCGACCTGATCGAGAAGGTCGCGCAGGAGTTCCCCGACGCGTCCGTCGTGCTGATCGGTGACGCCACCTGCTCGATGGAGCGGTACGACAGGTACCCCAACGTGCACTGGCTGGACTTCCGCTCGTACGAGCAGATTCCCGGCTACGGCTCCGCTTTCGACGTGGCGCTGATGCCGTGGCTGGACAACGACTGGATCAAGCACGCCAACCCGATCAAGATGAAGGAGTACCTGGCACTCGGCCTGGCCGTGGTGTCCACGGACTTCCCCGAGGTCGAGCGCTACTCCGGCGTCATCCGGATCGCGTCCGGCGAGGCGGACTTCATCGACCAGGTCCGGTTGACGTTGAAGGACGGCGGCCTGAAGACCCCCGCAGAGCGGCGCGCGGCCGTGCTGACCGCGTCGTGGGACTCCCGTGCCCGTGAACTGATGCAGCTCGCCGAGGGACGGTAACCATGTGCGGGATCGCAGGCATCAGGCGGTTCGACGGCGCGCCCGTCTCCCGTGAGCTGCTCGCCGAGATGGCGAAGCGGCTGCACCACCGCGGCCCTGACGACAGCGGCTTCTGGTCGGACGGCTCGATCGGCTTCGCCCACACCCGGCTCTCGATCATCGACCTCGCCGGCTCGCCGCAGCCGATGGCGGGCGCCTCGGGCACCACGACGATCGCGTTCAACGGCGAGATCCTGAACTACAAGCAGCTCCGCACGGCGCTCGCCTACCCGTTCAAGACCCACGGCGACACCGAGGTTCTGCTCGCGCTGTACGAACAGCACGGACCGTCCGGTGTGAGCAAGCTGCGCGGCCAGTTCGCGTACGCGCTGCACGACGCCAAGACGGGCGAAACGCACCTGTTCCGCGACCGGCTCGGCATCCTGCCGCTGTACTACTACGCGGACTCGGCGATGTTCGCGTTCGCGTCCGAGATCAAGGCGCTGCTGCCCGCGATCGGCCCGGCCGAGGTCGACCACGAGTCGCTGCACGACTACCTGGCGCACCGCTCGGTGCCCGCGCCCCACACGCTGCTGCGCGGGGTCCGCAAGGTGCCGCAGGGCCACCACCTGGTCGTTTCGGCCGCCGGTGACGTGCGGACCGAGCCGTACTGGGAGCTGCCGCGCGAGTCGGCGATTCGTTCCGTGACGCCGGAGGAGGCCGTCCGGCTGGTCGACGAGGCGCTGACCGCGTCCGTGCGGGACGCACTGGTCGCGGACGTGCCGGTCGGCGCGTACCTGTCCGGTGGCGTTGACTCCTCGCTGATCACCGCGCTGGTCGCCCGCGAACGCAACGGCGCCCCGCTGCACACGTTCTCCGCCGACTTCGGCGACCCGCGCGTCGACGAGATCCACTGGGCGGAGAAGGTCGCCGGGATCGTCGGCAGTCAGCACCACAACGTGATCGTGACGGCCGACGACTTCCGCGACAGCTGGGCGAAGCTGTCCTGGCACCGCGACGCACCGCTGTCAGAGCCGCCTTTCAGGCTGCCGGCAGTCGCCACCGCGCTCCTGTTGTCGGCGAAGTCTCGTGATGGTGGCCACGATCTTGGAGGGCGGACGCGGCGGCCGTTGAA
>NZ_VSRL01000478.1 GCF_012184385.1 Lentzea indica
CAGGCCGGCGTGCGTCTCGCGAGCTTTGGCGATCTCCGCAGCCGCCGGCACCCCCGTCAGCGTCTGAGCCAGCTTGGCGTCCGCACGGGCCTGGGCAGCGAGTGCGGACAACGGGTCGGGCGGCGGTGGAGCGGGAGGTTCTGTGGTGCACGCAACGGCGAGCGGTGCGGCGGCCACCGCGAACAGCACGCGACGGCGGCTGACCGATTCGGAGATCACACGAACCCATATTGCCAGCAGCCCTGCGGCGCGGTGGGAGCCGGGCAAAAGAGATAGTCTTGGCTTCCACGGCCGCCGGAAGAGCGTCGGCCGGGGTTTTCATGCGTTCGAACTGAAGGAGACACCACGTGTCCAGCCCGCCGCGCGGAGACCTTGCCGCGCAGCTAGCACCCGTTGTGCGGGAAGCGCTCGAAGCCGAAGGCTTCGACCTCGACGCGCTCGACGTGAATCAGGCTGGGCGCCGCCGTCTGGTCAAGGTCGTCGTGGACGGCGAGGACGGCATCGGGCTCGACGAGGTCGCCACGGCGAGCCGCGTGGTCTCCGCCGCCCTTGACGCGCACGACCACCTCATCAACGGGCCGTACACCCTCGAGGTCACCTCGCCGGGTGTCGACCGGCCCCTCACGCACCCGCGGCACTGGAAGCGCGCGCACCTGCGTCTCGTGAAGATCAAGCAGCCCGAGCAGGCCGAGTGGTTCGGCAGGGTCGGGGAGTGCGACGAGACCGGGGTCGAGCTGCTGCACCAGGGCGAGCTGAAGCGCGTGGAGTACCGACACATCGAACGCGCGGTCATGGAGATCGAGTTCAAGCAGCCGCCGGTCGAGGAACTGGCTCGGCTCACTCGGAAAGCACCGAAGGAGGAGCCGAGGTGAACGTCGACATCGCCGCCCTGAGGGCGATCGAACGTGAAAAGGACATCCCCTTCGAGACGGTCCTGGAGGCGATCGAGTCAGCACTGCTGACCGCCTACAAGCACACCGAAGGGCACCACGCGCACTCGCGCGTGGAGATCGACCGCAAGACCGGCGTCGTGCGCGTGCTCGCGCAGGACCTCGGTCCGGACGGCGCCGTGCAGGAGGAGTGGGACGACACTCCGGAAGGCTTCGGCCGCATCGCAGCCACGACCGCGCGGCAGGTCATCCTGCAGCGCCTGCGCGACGCCGAGCACGAGCGCACCTTCGGCGAGTTCGCGGCCAAGGAGGGCGAGATCATCGCCGGCGTCGTGCAGCGCGACGCCCGCGCGAACGCCCGCGGCATGGTCGTCGTGCAGGTCGGTGACACCGAGGGCGTGCTGCCGCCTGCCGAGCAGGTGCCGGGCGAGCAGTACAACCACGGCGAGCGCATCAAGTGCTACGTCGTGAGCGTGTCCCGCGGTGCGCGCGGACCGCAGATCGCTCTCTCGCGCACGCACCCGAACCTCGTGCGGCGGCTGTTCGCCCTCGAGGTCCCGGAGATCGCGGACGGCACCGTGGAGATCCCCGCGGTGGCACGTGAGGCAGGTCACCGTTCGAAGATCGCGGTCAAGTCGACGGTCCCCGGAGTGAACGCCAAGGGCGCCTGCATCGGCCCGATGGGTGCCCGTGTGCGCAACGTGATGCACGAGCTCGGTGGCGAGAAGATCGACATCATCGACCACTCGGACGACCCTGCCACTTTCGTCGGGAATGCTTTGTCACCTGCGAAGGTTGTGTCCGTACGGGTGCTCGACGAGCGCGCCAAGACGGCGCGTGTCGTGGTGCCGGACTTCCAGCTGTCGCTGGCGATCGGCAAGGAGGGGCAGAACGCCCGCCTGGCCGCCCGCCTGACCGGCTGGCGCATCGACATCCGCAGCGACGCGGAGTCCCCGGCCGCCGGAGCGGTCACATCCAGTTCGGCCGAATGAGCTCCAGGGGATAGACTCATCAACGGTTCAACGTCGGGTTCGGTCACCCAACACATCGGCCCTGTTCGTACGTGCATTGGATGCCGCACCCGGACGTTGCCGTCTGAGCTGCTGCGTGTGGTCGCGGTGGACGGTTCGGTGGTTCCGGACCTCCACAGGCGGCTTCCTGGTCGGGGTGCTTGGTTGCATTTCGATCTCGAATGTCTGCGCAACGCCGAGCGGCGACGGGCGTTTCCGCGGGCCCTCCGGGTCCAGGGAGCACTCGACGTCGCCTTGTTGCGCGAGCACCTGGAGCAGCACGGGAAATCGACCGGGGGACAGCCTCCCGGTCGGCAAGGAACAAGGAAGCAGGTCGACCCGTCATGAGTCAGCCGTGAAGCTGAAGACATGAACGCGCGACGTTAAGACGAGGTCGATGGGACTTGCCCGCCGACCTCACAACAGAGGAGTGCAGTGGCAGGCAAGGCCCGCGTGCACGAGCTCGCAAAAGAGCTCGGAGTCACGAGCAAGGAAGTTCTGAACAAGCTCGCCGAACAAGGCGAATACGTGAAGTCCGCGTCGTCCACCGTCGAGGCCCCCGTGGCCCGGCGGCTTCGTGACGCCTACGAAGCCAAGTCGAAGCCGTCGGCTCCCAAGCCGGCCGCTCCGAAGCCGAAGGCTCCGGCACCCGCAGCTGCCGCCCCCGCCGCCCCGGCGGAGTCGAAGCCGGCAGCTGCCGACAGCAAGCCCTCCGGCCCGAAGGCCGTGCCCGGCCCGAAGCCG
>NZ_VSRL01000479.1 GCF_012184385.1 Lentzea indica
TGGCGCTCGATGCCGTGGTGGCGCATCACGATGCGCTGCGCATCCGGTTCACACCGGAGAGCCAGCACAACGCCGGCATCGAGGCCACCGGTCTGCTGCAGGTGGTCGCTGTTGAGGGCGACGAGGCTGTGGTCGCGGAGATGGCGGCGGCACAGAAGTCGTTGCGTCTGGCTGATGGTCCGCTTGTGTCTGCGGTGTTCTTCGACCGTGGTGATCGGCCTGCGTGGCTCGGTTTGACCGTGCATCACCTGGTGATGGATGGCGTGTCGTGGAACGTGTTGCTGGAGGACCTCGACACCGCCTACCACGGCGGATCGCTGGGGCCGAAGACGACGTCGTTCCAGCAGTGGGCGTTGCAGCTGCAGGATGACGACGCCAGCGGTGAACGTGACCACTGGATCGCCGCGACCGCGGACGTCGCCAAGCTTCCCGCTGATGGCGATGGCCCGAACACCGAGGCGTCCGAAGCGATCGTGCAGTCGTGGCTGGATGCCGAGACGACTGCGACGCTCCTTGGTGACGCGCACAAGGCGTATCGCACGCAAGGCCACGATCTGCTGCTGACCGCTCTCGCTCAGGCGTTGGGGGAGTGGGCAGACACCGGCCACGTGACGGTGGACCTGGAGAGCCACGGCCGTGAGGGCGCGGACTTGTCGCGCACGGTCGGGTACTTCACGTCGATCTTTCCGGTGCGGTTGAGCCGTGAGGACGACCCTGGTGCGGCGATCAAGGCGGTGAAGGAAGAGCTGCGGTCGGTTCCGCGCCGTGGTGTCGGCTATGGCGTCCTGCGGTGGCTGCAGGACGATCTGGCCGATGCGCCGGATCGTCCCTTGTTGTTCAACTACCTCGGCGCATATGACGCCGCTGGTGACGACTCGGCCGGGTTGATCCGTCGTGAGCTGGACGGCGATCTCGCCGGACCGAGCGAAGGCGAAGGTGGCACCCGCTCGCACTTGTTGCAGCTTGAGGTGCAGCAGACCGCTGATGGGCGGTTGTCGATCGAGTGGTTCCACTCGACCAACCGGCACGACACCGCCACTGTCGAGCGGGTTGCGGCTCGGTATGTCCTGGCGTTGCGTGAGCTGGTCGAGCACTGCCGGTCCACGACGGGTGGGTTCACGCCGTCGGACTTCCCGTTGGCGTCCCTCACGCAGGATGAGGTGGACGGGCTCACCGTGCGCTGTCCGTCGCTTGTGGACGTTTATCGGTTGGCGCCGGTGCAGTCGGGCATGTTGTTCGGCGTTGTGGGTTCGCCCGTTGACGGCTTGTACTGGGGTCAGAGCGTCTATGACCTGGCTGGTCCGATCGATGTGGAGCGGTTCGCGGCGGCGTGGCGTGAGGTGATCGCCCGGCACGCATCCCTGCGCAGTGGCTTTGTGTGGGAGGGCGTGGCCGAGCCGGTTCAGGTTGTGCTCAGCGACGTTGATGTGCCGTTGAAGGCCCACGACTGGTCGGGTCTGGACGAGGCGGCTCAACAGGTGCGGCTGCAGGAGTTGCTGGCGGACGACCGCGCGCTTGGCTTCGACCTGGCCCGGCCGCCGTTGATGCGCCTGTATGTCGTCGACCGAGGTGACGGGCAGAACTGGCTCGTTTGGGGCCTGTACCAGGGTTTGTGCGACGGGTGGAGTCTGCCCGTGGTGATGGACGAGGTGTCCGCCGCCTATCAGGGCAGCGCTCTTGAACCCACCCGGCCCTATCGGGACTTCATCGCGTGGCTGGACGGGCGTGACCCGGCCGAGCCGGAAGCTTTCTGGCGGAGCTATCTGGACGGGTTCGAGGCGCCCACGCCGTTGCCGGTGGATCGGTTGGCGGCGAGCCATTACGACCAGGACCGGCGGCGCACGCATCTGGACGACGGCGTGACGGCCAGGCTGGTGGAGCTGGCTCGGCGCGAGCGCGTCACGTTGTCGACGGTCGTTCAGGCCGCGTGGGCCAAGGTTCTCGCGGAAACCTCGGGCGAGGACGACGTGGTGTTCGGCCTGACCGTGTCCGGCCGACCGGCCGACTTGGCAGGCGTCGAGTCGATGGTCGGGTTGTTCATCAACACGCTGCCGATCCGGGCGGTCGTGCCTGAGGACGTGCCGTTCACCTCATGGTTGCACGACTTGCGGGGCAACCAGGTTGCGGTGCAACGGTTCGAGTACACGCCGCTGGTCGACGTGCAGCGGTGGTCCGCTGTGCCGCACGGTCGAGCGTTGTTCGACAGCATCGTCGTTTTCGGCAACTATCCCCAGGAGGAGCTGCCGGAGGACTTGGGCGAGGACTGGTTGCAGGCCACCGAGTCGGTGGAGCAGGGCAACTACCCGCTCACCTTCGCGGTCGACCTGGAGGCCACGCTCAAGATCGAGGCGGAGTTCTCGACGGCGGCTTTCGACGCGGTCACGGTCGAACGGGTTCTTGACCAGCTCACGGTTGTGCTGACCGCGGTGGCGGAGCGGCCGGAGTTGCTGGTCCAGGACATCCCGTTGCACCGGCCGGCCCAAGCCGTCCAGATCGTCGAGTGGGGCAGCACGGCGCCGCCGGTGGTCGAGCGGCCGGTGCCGGACCTGATCGCCGGATGGGCCTCGTCTGAGGTCGCTGTGGTGTGCGGCGATGAGCAGCTCACGTTCGCCGAGCTGGGTGCT
>NZ_VSRL01000047.1 GCF_012184385.1 Lentzea indica
CGCGCTCCGGCTTCGAGGTCGGCCCGCACGACGGCCGCGACCTCGACGCCACCGTCCGCGCCGACCCCGCCTGCGTCCTCGGCCTTGCCGCCGGCGCGCTCACTCTCAGCGACGCCCACGCCCTCGGACTGGTCGAGATCGACGGCGACGAGTCCGTCGTCCGCACCGTCTTCGCCGCCTGACGGGCCCCGGACGGGCGCGGGTTTTCCTTGCCCCAACCCGGATCTGCCCCGAGTGACCAGCGCGCCCTCGGGAACGTGCCTTGAGCCCACGACATCCTCATCTCGGGCCATGACTGCGGTGCCGGGCCGAACGCGTGCCGGGCGGCCTGGACGGCCAGGGCGGTGACGGTGGCGTTGCCGCCGCCGATCACTGCAGCGGTGCAGATTTCAACGTCTCGAGGCCGGTGGGACCAACGTCCCTACCGGTGCTGTCTCCTCCACCAAGTTCCCCTTACCGCAGCACAAGGCAAACAGCCCACATCGGGACACATCGTGACCAAGCTCGTCGAACTCGCCCCGCCCATGGCACAACACCGACATGTCCTCAGACGTTCTCGTTGGACCTCCGCGTGGAGCGTGGCCTGCTGTGTAGAGCGAAGCCGAACTGCCAGCGCAGCATCGCCTCCGCAAGGTGCTCTCCTCGGTCACCTGGCAGGCCCGAGCCTGGCGAGGTTGAGTCGGAGCCGGGCGGCGTCAGACCCACGCAGCGCGGTGAAGAGCGGCAACGCCTCCTCCCAGACCTCCCGCGCCCGGTCGTGCTGCCCGGTCCGCTCGAAATGCGACCCCAGCTGGTCAAGGGCCCTTGCGTGACCGTAGGTGTTGCCGTGAGCCAGATGCAGCGCGATCGACCTCTCAAAAGCCGCCTCGGCCGCATCGGACAATCCGAGGTCCGAACAGGTCCGGCCGAGCTCGGCACGTGTCCACGCCTCGCCGTCGAGGTCGTCGATGGCGGTACGGATCTCAGCCGCACGCCGCAAGGCCGACAGTGAGTCGTCGAGCAGGCCGTCACGACGTTGCGCCGCACCAAGGTTGGTCAACGCCCAGGCCTCGGCATGACGGTCACCTACCTCCTGGGCGGCCGCCAGGCTTTCCGCGAAGAACTCGTACGCCTTGCCGAACCACCCGATGTAGACGTAAGACATCGCCACATTGCTCAGCACGATTCCCTCGAACCGCCGGTTCTTCAGAGCACGGAAGCCCTCGAGCGCCTCAAGGCCGTCATCGATGGCCTGGCCGTCGTTCTTCCAGAACCGCTGTGCGGCGCTGATCCCGAGGTGCATCAACGCGATTCCCTCCGCGCTACCGCATTCCCTTGCGGCAGTGAGACCGAGCGCGTGCGTCGAGTACTGCGCCGCGACGCGCTTGCTCAGATTGAAGAAGCCCTGCAGCGCGGCCGGCACCTGCCACACGAGATCGTGCATACCCAGCTCGTGCGCGTGCCGGAGGCAGACTTCGACGTTGGCGAGCTCGCGTGCACACCACTTCATAGCGTCTACGGTTGGCCTCGTTGGTGGCGGGGCGGGCTATGGCCCGCCTTGTGGCGCTTGCCGTGCCCTGGATCGTCACCGGGCGTCCTGTTGTTGCCATAGCGGGTCACAGAACGTCGCTCAGGCGGCACGCTGAGGAGCGTGAGCGTCGTCGCCCATCTGCTGCGGATCGCCGGGCCCGATCTGTATGCGCGCAGTCCGTTTCGGATCATGTGGCTGGAGACTCAGGCCGACATCGACCAGGCTGACTGGCGAAGGCTGGGGATACTGGCCGACATCGACCTGGCAGATTGGCCAAGGCTGGGGATATCGGCCGACATGCGCCCTCAGGGCAACGTGGTGGTGGGTTCGGATCTCTGGCTGCCGCCGCCGCGCGTGACGCGGCAACTCCTCGACCGAGCCATGTACGCGCTGAAGTCGTCCGACGAGCGTTTGGCCGAGGAGCTGTTCTGGTACTGGGACGAGGCTCATGGGTGTGGCTGTCCCTTTGTGGTCCACCTGTTGCACAACGAGGCGGTGCGCGCGCACGCCACCGTGCTGTACCTGGAGGGCCTGTGGCTGCTGCGGGGCGAGCGCCGTGAGGAGGTGTGGCGCCGTAAGGCGGCCCGTAAGGCGGCGTGGCGCGAGGCCGCAACGAAGTGGCGGGTGGCGCTTGCGCACGAGGGATTCTGGCACCACGTGCGGCGCCGTGCGGGCGACGCCGTCGATCTGGACGAACTGCGTGCCACCCTTCCGCGGGCGCTGCTCCAACCACAGGCCGAGCTGGCCGCACGGCGGAGGGACGTTGACCTGCTGGCGTTGCTCGACGAGTGGGACGTCGGCGAGGACATCCGGACCGAGGCCATACGGCGTGCGGCGACGCCGCGACTGGAGCGCGCCAGGGTGGCCTTGGCGGAAATCGTCCTGTACCGGGGTGCCGGGCCGTTACCGTCCGGCGACGAGGTCGGCGGCCTGGCGAAAACGCTGTGCTTCGTGGAGAAAGCCCTCCCGGACGAGCGTTCTCAGCGGACTGCGGAGATCCGGAGTCTGGTCAAGGACCTCTGCGCGTTGTGCGGGATCATGGTCGCAGCAACCGCGGACACGCGTGATCTGTGTTGGGCCTTGGAAGATGCCGCCCGATGGTTGAGGGCCGAGGAAGCCCGGCGTGGCGAGGTCTGGCGGGCAGCGCAGCGATCTCGTGTGACGCCGTGGTCGTATCGGCCTGACAGGACCGAGCGACTCGATCGAGTACAGCGGATGATCGCGGCCGGATCGTTCAGGAGTGCGACCCGCGAGCTGGAGGACTGGCGTGCCAACGCCACCACGAGCTCGGAACGCGAGGAGATCCGCAGACTGCTCGACGAAGTCGAGCGACGCAGAGCCCAGACCGAGGTCCAACCAGAGACCGGGCCCGCGCGCAGGCAAGCCTGGGCCGGATGGTGGAAGGCGGTGGCCGCGATCCTCATCGTACTGATGCTCGTGCTCCTGGTCGTGCTGCTGCTCTTACCTCGACGCGGTTCGGCCGGTGGCTACGAGTTGCCGGCGTCCGGGCGCAGGTGCCAGTCCATAATGGACTGGCGGAGCGGTGCGGCCGTCGGGAGTGACGCGCCGGGTGCCATCATGATGAACGGGGATCTGGACGCGTAATGGCTGATCTCGCGCGAAACGCTGCGGTGCTGAAGGCTTGTCAGGTGGACGAGCCTCATATCGGTGTGTCCGTCACGGTCTGTGCTAACTCGTTTCGGCAGCGATCAGCTTTCTGGCCGGCCAGACCTTGTGATGCTCAGCTCGGGCGCACCAGGTCACTGCAGGTCTTCCGGTTTGGACGGTCGACGAGGTGCTCAGCACCCTCGCCGCCACGGTGTCCCCGCTGCAGCTGGAACTCGTGGCACGGGTGGCCGCCCTGCCGGGCCTCCGCCCCGCCCTTGGACTGCGGATCGGCCGGGACACAGGGTCATCCCGTAGTGCCCGCCGACCTCGACGATCTCCGGATCGCACCGCCATCCCTGCGACGTGGTCGACCGACACGGTCTTCTCGTTGTCGATCAGCCCATAGGTCGGGACGCCGCCGATCCACCGCAACGTCGCGTCCAAACAGGACACGATCCTGGCAGAGTCTTGTCCCACACGGGAATCAACACCCGGAGCCGTGATCAGGCCAGCACGGACGAATGGCTCGTGGTTCTCGGCCGCCACAGCACGACGAGCCGGTTGCTCGTTTTCGACTCCGCCGATCTGGCATCGGGCCCGCGCTCCGTCATCCGGCTGCCGGTCAGTGTTCCGGTCGCAGCCCACACGATGTGGCAACCAGCCCCAATTCCTGCCCGCCGCCGGTACCGGCCCGGTTTGTCCACTGAGGACGGCGTGACGATCAAGCGCAGGCTGGAGAAGTCCGAAACGTCGCACTGGCAGCTGCGGTCGCGGCTGTGAGGTCCGCCTGCAAGCAGCTCGGCGAGCGCCATGTGCGGGGCGGTGATGGCCCGCCCGAGGGTGACTGGGAGTGCTCAGGACTGACCAAAGCGGCCTACGCCGCCCCAGGAATCCCCCTCCTGCGAGTCGCACGGTCAGCTCTTGCTGGGCTTGACCAACCCGTGTGAGTCGCTGTGCGGCGACCACAGGAGACGAACGCCATCTTCCAGCACATGGAGAACGAACCCGATCACGGCCACTATCAGGCCGGCTATGCGCCGCTGTGAATGAGTGCTGCCCACAGGTCGGGGCGGTCGGGATATTCGACGCGGAGGTCCTGGGTGACGGCGTGTAAGGCGAAGGCAGCACGGTCGGCTGTGGGCGTGGCTGGTAGCCGGTCGTAGAAGGCGGCTGCGGCGGTGGCGGCGATGTGGTCATTGAGCGGCCACAGGCTGGCGATGACGTGCCGGAACCCGGCAAGTTGGAAGGCGGACGCCAGGTGAAGGGCTTGGTCGGCAAACTGCCGACCGCTGCGCGCGGTGGAGCAGGCCGACAGATAGGCCAGTTCGGCGTGGGGCAATTGGAGACGGCTGATGTCCGGCACGCGCAGCGGGCCGTCGTGCAGGCTCAGTCCACTGTGGGAAGGGGCGGTGAGGTTGGCGCTGGCGTGGCATGCGAAATGAGCCCACGTGGCCTGAGATAACGCTGCGAGGACATGGCCGGTGGTGGCTGCATGGTCTACCAAGGGCGGGGTGTCGGAGTGATGAGCATGAAGAGTCGCGGCCTCGGCCGTGGTACCGGGTAGATCGGGCAGGCCGGGAGTCTGGGCAAGGGCAACGGTGAGCTGGCGGCGGGCGATGGCCGGCGGCTGCGCACGGGTGTGGGCCAGCGCCCGCAAGGTTGGGGTGTAGGAGGACACCACCCGGTCGAGGGCCCCGGGAACCCCAGGGTGACCGGCGGCGTGCAGCGGCAACAGGCCGAGCAGTCCCACGGGCATCCACCACACTCGCGGCAGTGTCTCGCCGGCCCCGGTCGTGGTTGGGAGGACGCCCAGGACGGGTTCGACGACGGCGTCCCACAGCCAGCCGAGGACGTTGGGGACGACGCGCTTGCGGCGCAGAACTCCGGAGATGGGGGAACCGTCATCGATGGCGTCCAGCAGTTCCCGGGTTTGAGAGTGCACGTCGTCGGCGGCGAGGCCGGGCAATCCGATGTGTACAGGCACGGCTTCGCTGGTAATGATGACGGCGTCGCCTCGGCGTGGGCCGGCATTGACGAGCACGACCGCCTCGCCTGCGGCGGGACGCAGGTCGGCGAAGCGCGGTGGCAGCTGAAATCGAGTGAAGGCGGGGTGCCGGCGAATCTGTGCGAGTAGCTCGTCGTGTTCGGCCCACAGCCGCTTGCGGTCGTCGATCTCCTTGATGGTGCCGCCGGTCGTGCTGTTGACGATGTCGGTGGACGCGGTGAGGCCATCGCGGACGCGGCGGAAACTGGTGGCCAGCTCAGGATGGGCTCGGTCGAGGTCGGTGAGGTCTGTTCGGGAGTCCATCTGGGCGGCGAGTGCGACACCACGGGCCAATTCGGCAGCCTCCACCGCAGTGACAGGATTGCCGAGCGCGCAGTGGACTGCTACCGCTTCCCCTGCCAGATCCCCGTGCACGGCGAGCCGGTGTTCCTGGTCCGCCAAGCCACTTTCCCAGGGTGCGACCAGCGGCACCATCGCCACCGCGGCGTCCAAGTGCGCCGCCGCGATGGTGTCCTCGTTCATCGCGTGCGCCAGCCGTCCCAGCGCGCTGGTGGCTTGCACCCGATACTGCGGTGAGGATCTTGTCTCCGCCGCAGTTTGCGCGGCCAGCGTAGCCAACGTCTCTCGGCCCACGCCCTGCCCGGATTGTTCGAACCGCAGGAGATAGGTGCCCACAAGATTGGACAGCCGCATCGCGCGGCGGGGGTGGTGCGTCGGCGTCTCGGTCACGGCCTGCTCGTTGTAGTCGATGGCGCGATCCAGGTCCGCCATCACCTTCGTCTGCGTGAACCGGGTCGTGTAGGCATTACCGAGGTTGGACAGGTATCCCGCGCGATCGAAATGGTCCGCCGGAGCCGCTGCCACGGCCTGTTCGCCGCATTCGATGACGCGGCCCAGGTCCGCCGGCGCACCCGTGCGCTCGAACCGTAAGAGGTAAACGATGCCGAGATTGGACAGTCCCATCGCGCGGTCAGGGTGGTCCGCCGGGGTCGCGTCCACGGCTCGTTCATTGCCGTCGATGGCGTGGTCCAGGTCCGTCAACACGCCCGTGCGCTGGAACCGGCGGAGGTAGGCGACGCTGAGATTGGTCAGGTAGCCCACGTGATTGTGGTGGTCTGCCGTGGCCACGGCCTGTTCGTCGCAGTCGATGGCGCGATCCAGGTCAGCCGAGACACCGGTGTGTTCGAAGCGCAGGAGATAACTGCTGCCGAGGTTCGCGAGCGGCACCGTGCGGTCGGGATGCTCGGTGGACGTGAGAGCCACGGCCTGTTCGCCGTAGTCGATGGCGCGGTCCAGGTCGGCCAACATACCGGTGTGTTCGAACCGGCCACGATATGCAAGGCTGAGGTTGGAAACGCTCATGCCGCGATCGGGATGGTCTGCCGGGGTCGCGGCCACAGCCTGTTCGCCGCGGTCGATCGCACGATCCACATCAGCCACCGCGCCCGCACGCCTGAACCGGGAATGGTAGGCGTAGCTAAGCGCGGACAAGGGAATCGCACGTTCGGGATGGCCGGTTGGGACAAGCTCCACGGCCTGTTCGCCGAGATCGATCCCACGATTAGCATCAGCCAGCGTATCCGTGCGTTCGAACCGCTGATGGTAGATCGTGCCGAGAGTGGTCAGTCGCATCGCGCGGTCGACTGGATCGGCGGCCGCGACGAGCACAGCTCGTTCGCCGTAGTCGATCGCACGAGCCACATCGTCCGCCGCGTCCGCGTGTTGGAAGCGGCGAAAGTAGGCGAGGGCGAGGTTGATCAGATTTCCGCCATGGCCGGGTTGGTCTGCATCGGTCGTCGTCACGGCTTGTTCGCCGTACTCGATTGCACGGTCCAGGTCCGCCTTCTCACTCGTGCGCTCGAACCGGAATCTGTAGGCGATGCAGAATCCGGCCAGTATCGAATGGTGTTCCGGATGGTGTGTGGGGACACGTTTCTCGGCCTGCTCGGCGAGTTCGATGGCACGGTTCAGATCCGCCAGAACGCCCACTCGTTCGAACCGCTGTTGGTAGACGAAACTGAGGGCGATCTGGCGCCCCGCGTGATGGGGATGTGTTGTCGGCGTCTCGGCCACTGCCCGTTCGCCGTAGTCGATGGCCCGGTCCAGGTCGGCGACCGCACCAACACGCTTGAACCGGGATCTGCAGGCGTCGCTGAGATCGGACAGGATCGACGAATGATCGGGGTGGCCCGAGGGAGTGGGTTCGAGAGCCTGCTCGGCGTGTTCGACGGCACGGTTCAGATCCGCCAACACGTTCGTGCGCTGAAACCGTCGTTGGTAGTTGGCGCCGAGCATGGACAGCATTCGGCCCCGGTCGGGGTGATCGGCGGGTATGGCGGAGGCGGCCCGTTCGCCGTAGTCGATGGCAAGGTCCAGGTGTGCCAGCGTCTGGGTGTGCCGATATCGCTCCTCGAAGGAGATGCCAAGGTTGGACAGCGTTCGGGCATGATCGGGATCGCCGACGGGAATGAGGTCCAAGGTTCGTTCGGCAAGATCGATGGCACGGTCCAGATCCGCCAGTACCCCCGTGCGCTGGAACCGTGTGCCATACCAAACGCCGAGCTGCGCCATTCTGCGGATCCAGCCGGGATGGGCTGTGGCCGTGGTGGCCACGACCTGTTCACCGAGGTCGATTACCTGGTCCAGGTCGGCCAGACTCCCGGTGCTTCCATAGCGTTGGTCATGGGCGACGCAAAGGTCCCACAGCACGTCGGCCCGGCCGGGATGAGTCGCGGGGGTGGTGGCCAGGGCGGTGCTCAACAGGATGACGGCAGTGTCGAGCAGCCGCAGATCGGATGTGCTTCTCGCCTCGTCGGCCAGGCCAAGAGCGAGGCCGACCTGCTTGCCGACATCGGCGGTCGGCCCGAGAAGTTGACGCAGCGGTTCGGGAATCGACGCCGGAGTGTTGGCAACGGGCGCGAGGAACACCACCGTATCAATGAAGGCGTGAACATTATCCGGTGTCGGTTGGGCGGTCCAGCGAAGGTGTGACAGCCATCCCAGCGCGTGGCGAGCCATCGCCAGACGCTGATCGTCCTCGGGGGTAGGGCGCTCGGGGTCGGACGGTTGGGCGGCCTGCCACAACCCGATGGCGTCCGTCGCGGCCGAATCCGCCACGATACCGTCAGCCTGGCCCAGACGCTGACAGTCCTCGACGCGTTGCCGTACTCGCCGCAGCAACTCATCGAATGACATGCCGAGTCTCCCCTGTGGTGATCCAGCCAACGGTTCCGCCGGATCTGATAATTACAGCATCGCTGTCAGCACGAGGTGTGTATGGACTTCGAACAGTTGCTACAGCGGGTCTACGGATACGTTGAGCGGTACGACGGCCCTGGTGACGCGGAGATCGTGCAGCTGCCTGACCTCACCTGGATGGACGTGCTCGTCCAGGCCGACGAATTACTCGAAACCCAGCTCGATACCGGTCACATCAGCGGACCGCTATACCGGCAACGGGTGGTCACCGAGATACCGGGCTGGTTGTGGGACACGATCGTCGAACCCGTTCTACGCGCCCTGCCGCCCGGCACGTCCCGTGTGTGGTGGCTGCCGACAGGGGCACAACTTCGGCCAACCCGTGTTGCCGGCCGTAGCCGGCACCTGCGTCCAGATGTTCTTGTCACCAAACGGCCACTGCCAACGTTGCTGGTGCCAGCTCAGTCACTGTCTGGTGCTGTGCGGCACGCGAACGCACGCTCATCACTCTGACGCGACCGGATCTGGCTTGACGTTGGGTCTCGTCCACCGTTGGTGGCGTGGCGGTCGTTTCGGCCGGGGTGTTGGTGGATGTTGGTCGAAGCGGAGGGCCCTGTGGTGGACGACAACGACGCTGCGGCGGTGGCCAGGGTTCGTGGCGTCTTCGAGGACGTCGTGGCCGGCGGTTTCCGTGCTGACATGGTCAAGGGAGCGTCCGACGAGGAGATCGATGCCTGGGCCGCGGCCCAGGGCGTGCGGATGGTTCCCGCCGCAGTACGGGAGATCCTGCGAATCATGGGCAAGCAGGGCGGTGCGTGGCTGCCAGGCACCACGTTCGGCGTCCGCATGGTGGATGCGGAGGTCAGGGAGCATGCCGGGTGGTGTGTGGACGAGGCCGACGAGCGCGGGATCCCGCACGGGATGCGGGACCCAGCAGACATGTTGGTGGTCACCGAGGGCGGCTCGTACGTCTACCTCGTGGTCGACGGCAGTGATCTGGACGAACCGGACCCGCCGATGTGGGTGTTGTACGAGTCGGGGAAGGTGACCAGGAGCAGTGACTCGGTGACCACCTGGTTCGCGAAAGTCGGCGAGCACGTCCTGGAGGCTCGGCACATGCTCGCCGACCGCCGGGCGCGTGGACACCCAGACCCACAGCGCGAGGCCACACATCGATGGTGACCAGCGCGACGCCGACTGCCATCGTGCCCTGACCGTGCGCTCATAGCGCCCGGCTCGTAGTCCGGCCCGGCACGACGTCCAGACGGCGACACACACTCAGGAACGCCTGTTGCGGCGCCGCAACGACCGTGGTGACCGTACCCGCTCACGGAAGCACGGCCTCGATCTGCTCGCACACGCCGCGTGGACCGTGCTGCAGCAGGCAGACGCCGGGCACGCGGTCGAGATGGCGCGCAACGCAACCAAGGTCGCGGACGAGCTGGTTTCCTGGTGTCTCGCCGACGACGCGATGGACGACCTCGTTCGGGTGGTGGACGCACGCAGGGGGTTGGTGCTCAAGGCAGCAGGCACCGGCCGCGCCATCACCCGCCACCTCGTCGACGCCGGGCACCACGACCTCGCGCGGAAGTGGGCGGAGGCGGGTGGCCAGGACGCCTCGCTCATCCCCGGCTCCGACGCGGCGGAGGACAGCTGGGGGCGGACTGCGGCGCGAGGTGGTACGGGTCCTGGACGAGGAACCACTCGCCCTCATCACCTCGCCATCGCTTGCGGAGATCAGGAAAGCGTTGCGGCAGCACGGTTCCGACGCATTGGTGTACCTGCTGCCGGGCAACGCGCGGTACGACGGTACGGTCGTGGTGGTGCCAGCAGACGCGGAACCGTACGCGATCCCGATGCGCCGGCTCGAGGTCGGCGAGGACTCCCTGGTCGCGCGGTACCAGAAGGCCTACGAGGCCTGGCACGAGGCGGAGTCGCGGACCGGGCCGGAGTTCCTGCGCTGGCGGGAGGAACTGCGAGAGATCTGCGCGTGGGCCTGGGAAGCCGCAGGCACGGAGCTGAAGGCCATCGCGGAGAAGATCGTGCTGGTACCGGTCGGAGCACTGGGCATGATCCCGTGGCATGCGGCCGGGCAGGACGGCAGTCACCTGGTCCAGGACGTCACGATCTCGTACACACCATCCGCGCGGATGTTCTGCGATGTGGTCGCACGCGACGAAGTCACCGCCGGCACGGCGGTGATCGTCGGCAATCCGGCCCGGGACCTGCTCGCCGGTGCCACCGAGGCTCTCGGCATCCGTGCCTCGTTCTACCCTGGCGGTCTCTTCCTCGGCAGTCACACGGCGATGCCGCGGAGGTGGCAGCCGGCGCAGGACGGTGCGGGCACGGCCGACGACGTGGTTCGGCTGCTCGCGGAACCGCTGCCGCTGCTGCACCTCGCCGGCCACGCCGTGGCGGACATGCGGGAACCGTTGCGGTCACAGGTGAACCTGGCCTCAGGGCCGCTGTCGGCGCGCACGCTGCTCGACATCAGCCCGATCGACGTCCTGCCGCTGGGACTGGTGAACCTCGCCTGTTGCACCACGAACGTGTCCGGTGTCGACTACGACGAGGCGCTCAGCCTCGCGACGACATTCCTCGCGATCGGCGCGCGGACTGTCGTCGGTGCGCTGTGGTGGGTGCTGTCCGGGCGCGCCACCGCGCACCTGATGTACATGTTCTACCACCGCCTCAACGAGGGGTTGCCGGCCGCGGAAGCGTTGCGCCAGACCCAGTTGTGGATGCTCGACCTCGGCCGCGTTCTCCCGGACACCATGCCGGAGGAGCTCAGGAGGATGGTTCCGGCGGACGGGTTCAGCGAGGAGCAGATCGAGTGCTGGGCCGGGTTCACGCCGCTGGTCCGATGAGCACCGTCCTCATCGGACAATCAGACGGTCGGTCCCGCCGAGGACACCAGGATGTAGACGACCTGCTGCATCTGCGTCCAGTCGGTGGCGTTCGAGGCGCCGTAGACGATGTAGTCCAGACCTGCTCGGCGCCAGTAACGCGCGAACGCGTGCCGTTGCACACCTTCTGCCGTGTACAGGAACTCCCACTCCACCACCTCGGCGCTGGACGACACGGTGGCCAGCTTGATCCGCTGGTACCCGGTCTTCACCCCGGACTCGTTGGCCGCGACGGCCTCGTAGAGCGGCCGAGCCTCGGAAGTGCTTGCGCCGTAGCGCACGACACTGCCCGGCGTAGCGGGATCGTCGGCCTGATGGTTGGTCGGCTGACTGCCCGCGGCGACCGTCCACGTCTGCGGGATCGAGACGAAAACCCCGTTCGGACCGGTCACCTTGCGGTAGCCCACCGGAGTGAAGGGAGAACTGGACACCGAAGTGGACGGACGAGTGGTCGTGTATCTCATCGGTGGCGTCGCGGTCGTGGTGAGGTGGTCATATCTATTCGACGTCGCAGGGACTGGCGCCCCGGCGACGTCCGGCTCGGCAGTGGATCGACTCTCGCCGCGCACGTAGCTCACGACCACCACGGCGGCGACGACCACGAACGACACGACCGCGGCCGCGACGATCGCCTTGCCCTCCATGGGTCTCCGCGCGACCTTCGGCGTCACGGACCCGCCGGTGAACTGCGTGGGCGCGTCCCCCGAGGGCTGTTCAGGCGGGGCCTCGTACATCCGTGCCGCCGGCGAACTGGGCGGTGCCGGTGTATCGGGCCCTGGCGCCGGTCCCCACAGCGGAACTCGCGACAGGCTCGCGTTCTCCCTTGTCACACCGGTGTTCTCGGCGTCGTCCATGCCGGTCCATCCTTCCCGAAGCCACATCCACCAGAAACAATCGCCACCACCTCGCGCGATGTTTCTCGCATGACGAGGAGAGCACGATGACCGGCGACCGTCCCGCAGCGGGAGATCTGACGGACCAGCGCGTCCCGGGCCGGGTGACGGTCGGCACCATCACCCGGATCGGCGTCGTCCGTCAGGAACCTCCCATGAGACGAAGCACGACTCTCGCCGCCTGGGGGTGCGCCGCGCTCACCGTCGCCGAGGTGGCGTTCAGCCCGGTGGTGGGCGGTGTGTCGTTGCTGGCCAAGGCCATTGTGGTCATCACAGTGGTCACGGCGGTGACGTTCGCTCTGCACCGCTGGGTGCCGAGACCCGGCGTGATCGACGTGCAGCCCTTCTGGGTCAAGGACGTGACCGGTACCGAACATCCATGTCGCGTCAGCGGTTCGTTGCCGCACGGCCTGCCTGCGGAGGGCACCGGTGTCGAGGTGTACGGCCGTGCGGACAAATCCGGATCGGTGCTGGTGCGAGAGCTGATCACCGATGACGGGCAAGCGTGCCGCCCCAGGTTGCCGCTACCGCACCGGATAGCGCGCGGTGCGCAGGTGCTCAACGTCGTTCTGTGGGCACTGGCCGCGCTGACCGTGGCGTGGCTGATGGTGTTCTCCCGTTGAACGTTGCTCCGGTCGAGTGACTGTTCGGCGGAAATACCCCCTGACGTAATGGTTTTTCAGCTGTGTTCGATGAGACCGGCATCGAACGCGTGACGTCCTCGATGGACATGAGGGAGCTGGTGGCGTGCCGAGGCCACTGATGAACAACAGATCCGACTCCGCCGCGCGGATCGGACGGACAACCGGATCGACCGCCAGAGCGGGGACGAAGGTGCTCGCCGAGCGTCGCTCGGCTCGTTATCTGCGCTCGCTGCAGGGACTCGACGCCTCCGGCAAGGTGGGCACGGTCGACGTCAGCGAGCTCGTCGACGCCGTGCACCGGGAGTTCGCCGACAAGTTCTGTGCGACGCCGCTTGGAATCGTCTCACGCTGCTACCTCGGCGCACCGTACGAAGTCCACACGCTCGCGATGGACGGCTCGATCATCTCGCACTACCGCACCGGGGAACCGCTGCCGCACGGCATGGATCGCGCGCGATCCCTCGCGGAGTCCGACCACTACCTCGCCATCGAGGTCTACCCGGACCGCCTGGTATGCGTCCGGCCCGACGGCTCGACCGTTCTCCTGGAGAATGACCAGTGAACACGACCAACGTATCCGTGACCGACCTCTCCAAGGTGGTCAGCACGCTGAACCAGGTGACACGGAACCAGCAGGCGCTCGGCGACCAGCAGGTCGTCCTGCACGACGCCATGTCGACCGTGCAACGCAACCAGGACAGCACCCAGCAGGAGCTCCTGGGCCTCAAGGCTCAGTTCGTCGAGTACGTCCGGCGGGACGAGCTGCGGCAGAACCTCCAGCTGGCCCAGGTTCAGATCCTGGAGGTGCGCGGGGAGCTCAACGACAAGTTCGGGAAGTTCGCCGAGGTGCGCGAGCTCGCCACCGGCACGTTGCAGGCACTCGACGCCGGCATCGTCTCGCAGGGCGCGATCCGCGACCTGTCCGAGGAGCTGATGCTGCGCACCCCCGGTTACTGGCTCACTCCCGCGCTCATCGCGATCGCCGCCTGGATCAGGGACGAACCGGAGCTCGCGACCAAGGCGATCGGCGAGGCGCTGCGCAGGGACAACGACAAGGCCTCGTTGTTCTTCGCCCTCGTGCTGCGCCGTCACCAGCGCGACCGGGCGACCGCCGCCTGGGTGCGGCAGTACGCGGCACGGCAGGACCCGGCGAAGCTGTCCCGGGAGTTCGTCGTCGTGCTGGACGCCGTGTCGACCGGCACGTTCGGACGCGAGGCGAAACCGATGCTGCTGGAGCAGATGTCCGAGTGGTACGGGCGACTGAGCCAGGAACAGGACACTGTGGACAGACAGGTCGACCGCTGGGCGAAGATGCTCGACACGATGCGCCGCCCGGTCGATCCGCGCTACCAGCTGCTGCCCGTGCTCAGCCCGACCTGGCCACAGCTCAAGGACATGCTCGAAGGCGCGACCGTGCACGGCGCGGCGGAGGAGATGCTGCGCGCCACGTTCGACGGCCCGGTGCCGCAGAGCCAAGATCTCCACGCTCGGGTGGACAACATCCTCGACGGGCTGGTGCGCGACTTCGACGCCGAGGAAGCCCCGTATCGCAAGAAGGAAGCCTGGCTGCAGGCCGTCGTGAACGCGAACGGCGACCACGACGTGGCGAACAAGGTGATGACCGCGGAAGACCCGCTGCACGAACAGACGGTCGACTTCCTCACGCTGCTCAGCAATGCCGCGCTGCACGGCGACCGGGCGGGCGCCTCCCCCGGCACCCAGCGGTTCACGCTGGCGCTGGCGCGCGACTGGCTGGTGCAGGGCGCGGGCAGGCTCGAAGCGGGCAACATCGCATCGATGCCGGCGCGCGTCGAACTGCGTGCCGAGGGCTGGACCGGATGGGTGGACGGCGCCACCGACGAGCAGCAGCTGGTCGGCTCGCTTTCCGAGCACATCGACCGGGAGACCGCGAAGGCCGTCAGCGAGGTGCGGATGAGCGGTGCCGCGCAGGCGGCCTCCGTCTTCGGCGGCCTGGCGCTGCTGGTCGCGTTCTTCTCGGCGGTCGGCGGAGCCGGCGGGTTCGCGTTGTTCCTTCTGTTCGTGGCGGCGGCGCTGGGCATGTGGGCCGCCTTCGACCTGCGAGCTCTCCCCGCTCGCCGGGCGGAGATCCGCCGCAAGGGTGACCAGCGCCGCGTCGCTGCCGTCGTACGGCTGCGCGGGGCCGTCGCCGAACTCGTGGACCTGCGCGGCGAGTGGCAGCGGGAGATCGCGAAGGCGCAGTCGCTGCGCACCTTCGCGGAAGGACTCACCGCGACCGCCTTCGTCGCCACCGCACCCGATCAGCTGCGAGGAGCCTGACCATGCCGGGTCCAGCCCACAGCCAGGACCAGACCACGAACCAGCCGGCGACCACTCCACGCCACGGTGTCGCCGAACGGGACATCGCGCTGGAGCTGCCCGAGTGGGACCTCCTGCCGCCCGCGGAGTTCCTCGACCGCCACCGGAGGCGGTGACCCGATGCGCCCCGCTCCCGGCCCGTACACGGACTGGCGCGCGTGGCTCGACGCGTTCGCCGAGGGAACCGACCTGCCCGCCGAGCACCTCGCGCCGATCGACGAGCAGATGGGCCCACACGTGCAGGAACGGTTGCTGCGGCACGTCTCCGATGCGTTCGCTCGACGGCAGCGCCGCTGGGCGGACGCGTTCCAGCGCGACCTCGGCACGCTCGCCGGAGATCCGGGGCGGGCGGTGCACGCCCTGGCGTCGGCGATGACGAGTGCCCGCACCGGCTCACGCCGTTGCACCGGCTCTGCGCGCTCCCCGCGATGCCGCCGGTGTTGCGCGACGAGCTCGCGTCCGCATTGGACGAGACGGTGCGGTCCTCGCAGCGCAGCCTTGAGGACTCGGTCCGGCACGCGCCGATAGAGCTGCAAGCGGTGGTGCGCGCGAACCGGCTGACGGCCGCGCTGACGCCGTCCCCTCCCCCGGCGCCGGGCAGGCAGAGCCCTGGCCGGCGAGTGATCATCTGAGCATCGGAGAACCACATGCCCAACGGAGCGGAGACCAAGGCCCGCGTCGAGTCGTACCTGCTCGCCCGGATCCCGTTCGTCTCCATCCGCACCGTCGAACGCGCCCGCGTGCTGGACGCACTCGGCGAACTGGCCCGCGAGAAGCAGCTCGACGTCCTCGTGCACACCCTCAGCCAGGGGTTGCGCGACCTGCGCACCAGGACCGTCATCAGCGAAGACAAGTCGTTGCTGGGCGCGCTCGACCTCGCCGGCGAGTGGTTCCAGTCGAGGTCGAACCTCACGATCGTCTTCACCGACGTGCAGCACCTCGCCGACGACAACGACGTGTCGCGGCGGTTCGCCGACCTGGCCACGCTCGCAGAGGAGCACGGCGGCTGCATCGTGATCATCACGTCCGACCCGGTCTGGAACACGCTGCAGCGCATGGGCATGTCGGTGCGGCTCGACCTCCCCGACTTCGACGAGATGCACCACGCGATCAAGGAGTTCCTCCGCCCGTACGCCACCGACATCCGCATCGAGTGGAGTCCGGCCGACTACGAGCAGGCGGCATCGATCCTCGCGGGCGTCACGAAGACCGAGGCGCTGAACATCCTCGCCACGTTCGTGGTGAAGAAGGAGATCACCAAAGCCGACCTGGTGGAGCTCAGCCGGGCCAAGGACTCGATCTTCAGCGAACTCTCCGGCATCGAACGCGTCATGCTGCGCCCAGGTGAGTACGAGGTCGGAGGCCTCACCGGGTTGCGGCAGTGGCTGGACCGCAAGCGCGACCTGCTCACCATGGACCTGCGCGACCGGGGCATCCGCGCTCCGCGCGGAGTGCTGCTGGTCGGCGTGCCGGGCTGCGGGAAGTCCCTGTCCGCCAAGACGATCGCGTCGGACTGGCAACTGCCCCTGTACCGGCTGGACATGGGGTCCGTGCTCGGCGCGTACGTCGCCAGTCGGAGAAACGCCTGCGCGAAGCGCTCGCGACCGCGGACACCGTGGCACCGTGCGTGCTGTGGATCGACGAGATCGAGAAGGGACTTGCCGGTTCCGGTACCGACTCGACCGGGGTGACCACGCGACTGGTCGGCCAGTTCCTCTACTGGCTGCAGGAATCGCGCGCGAGAGTGTTCGTCGTCGCCACGGCGAACGACGTTCGCTCACTGCCACAGGAACTGCTGCGCAGCGGCCGTTTCGACGACATGTTCTTCGTCGACCTGCCCGAGCCCGACGAACGGCGCGAGATCATCTCGATCTACCTGCGCAAGTACCTGCGGACGCCGGTCGAGCCTGACCTGGTTGACGAGTTGGTGAGGATCAGCGACGGGTTCGCCGGCTCCGACATCCAGTCGGCGGTGACCGAGATCTGCCACGAGGCGATCCGGATCGGCGACCACAACGTCAGCGAGGACTACTACCTGAGCTGCTTCCGCAACGTCATCCCACTGCTGCGGTCGGCGCCGGAGAAGGTCGAGGAGATCAGGCAGCTGCGGGACCGTGCCATCCCGGCGTCCGGCCGGAACCGTGCCACGGTCGACCATCCAGCTGCGGCCCGCCGGGTGGTGCTCGGCTGACACACCGTGGGTGCAGCCGTCGGCGCATCGCTCCACGCCCTTCGCACGCCACACCAAATCTGAGCGCGCGGGCCAAGACGTCTGGCACCACGTCCACGCGATCCCTGCTCGTGTTCACGCCTTGACCCGCTCTCACCGGAGTTGTTTGGATGACACCTCGGGGAGAGGAGCCGGCGATGCGGCCCATTCGTTCAGCGTGTCTTGCGATCCTTCTTCTTTCGGCGTCAGTCGCCTGCACGAGTGAGCCGGGAGCAGTGGGCACCACGACCAAGGTCACCTACCTCACGTCGTTCAGCACGTTCGGGCGCGACGCGTACGCCTATGTCGCGCAGGAGAAGGGTTTCTTCACCGGGGCCGGTCTCGACGTGACGATCAACCCCGGCAGCGGCACGGTGGACGTGCTCAAGCTGGTGGCCGCCGGACGGGCGCACTTCGGGGTCGCCGACGCCACCGGCACGATGATCACGCTGGCGAAGGAGAAAATGCCTGTGATCGCGGTCGCCGCGGTCCAGCAGCGCACCGTGGCGGCCATCATCGGGCTCGAAGGCGGCCGGATCGCGACGCCGGCGGACCTCATCGGCAAGAAGGTCGCCGACTCGCCCGGCTCGACGGTCAAGCTGATGTTCCCGTTGTACGCCAAGGCCGCAGGCATCGACCCCGGCAAGGTCGAGTTCGTGCCCTCAGCGCCGCCTGCGCTGCCGCAGTTGCTGGTCTCCGGGCAGGTGGACGCGATCGGCCAGTTCGTCGTCGGCAAGCCGCTGATCGAGGCGGCGGCGTCCGGACGCAAGGCGGTCGTCCTGCCCTACGGCGATCTCCTGCCGGACCTGTACGGCAACATGCTGGTCACGACGAGGGACCTGGCCGACCGGGACCCTGAACTGGTCCGGCGGTTCAGTGACGCGTTGCTCAAGGGGCTGCGGTACTCCATCGAGCATCCTGACGAGGCCGGCCAGATCCTCCGCAAGTACCAGCCCACGCAGAACTCCGACGTGGCTTCCGCCGAGATGCGACTGATGACCGGCTATTCCAGGCCGGACGGGTTCGGCGGCCCGCTCGGCGCGGTCGACGAGGGCCGGATCGGCACGATCATCCAGTTGCTCGAACAGGCACAGGCGATCCCGACAGGATCGCTGCGACCCGCCGATCTTGTGAACTTCGGGCTGGTGCCCAAGTCGTGACGCTCAGTGCGCCCCGGAGTCCTCTCCGGACACCAGCTCCAGGAACTCCCAACGGGCGTTCTGAGCCAGACCGGCCAACCACTTGCCGCAGTTCTGCAGCACCACCGGGCCGGATGTGATGTGCTGAGTGCCCGCGTTGAGATCGCGGTAGTACCGCTGCAGGTCGCCCCGGCGCATCGCGGCGGTGGCGGCCCACTGGTACACGGTCTGGCCGACGGACTGCACGGACCAGGTCGTGTTGTTGAGCATCAGCCGTGTCAGGGTTTCCTGCTCGGTGCTCAGTTTCTCGCCGCGGTCCAGCGTCGCCTCGTTGTCGGCCCAGACCTCCATGGCCCACGCGCGCGCCGCGCGGAACTTCGCCTCGGCCTGCGCGAACGCGGCATGGAAGTAGCCGGTGTCGACCGAGGCGTTGTGCGTACCCGTTTTGGTGGCTGCCAAGGCTTTCATCTCGTCGAGCATCCGCCGTCCGACGCCGAGCGCCCAGCCGGTGTGGCATATCCCGGACAGGTTCACCAAGCCGAGGCGGTAGTACGCGCCACCATGCAGGTTCTCTGTCGTGGTGGCGTCGTAAACGTGCGTCGCCGGAACGAACACGTCCTGGCACACGTAGTCGATGCTATGCGTCGCGCGGAGTCCCAGCACATCCCAGTTGTCGACCAGGGTCGCTTGTTCCTTGGGAAAAGTGAACACCAGCGGCCGGCCCGTCTCGGCGCAGAACGCGGCGGTGTGGATGTGGCTGGCCAGCGGGATTCCGGAGGCGAAGCTCCACTGCCCGCTGATCCGGTAGCCGCCGTCGACGCGCACCGCATCGCCCAGCCTCGTTCCCTGCCCGGCGATGGTGGCGTGCCGACCGGCGGGCACGTCCGGGTAAAGGTCCTCGACGGCCTCCCGGCCGAGGTAGGCGCCAGTGGAGCCGGTGACCATCTGCAGCGCCATGACCGACCAGCCCACGGACGCTTCGTGATACGACAGCCGCTCAATGGTCTGCACCACCTGCGACGGTGAGAACTCGTACCCGCCGAGCTCCTGGGGAATGCTGATCTTCACGACTTCCGTCGCGTCCAGTGCTCGCATCATCTCCTCGGTGGGCTGGCGCAACATCTCGCTCTTGTCCGCCTCACTACGCAGGATGGGCGCGACGTCCTCGATCCGGCGGGCAATGGTGTCGTATTCGGCACTGACATGCAGCTGTCCCATACGAAACCCCCCAAGATGCGACGCGACAACCCAGCATAGGGCGACGCGCAACCCGTTGTGATCGCCTCAGGAATCGCGCACTTTGAGCCAAGGAACCAAGTAGGTGCGTGCGAAGGCTCGCATTTCACGTTCGTTCTCTCGCCCACCGCAAGGTGATCCGTGCTCGCCTCAAGCTCTCGGACGAGCTCGTCCATGCCGTGAAACCAGTCGCGGCGGCAAGAGAGCTGGTCGTCGCCGGGTACCCGCTCTGGGCGACGTACTGGTTCGGCATCCTGACCCGACTGCTCACCACCAGGTTGAGCGCGGAGGATCTGGCCAAGTCGGATCCCGGTTTCGCCGGCGACCTGTTCGCCCTCTCCGACATCGCCTGCTCGGAGCTCGCCGAACCGGCTTGGCGCATGACGATCGAGGCCCTGTCGTCGATGCTGGCGCAGAGCGTGGGAAACCGCACCATCACACCTGATCACGCGCTGTTCCTGGTGTCGTTGCTGAAGGGGCGTGCGCGACGCGACCGCATGCCCGCCACAGCGGCCATGCTGCGCCTGTGGAGGCGATGCGCGGACCAACGGCTTCCCCACCCCGGACGCATCATTTCGGGAAGGGCACCCACGACTCGACCTGCGCGCAGGCGCCGAACCCGAAGTCTTTCGCCGGCGGGCCGACCGCGTCCGCCGCCTCCTTGACGATGGCCAACTGCATGGCCAGCACGAGGTCTTGACCCCGCCGCGCGTTGCGGTAAGAGGTCTCGAACTCCTGCAGCTCTCCGGCGTACTTGTCGAGCCTGCCCAGCCAGTCGTCCAACTTGTCCTTGCCCGACTCGGGCGCGGGCAGGCCTCGGACGTGGGTCGCCAGGTCCTTCACGAGCATGATGCGCTGCCGCAGCTTGTCCTCGTCGTCTTTGCCCACCGACTCGCCGAACGCCAGGTCGCCGGCGAACCGTTCGCCGATGACGCGGCACTTCTCATCCGCGCTCTCGATCAGCTCCTCCTTGGGCGAGGACGAGCACCCGCCGAGGGCGAGGAACGTGACGACGGCCGCGGCGATCATGCCGGTGCGGTGCTGTGCTGCCATGACGACATCGTGTCGCCGCACGGTGAACCGTCGGGGCGCGTGGCACCAACCTGTCATCACACCACCGGATCGTCGACCACGCCCGGCGGCCGCACGGCGGCGAGCAGTCTGCGCGTGTACTCGTGCCGCGGCCCACAGCAACACGAGGCCGGACTGTGCAGACCGCGCGATACTCGCCGCGTTGGTGCGCTGGGCAAGACAGGAACTGTCCGATCGGGGTCAGCGTGCATGCGGATGCGGTCATCGGCTGGGCGTCGGCCGCGCTGGACTGGCGGCTGTTCCTGCCGGAGTCGTGGGATCACGAGAAAGCCGCAGACAAGCGGGCCCAGGTGTTTCATCGAATGCGGTCGAGGATGCCAGCGACTGCCGCCTTGGCAGCCACGGCTGCACACAGAACGCGGAAAGCTCCCAGGGGGCCGGAACCCGAACTCCCCAGGAGCAGTCAGCCCTTCTTACGAGTGGATGGGCGCCACACCGCCAAGTCCTGGCTGCCGTTGCCGTCGTAGTCGGCCAGGACCGGCACGTCGCCCGCCTGTCCCCATTGGACGCTCACGATCACGCCGAACGTGCCGATGTAGTGCCATGTTCCGGTGGACGGGCGCCACACGGCCCGGCACCGGAACGTCGCCTGCCTGGCCCCACTGCTGGGTGAACTGGTTGCGCCACGAACCACTGGCCGGTGGACGGACGCCAGACCGCGACGTCGGTGATCTGGTCGCCGTTGTAGTCGCCGGGCACCGGGATGTCACCCTGCTGGCCCCACTGTGTCGTGCTGACGTTGCGCACGAACCACTGCCCCGTCGACGGGCGCCAGATGGTGGTGTCCGTGCGCTGGTCGTCGTTGTAGTCGCCGTCAGGGCCGCCGAACGTGTAGCGCGAGTTGAGCAACAGGTTCGGTGAACCCGCGCCCGCGTTGACCACGAGATCCTTTTGGACCCCGTGAACACCATCATGAACCAGACGGAGCTCGGCGCGGCGTTCCGGTTGCGTTGCAGGTACAGCGCGGCGACACCGACGGCGTGCGGTGCGGCCATCGACGTACCGCTGAGCACTCTGGTGGAGGTGTCGTTGGCGATCCCGAGCGACGTGATGTCATCGCCTGGGGCGAAGATGTCCAGGCAGCTGCCGAAATTGCTGCCCTGACCGCCCGGCCAGTCCGTCGGCCGCACGTCGTTGCGGTCGGTGGCTCCGACAGTGATCGCGTTCGGAGTCCGGGCAGGCGAGGTCGTGCACAGGCGTCACGGTTCGAGTTGCCTGCGGCGACCGTGTACGTGATGCCCGAGGCGATCGAGGCTTCGACGGCCGCGTCCAGTGACGGGCTGGCCGCGGATGCCGCACAGCACCTTACGGTCGTCCAGCTGCTTGCGTCCCGGATGGTCCGCACGACGTGGCACCACCGGCAACAGCGGCTCGATCCGCGCCCACAACTCGTCGGGCACGATCCAGGGAAGCTGCTCGCCCTCATCGGTCATATGTCGTGGCGTGCCCGGAGAATGCGGATCAGGTGGTCCTGGAGTCTGGCATGGCGGAATTGGTAGACCGCACCAGCCTGGCGCAACACGCCTCGCTGATACGCGTCGTCAAGGAAGGCAACGGCTGCCCAGGGCAGCCGCCCGGTCAGCGGCAACCATATGCGCGCGATTACTACCCACTGGCCCCACGCGGTCAAACTGAGACTGCCTCCGAACCAACCCCGAGTCCGACCACGAGCCCGAACACCAGTCCGTCCACGAATCTGGACCCGAGCCCGACCAGGAGACCGCCGCCTAGCCCTACCACCAAGCCGAACACGAGCAGCTGGACGACCACGGTCGTGCGGTTTGTGTTCAACAGGCCAATAGGGCTGACAGCAGATCTGATGTCGATCGGAGATTCAAGCGCCGCCATCAGCCCGAAACCGAGCCCGACCACGAGACCGAATACGAGCGAGGACACGAGCCCGCCGCCGGCGACCCCGCCCATGAGCTCCAACGCGAGCCCGCCGATGAGCTTGTCCATGAGCTCCAGTGCGAGTCCTCCACCGAGCCCGCCCGCGAGCGCGAGCATGAATCTGGGAACGAACCTCTCACGGATCGTCCCTGGCGCGTAGAGGATCTGCATTCGTACACGCGACGGCTCAAATGTCCGGTCCCCGAACTTGGTTATGCACCCGTGCGCGAGTCCGAAAGCCACCCCGACAACAAGCCCGTTCGCCAGTCCGAGTTTGAGCCCGTTCCCAGGCTCAAACCCGACCACGAGCCCTAACACAAGCCCATCCACAACCCCGAAGGCCAGCCCGGACGAGATCCAGGCCAGGAGTATGCGAGAAGCTCGGCGCGTGGTGTTGCCCAGTTGCCACCATGCGAGGTCGCGGGTGCCTAGTCTGTCCAGGTGTCTGGCGAGGTAGCTCAGCCACTGCTCGGCACGTTCGGGGTCCCAGCGGCGGTGACTTCCGGCGCGCCGACCGCCGGGTTTGTAGTGATAAGCGGCGGGGATGAAGTTGCCCAATAGATGATCTTCGAGGGCTTCGGCAGTGCGGAAACGGTTGGTATCAAGCATTACCGCAGGGTCGTGGTCCGGAGTGTCGCTGTAGACGATGCGGGCAAGGGCAACCATCAGCGGAGTGCTCAACACTGCGGAGAGATTGACACTGGACTCGCTCTGTGGGCGATCGCGAAGCTCGTCGAGGACGGGTTCCCACACTGTCGCGGAGGTGGTGCTGTCGCGGGCTTCCTTGCGGGTCGTGCGGGGCAGGTAGTTGACCAAGTCGGCCAAGGTGAGGTCGATCAACTCGATGCCTGCCGCAGAGGTCAGCACATCGGTCGCTGCCACGGCAGCGGCATACTCCGCAGGGCGGGTGGTCAACACCAGTGGCAGGGTGGTGGCGTTGAGCGCTTTCAGCGCCGCACGATGCAGCCCGTCGGCGATCTCGTCGAACCCGTCGAGTACAGGCAGGATCCGGTCAGCCTCGACCAACTCGGCCGCCAGCGAATGTCCGACAGGGCTGGTCGCGACCAGCCCTGGATAGTCACGCACCAACTGACGCGTCACCCACTCCCGCAGGGAGGTCTTAGTGGGATCCCACGATCCAAGGCTGAAGATCACCGGCACGGCGTCGGCGGGGCCACGAGTGTTCAGCAAATCCAGAACGAACCGTAGGGTCAAGATCGTTTTTCCCGATCCTGACCTGCCGAGCACCACCAGCCGCCCGGACGGTATCCGCCGGTATACCTCCACCAACCCATCCAGCTGTCCGCTCAGCGCAAGCGGTCTGGACGCGACTCCTGCCGGAACGCGAGAAATGTTGGCCCAGTGGTCTGTCAACGTCTCCGGTGCCGCGCGCCACCGCACGGGCAGTGGGAACGGATCCTGTACCTGCCGTTGTTCCTCCTCCCGCTGCCAACGGCTACCCACTGCCTGCGCAAGCTGATCAGCAGCCTCAGCCAACCTGTCCCGGAGAGCCAAACCCGAAGCGTCAGCGACGGGCAGGGTGATCGTCCCAGCTTGGACCACTGATCCGTACACGGTGCCGCTTATCTGGTTGTGTGTCGAGTGCCCACCCTGGGCCCGTCCGCGGGATCGCTGGCGACGCACTTCGATGACGACCGTTGCCACGATGAGCAGGATGACTACAAGCCAGACCCACGGCTGGTGCTCATCGGCTACGCCGCTGGTACCTGCCGCTGCGTCACCCACCAACACGAGCACTAAGATCACAAGTACCAGCACGACAACGGTGGCCGTGAGCAGCAACGGCGGCGTCACGCCCACGCTCCCTCAGCGCTGACCATTGTCTCCTGCACCCGTTTGGCAAGGTTCGTTGGGAGCATCAGGCGCCTCGATTCAGGCCGTCGACAACGCCCACCCCAGATGGCGCGACCGCGCTCGCGCGCTTCGACAACAGCTCCGGACTCACCGTGATCAGCTGGCCAGCATCGATGGGATGCCCAGGAGCGCACGTTCACCAACCAGGCCCTGCCCCACAACGTCGCGCCGAGGGCCAAGTCTCAGCCGAAAAGGTCACCATGGTTTGGTTCTCCGTGCCACGTATTGGGACTGCTGCGCCGCCAATCTTTGAGGCCGAACAGATCATCGTCGATCCGCCAAAAGCGTGAAGGACCTAGGAACGAGATCAGCTTCGACGACCGACCACCGCCAGATGAACGCCTTGCCGCCAGGGCACCTGTGACACACAGGCAGCACGCCTAACCTCAAGCTCGTGCCGAGCGTGCAAGAGCCTCGACGCCAACGTGGCACCAAGCGATCAACTCCGCGCCTGCCGGCGACCGCACGCTGCTCGACCATCCCGCTCATGCCGATGTGAGTGTTCCACGGTGGAGCCGAGGGCTTGGTTCTTGCCGAATGGCACAGGGAACATCGGATCGCATGGTGGGGGTGACCCGTAGTGCGGCTTCGGGGTTGCCCCTAGTGCGGCTTCCGGGATTCGCCGGATGTTTGGGTCTCGATCTTGTCCGTAGCGTTCGGTTCGATCCGACATGACTTGGGGGGATCTGTGATGCGGACATGGAAATCTCGGCTGGTGGCTGGTTCGGTGGCGCTGGTGCTCGGTGGCTGCTGCCTGACCGCCCTGCCGGTCGCCGCGCGGCCGGATGGCGGTCACGCCGGCGATCGTGCTGCGGTCCAGGCGATTGTGGACGGCTTCACGGCGCGTGGGGTGCCTGGTGCGATGGTCTTCGCCCACGACCGGCAGGGGCGCTGGACGGTCAACAGTGGTACGGGCGAGTTGGGCTCCGACCGGCCGATCCGCCCGTGGCATCGGGTGCGGGTGGCCAGCAACACCAAGATGTTCGTCGCCGCGGTGATGCTGCAACTGGTCGGTGAGGGCAAGGTGGTGTTGGACGCGCCAGTCGAGCGCTACCTGCCGGGGCTGGTGCGAGGCAACGGATATGACGGCGCCAGGATCACCGTGCGGCAGCTGCTGCAGCACACCAGCGGGATGGCCGACTACATCAACGACGTGCTGTCCGACCCGGACGCGAACAATCACCCGTGGCGGCCAGAGGAACTGGTGAAGATCGGGCTGAGCCACCCGCCGCTGTTCGCCCCCGGTACGGGGTGGGCGTACTCGAACACCGGGTACATCGTGCTCGGGATGCTGGTCGAAACCGTGACCGGCAACGATGTCGGCGCGGAGATCACTGGCAGGCTCATCCGGCCGCTCGGGCTGTGGCAGACCACGTACCCGCAGGCCGGTGACAAGCGGATTCGGGGACCGCACGCGCATGGCTACTACGCGTTCCCCGGCCAGCCGGTCGTGGACGTGACCGAGCTCGAGCCCAGCCTGCCGGGGGCCGCTGCGGCGCTGATCTCCACCGGCCCTGACCTGACGCGTTTCGCGCGAGCACTGCTGGCCGGCACAGTGCTGCGTCCGGACCTGCTCGCGCAGATGCGTACGACGGTGCCCGCGGAAGGGCCGGACTACGGTCTCGGGATCCGCGAATTCCCCCTTCCCTGCGGCGGCATGGCGTGGGGACATGCCGGCAACATGCCTGGGTTCGACTCCTTCACCGCCGCCACCGACGACGGCCGATCGGCGTTCGCGGTGGCCAACGGACGCCTGACCGACGGCAGCACGGCCAACCTGCGCTCCGCAGTCGAATCGGCGCTGTGCTGAGCGAACCCCTCCTGCCGCACAACGAGGGCCGTGAGCCGAACATCCTCCTCTGCCGCCGAGCGCGTGATCAAGCGCATCCGGCCCGTTCACGGCGCCTGAGGCAGGCGCCGCTTCCGGATGAGCTCTGCAGGTGATGCTGAAGTTCGCTGACACGAACTGACCGCCGAAGTCCGGTGTGGCTGACATTGGCGGAGACCTGGTGCCGACTTTCACGGAGCTAGCCACGCGCCAGAGAACCACGTGTCAAGCGTGCTGCGAAAGCTGAGCCTGCGCGACCGCACGCAGCTCGCGTTGCTCGTCAGAGATCGATCCGCGTGATGTACCGGCGGGGGCGAGAACTCGACGAAATCGGTGATCTTCCTGCTCCGGCACCACCATGATCTTGGTGGCAGGCTGTGCTGCGCAGTGGTTCCGCGCAGATCAACGCCGAGCGTCAGGTGAAGCGGAGCAGCACCGGACGCCCGGTGATCTCCAGCGTGTCGCCGCCGCGAATGTGGCGGCTGGTGCGGTCGAGATGCTCGACGGAGCTGGTGTGCTCCGGCGCTGTGATGGTCGCAGTGCCCTCATGCGTCCACCAGAGCTGGAACTCAGCGCCGTCGCGGTCGAACCGGCACTGCCACACGTTGTCCGCGAGCCCCGCGAACTGGCCGTGCCCGCACGAGTGCACGCGTGCGCCGCCGATCCAGCGTTGCAGCTCTTCGACGAACGTCGCTGCCTTGGTGGGCGGGCCTTCCTCCGCCTGGAGGACGACGGGAACCTTGCTGGCGCCCCAGGAGTAGAAGTACATCCTGGCGAACTGCATGTGCAGGCCTGCCAGGTAGAACCGCACCGCGTAGTCGGCGCTGAGCTCCGGGTCGAGCTGCTTCTGCAGAGGGATGTCCAGGTTCGGCCCGGTGGACCACAGCGGCTTCTCACCGATCTGTATCCGGTGGAACGACCGTTCGAGCTCGATGTCGAGCTCGGTGACCTTCTCCGGCGGGTCGGCCGACTTCTGCTGGTACAGCTTGACGGCGGCGGCGTCACAGGGCCCGTAACCACCCAGCTCGCCGAACCGCTCCATGGTGCGACGGGCCGCGGGATCCCACAGCTCCCCCATGGACGGACACACCACGACGGCGCCGGGGTCGATCTCCCTGATCGCCGCGGCCGCCCGGCGCACCATCTCCACCATGGTCTCCAACGGACCGCTGTAGAAGGCTGGGTGGTTGGCCATGTCCCACAGTTCGTAGGCGTGGATTCGACCCCGGTAGCGGGAGGCCAGCGCGCGGACGAACCGATCCCAGTCCCGCAGGTCGTCGGGAGGAGCGGCACGGGAACCGTCGCCGTAGACGGTCACCGGCCCGGCTGGGCTGGCCCAGTCCGGCGTACCGCCGAAGGTGAACAACACAGCGCGCCCGTTGCGCTCCGCACCGGAGACCAACCTCTCCAGAGTCGACCAGTCGTGCCTGTCGCGGCTCGGCTGGATGTTGTGCCACAGCGTGCCGGAGTCCCACAGCCGCACCGACCCGATGGGGAACGTAGGCATCTTCCCCGTGGTGCTGTTGATGGTGGTCCCGAAGTACTCCGGCGGAATGCGCCGAGGCTGCGCCGACCACATCATCGACGCGATTTCCGTGCCGTTCGTCCTGACCGGCTCGTCCGACGTGAGCGAAAACGCCACGCCGACGGCCACCGCCACCACCACCGCGATGCCGGCCACCGTCATCTTCCTTCCCCGCCCAGGCCGCGGCTCCGGTAACCGGGGAGGCTCTTCCTGATCGGGTTGCCACAGCCGGTGAAGTGCGGCCAGATCCGCTTTGTCCGCACCGCAGGCCAAAGCCATCCGCTCGACGACGCCGAAGCTTCCCGGAACGCTCTGTCCGGTGAAATAACGGTGCACAGTGGACCGACTGAGATGCGTTCTCCTGCTGATTTGCTCGTAACTGCAGCCACGACGCTGTTTGAGCTCAGTCAGCAGATCCGCCACAGTGTGGCCTTCCGTCAACGTTGCACCCCCGACGTCGAAGAACATCCCCAATCCCACTGTCCCACGAAACCCGTCCGTGCGTGTCCCAAATGTCCCAGAGGGTGACGTATCGCCAGGTCAAGCCCTGGTTCCTGTCCCAGCTGTGTCAACTTGGGCCGATCACCTTGTGACACGTCCGCAACCGCTGTGAGGCTTTGCCTGTCCAGTTCGACATGCAATGCAGGGGAGGGGAAATGTGATCATCTCTTGCCCGCGCTCCGGGCGCGCCGCAAGCCTCACAAAGACACCGGACACAGACACGGGGGGAACACCGTGAAGAACAGCGCACGCACAGTGCTGGCCACCATCGCGGCCGTCCTCACCTTTGGCGCCCTCACCGGCGCGGCCTCAGCCGACACCCGCGGGGGCACCCCTCACGGGTCGCACTGGTACATCGGGACCGGCAACGCCTACGGCGAGGTGGTCTGGCTCGACTACGACCAGAACAACTCGAACGACAAGGACGAACTGGTCCTTAAGGACGACATCTTCCCGTCCGGCTACTCCGTGCGCATGACGGTCGTCCACGACTCGTTCAAAAAGACCGTCCGCGCCTACTCAGGCAACAGCGTCTCCGTGCAAATCCCCGGCCTTCACAAGGGCGAGAAGGCCAAGTTCAAGGCCTGCGCCTGGGACAACGACGACGAGGTCACCTGCCGACCCTGGACCACCGTCACCGAATAAAGGGAAAGCTGCGGCGGCGGGACGTTGCGGGTGGAGTGGCAGGACGGCGCGCGGCCCCGGCACGGCTTGACCCGGTCAGCCCCCCGGCCAGGCGGCGTTGCCACATGAGTATCTTCCCCGCGGCAACACTTCCCCGCCGCCGCGCCCAGTCCAAGGGGCCGCGCACCAATCCGGTGCGCGGCCCCTGTCGGCCCTGAAGTCCTAGCCCAGGCACCAGGGAACAAGGTTACCGACATCGACGATGGATTGGCCCGCCAGGAATTTTTGTCCTTTGTGGACGAGGTCGTGCAAGATCCAACAAGTCTCCGAGGGCACTCCATGCCGCCGAGTGGGCCTGCAAACCTGGCAAGCGTAGGTCTCACAGGCTGCGAACATGACGTTCCCCCAACCAATCTGAGCGGTCGGTTCCGGCGTGTTCATCGCCCTGCGCCTCACCTGGGGCGACCACGCTGGTACGTCGTCGGGATTCTGTTGACCTTGACCCTGCTCGCTGTCCGCTGGGTCGAGGCTTATAGGCGCGTCCGCAGCCGTCTGCTCGCTGGACCGCAGGCGGCATCGAGGTCGGTTGTCTCCTGCTCACCTGCGGCGAGGCCGGCATGCCGAACCCACCAGAGGAGATGGCTCGCCTGCGCGTCGCCTAGAAGTCGCGCGGTCGCTCTTCTTTGACTCCGAGGTTGCCTTGACTGCGATGGTCACCGTCGCCACTTGCGGCGGTGCGATCATCTGACGCAACTGGTCAGATTGGCCAAGATCGGGGTCATCGAGCTAGCACAGACCAACGGGCAGTGGTTGGCCGCCATGCGCGCCCCTGTACGCCGAAAATGAGACCGGGCAGACGTGCCTGGCAGAAACCCGCACCCCAAACGGCTGTGCTGTGTACTCGTCGCCGACGCCAGATGGCCTCACCCGTGGGGCGCGCCCACGCGTCGCTCGTGCGCGGCTAACCGCAGCATAGGGACCCACAGCGCCCTGTCCAGCGCCCCGAGAAGGTAGTCCTCCGGCAGAGGCACGCGCGGTAATGCAAAGTAGGTGGGCTCCCAGTCTTTGGTGAAGTGGATGATTCCCCGCACCAGGGAGGGCATCTGCCGGTCGGCGGGCGGGTCGGGCAGTTCGGGCGGTGTCCACCGATGACCGGTCGTGCGCCACAGCTCGTCGGCTTGTGCGTGTAACTCGCGCCGGGCTGTCTCGCGGAACTTCCCGTACTCGGCTCGCTTCATGGGGTTCACCAGTACCAGCCGCTCTGGTGGTAGTACCCGCATCGACTCGCCCAGCTCCCACAACGTGCCTGGGCCCCGGCCGAGGACCAGGACCACCAGTCGCGCGTCGCGCACCAGAGTGCGCACCGGCTCCTGCCAGTCGTGGGGCAGGTACATCCGCAGGATGCCGATGTTCGGCGCTAGCTCGCCCGGCATGCCCACCGCGACCACGGGTCCGGCCCATCCCAGCGCGGCGGCAATCCGCTCTTCTTCACTGCGGCCCAATAGGAACCATGCCCGAACCAGCGCGCCGAGTCCTGGCGTGCGGTGCGGTTTTGCCAACCTCGGGTCGTCGCTGAAGTTGCGCAGGAACAACACGTACGAGCCCGCCGGCAGTGGCGTGAAAGTAGGCATGACGCCGGCGCTGTGCCGCACGGCGCGGTTAAGCATCTTGTTGCCGGTGAAGTTCCAAAAGACACCTAACAGGGCCAGTCCGGCGCGCAAGGACCACTGTCCCAGCGGGCTCAGGCTCTCGGGTGGGGGCAGGAAGCAGGCACTGATAGCGAACGCCCCGCCACAGCAGCGGAACATGCCCGCCGCGCGCATCCACCGGACCTGCTCGGGGGTGCCCCTCTGCACGAGCTCGCCGAACACCGGTTCCTGGTGGCCGTCGTCACCATGCTGGCGCTGGTAGTCGCTCAGTCGGGACAGCGCCAACTGCCCGTACCAGCGCCGCTCCTCGGCTCGGCGGAACAGGAGAGCACCGACGACCATGCAACCCATCACGCTGAACAACTGTTGGGACGCCGGCGCCAAATCCACCACCGATCCCATCTCCAGGTAACCGAGCAGCGTCAGGAGCGCTCCCAGCACACAGAAGAACGTGCCGTGGTACAGCGTGTACACGCCTGCAGCCTGGAGGTCTGAGGGCAGATGATGGTCTTCCCACTTCTTCACCGCGCACATCCCTCCGTAACCGCCGTTTCACATCAATCACGCTGACATCAATGACACACGCTGGCCCGGTTGCCGCCGTGCACAGCCCGGACGGATCACGCGTGCTGCTAGCCCCGAGCCTCAACGCCCGCCGGTAGGACCTGGTTGCTCCCGGCTTTGCGGCTTCCGGCGGCGGACGCGCAGGTAAATGCGAACGCATTGCCACCGCCAAGGTTCGCCAAGAAATGGCGCGACAATAGTCATAATGACCCCTTTTACATGCTTTTATCAGTACGCGCATCCCAGCTGTGTCGACGCGGAGGCGACACCCTGGCCTGCATGCGTCCATGCCACACCCTTTGACTTTCCCTTTTCGGGGCAGTCTCCTTGTTATGCCACTGGCACTCGACGAGGGTTGCAGCCTGGCGTTGCTTTTTCGTTGTTTCAGCGTTGCGCAGGCGCAAGACATGCGCTATAACGGCATGGAGATTCCACGCCAAGGGAACATATGCGAGTCGAGTTCGAATTTCTCGGTGACGTCCGAGCCAAGTTCAACGGTGTACCGATTGACCTCGGACCGGTCCGGCGACGTTGCGTTTTCGTCGCGCTCCTAGTGGACGCCGGCAACGGGGTGTCGATGGACCAGCTCGCCTACCGGGTGTGGGGTGACAGTGTCCCCACTGGAGCGTCCGGCACCCTGCGCGCGCACATCAGTCGCCTTAGGCATGCTTTCGCCAACACCAACATCCAGATAGCACGCACCTCGGCTGGCTACCTCCTGCGTGCCGATGCGGCCGAAATGGACTTGGACGTCTTTCGGGGTCTGGTTGCCGAAGCCAGGGCCCTGCAGGACGATCGTCATGCGGCCCGGCTGTTTGAACGCGCCTTGAGCCTCTGGCGGGGCGAGCCTTTCCACGGCCTGGACAGCACCTGGCTCCACGAATTCCGACTCGCCCTGGCAGCCGAGCACCTCGCTGCACGACTGGACCGCTACGACGTCGAGCTCAGGCTCGGCAGACATGCGGCCTCACTGGCCTCGCTACGGGCCGACATCAACGCTCATCCCCTGAATGAAAGGCTCGCCGGCCAGTACATGACCGCGCTGTGCCGCTGCGGTCGGCAGGCCGATGCGCTTCGACACTACGAGCTCATTCGAGTTCGCCTTGCCGAGGAGCTGGGGGTCGATCCGAACCCTGTGCTGCAAGGGCTTCATCGCCATGTCCTGTCCGGCGATCCGGACACTCATTCATCGCCCCGCACGTCCACAGCCGGGTTCGGCTGTCACCTTCCGCCCGCGGTGCCGGACTTCGTCGGACGATCAACCGAGATTTCTCACGTGGTCGCCGAGTTGACCGCCGATCGAGCAGCCACGCCCATCGTCTTGTTGTGCGGTCCAGGAGGCGTCGGAAAGAGCACCCTGGCGATCATCGTGGCGCACCGCATGCGGGCTGGATATCCGGACGGCCAGCTGTTCGTGCATCTGAGCCGGGACGTCAACATGTTCGACGTCGAAGGCACGTTGCTGTTGCAGTGCGGTGTGCAACCTGCGGCGCTGCCAGCAGAGCCCGCGGCCCGCAGAGCGCTGCTGCGCACGAATCTCACCGACCGCCGCGTCCTGGTGGTGCTCGACAACGCCCAAACCATCAGCCAGATCACGGACGTGCTCCCAGGGTCCTCAACCTGCGCGGTGGTCATCACCAGCCGATCGATGTTGCCCACCTTGCCGGTGTCGCGCCGTGTCTGTCTGGAACCACTCTCAGCCTCGGACGCCACGGAGCTGCTCGCGCGACTTGCCGGACGGCACCGCGCCGCAGCCGAGCCCCAGGCCGTGGACACCATCACCGCAGCCTGCGACCACTTGCCCCTGGCCATTCGCATCGCCGGAGCCCGCTTGGCGGCGATGCCGAGGACCTCGTTGACCTCCCTAGCCGATCGACTGCGCGACAGTGCTGTCCGTCTCGACGAGCTGGACATCGACGGCGTTTCCGTCCGCGGTGTGATCGAAGTGAGTCACGCCGGTCTGCAGGCTGCGGACCAACAGGCGCTTCAGTGGATCGCAACCGTGCTGGGCCACAGATTCACGCACTGGCAACTGGAGGCGCTCAGCGGTCGACGGGACACGAGGCGGCAGCTCGAACGCCTTGTCTCGGCCAGCATCGTGACCCCTTTCGGACTCGATCCCACCGGTGAGCAGCAATTCGGGCTTCACGATCTCATCGGCCTGTACGTCCGTGAGGTCGCGGGCGATCTGCCGCCCGACACACGGCGCCATGGCCTTCGTCGGTTGCTCGATGCCCTGCTGCAGATCGCAACAGCCGCTCACCAGCGCGTCCCCAATCGCACGCGCTTCGCGCTTCCATTCGAATACCGCCAGATTCAGGGCGCGCTTCCTGACAGCACCGTCGACCGGATTCTGAGCCGGCCACTGGTGTGGGAGTCCAGCTATCGCGAACTCGTCACCTCACTCGTGCCACAAGCGTGCGCCCAAGGCTGGCACACCGACGCATTGCAGCTCTGGGAACTGACCTCGGTACCAAGCACTCCCGACGGCGTAGCCATCACTGAAATTCTCAGGGATGCTGCACAAACCGCCGGCGACGAGGCCCTCATGTACCGGGCCGAGTACATCCGAGCCACGATCCTGATCTACAGCAGCCTTGACGAGGCGACGGCATCGTTCACGCGCTGCGTCAAGGGGTTCGAGCGCCTCGGCCATTGCCGTGAACTCGGGTATGGCCTCACCAGGCTTGCCTATTGCCGTGATCAACTAGGCCACTACGAGCTCGTGATGGCGCCGGCCACACGAGCGCTCGACATCGCACGGCGCATCGGCGACGGGCACCTCGAACACATCGCGCTCGCCGAAGTAGGTCAGGCTTTAGCGCGCGATGGCCAATTCGAGCAAGCACGCGACATGCTCGAGTACGGTCTCCGCGAGGCCAAACGCGTCGACGACGCGATCGGACTTCGCACTCTCCTCAGCCGAATGTCGGCGGTAGCTCTTACCTCCGGGGACCACGAGCGAGCCTGGTCACACGCGTCGGAGTGGCTTGCGGTGCAGTCAGAGTCCGAATCGCCGTTCAAGTTCGCGCTGGCGAAACTGGCGGCGGGCCGCGCTGCTCTTGGCGTCAACCGCACAGCCGCCGCAATGGCAGAAATCGCCGAGGCCGCTCGCATCCTCGCTGACCTCGGCAACCGTGCGGGGCAGGCACAGGCAGCCCACGAGCTCGGCCGCGCATACCTCCGCTGTGGTGATGACCTCACCGCAGCGGTGCTACTGGCGCGAGCTGCGGACGAACTGCACGACATCGGCGCAGTGACCGCCAGTGCCGAGGTTCGACAGCAGTTAACCAAGATCGACGTCGCACTGAAGCAGGAACCTGCGGATCGCTATGGAGTCTGAAGTAGACGAACATGCTGACGATCGAGTGCAGCGATCTCCTCAAGCGCAGCACCAGGAACGTCACGAAGCCGGGCACCACCGCGAGCGCCGCCGTGAAGACCCCGAACACCACGAGCGAGACGATCAACGCCCGCTTGCGGCCGAAGTTGTCGGCCAGCCAGCCGACGGTCACGCTGCTCACTCCGATGCCGAGCAGCGTCGCCGTGGCGAGCAGGCCGCTCTGCGTGGTCGTCAGCCCCAGCTCGGCGCGAATGGCAGGCAACGTGAACGACAGCAGCAAGATCTCCACCGCGTCGAACATGTAGGCCACGAACGAACCTACGAGCACCACCCACCTGGTGGAACCGCCACTCATGCGAACCAGTCCTTTCGGAAAACCGATCGGACCTTAGGTCGTTCGGAGGCCGGATCACCGGCTCCGCCCGGTTTTGCCGCAGTTCGCGGAGAGCTGTCCGTCAACTGCGGTCTCCGCTTGATGCCTATCCTGCGCAAGTGCACAACTATGGCATCAAGGTGGCCGCGCCGGACGACCTCGGTGGTGCGCGGGTCGTGATGCTCGACGCGCTCTACCGCGACTTCGGCACCGGGTACGTGCCCCAATGGCACGAGGACGTGATCGACCTCGAGGGTCACTACCTCACGCCGAAGCGCCACACCCTGCTGGTCGCGGTCGACCAGGAGGGTGTGGTCGCCGCGACCGCGGCGCTGGACTCACGTGGTCCGCGTCAGCCCGAGTGGCTCGTCGAGCGTTATCCCTCCGGGGAAACGGCCCAGCTGCGGCGCGTGTACGTGAGCCCGGAGCACCGCAGGCGCGGTCTCGCCCGTGCGATGGTGGCTGAGTTGCTGGAGTTCGCACGGGCTGACGGCGGCTATCGATCTATCTACCTGCACGCCTACCGCCACTCCCCCGGAGCGCTGGATCTGTGGCGCACACTGGGGAAAGTGGTGTGGGAGGACGAAGACGGCACGGTGCACTTCGAGATCATCTAGGCGATCATCTCAAGCCGGCCGGGCGAGATCTGCCGCCAGCGAGGTGAGCAGCGCGACCAGGTCGCCAGGCTCGGCCCTCGTCATGGCGGTGAGCTCGATCTCCGCGGCCCCGCGGCAGAACGGCCGGAACCGGACCGCAGGGTGCGTTGCGGCCGCCGCCGCGGGTACGACGGTGACGCCGAGTCCACACTCGACCATCGCTATCTGCGAGGTGACCGACCGCGCCCAGTGCGCGGCAACCGGGCTGAACTCCGCCGTCCGGCACATAGCGGCCATCGCGTCGTGGTAGTCCGGCGAGATGTGCCGGTGCAGCCACACCCAGGTCTCGCCCGCGAGGTCGGCCAGCTCCATCGGTTCGGCCGAGGACGCGGCGGGATGACCGGCCGGGAGCGCCGCGACAAACCGGTCGGCGTAGAGGCGGGTCGCGGTCGTGCCGCGGACCGGAGCGGTCTGCCGGACGATCGCCCAGTCGAGCGCACGATCGAGCAGGGCGGGCGCGGCCTCGTGCGTGTCGATCTCCTCTGCGAGCACCTCGACGTGCGGCGCGGCCTCGTGGAACCGTTCCAGCACAAGGGGAAGCGGCCACGAGAAAGCGGACGCGACCGCGCCTAGCCGCAGCCGTCCTCCCCGACCGGCGGCGGCGTGCCGGACCGCGGCCTCGGCGTCCTCCGCCTGCCGGATCAGGGCACGACACTCGCGCAGGAACACCGCGCCGGCCGGGCTGAGCGCGACTGATCGCTGAGTGCGGTGCAGCAGCTCGCAGCCGAGTTGCCGCTCCAGCTGCATGATCGCCTGCGACAGCGGCGGCTGGGACATCCGCAGCCGCTGCGCCGCACGTCCGAAGTGGAGTTCCTCGGCGACCGCCACGAAGTAACGGGCCTGCCGCAGCTCGATCATATGCACAGCCTCTTACTGATATAGCCGATCAGACCTTCACTGTATATCCGCTGGCTGCTGAAGTGGAGGCATGCCCACCTCAGCTCTCCTGGATCGCTACGCGGCGCTCGACTCCGCCGCGGTCAGCGACGCTCTCGACCGGCTCGGGCTCCCGCCCGGCGTCGGCGGCCTCCGGCCGGTGTGGGGACCGGCCTCCGTCGTGGGGTATGCCGTGACGGTCCAGCTCGAACCCCGCACCGACGGACCGGCGGGCGCCCACATCGCCACCACCGCGATCGAGACAGAGGACGACCAGAGCGTGATCGTCGTCGACAACCAGGGCCGGACCGACGTGTCCTGCTGGGGTGGCATCCTCAGCCTGGGCGCGTCGCAGCGCGGGGTGCGCGGCGTCGTCGCCGACGGTGTGTGCCGCGACGTGGGCGAGGCCCGCGAGCTGCAGTTCCCGGTCTTCTCCCGTGGCTCCGTTCCGGCCACGGCACGCGGCCGGGTGCAGCAACGTTCCACCGGGGAGCCGGTCACCGTCGCCGGGCTGACCGTGCACCAGGGCGACATCGTCCTGTCCGACGAGACCGGCCTGGTCGTCGTTCCTCGCGACCGCGCCGTCCAGGTCGCCGAACTGGCCGAGGCCGTCGTGGCCCGTGAACGCGCGATCGCCGACGAGATCCGCGCGGGTGCCCGCCTTTCCCAAGCCATGCACGACGCCCGCCTCGCCGGGGAGACCGTCCGATGAGCGTCTCCACCGCGTCGCTGTCCGACGCGCTCGACTCACTCGGCCTGCCCGGCTCGTTGCACGGGATCAGTGCACTGCGACCGGGGCAGCGCGTCGCGGGTCCGGTGTTCACCGTGACGTACGAGCCGGTCGACGGCACCGGCGGCACGGTCGGTGACTTCCTCGACGACGTTCCCGCCGGAGCGGTGATCCTGATCGACAACGCCGGCCGCACCGACTGCACGGTGTGGGGCGGGATCATGAGCCAGACCGCGCGCGAGCTCGGCATCGCGGGCACCGTCATCAACGGCACGTGCCGTGACGTCGCGGTCGCCGCTTCCGCGGGTTACCCGCTCTGGTCGGTCTCGAAGTTCATGCGCACCGGCAAGGACCGCGTCCGTGTCGCCGCCGTCCAGGCCCCTGTCGTGGTCGACGGCGTCACGATCGCCCCCGGCGACATCCTCGTCGCCGACGATGACGGTGCCGTCGCGGTGCCCGCCGCGCGCTGGGAGGAGGTGCGCGGCATCGCCCAGCGCATCGACGACGTCGAGGAGGCGATCGTCGAGGCCGTGCGCGGTGGCGCCACGCTTGCCGCCGCACGCGCGCAGCACGGCTATCACTCTCTGCAGACCAGGAAGGACCACTCGTGAACGACCTCGCCCGCGGCCACTCCACCGCCACGCTGTCCGAGGCCGCGGGGTTCGCCATCGCGTTGTCGCCCGAGCTGCGTCCACTGTGGACCGGCGCTCGCCTGTGCGGACCCGCGTTCACGGTCCAGGGAGCAGGCGGCGACAACCTGGCGCTGCACCACGCGGTTCTCCAGGCTCCGGCCGGCGCCGTGCTGGTGGCCGACCACGGCGGTGCCCCGTTCGGGCACTGGGGCGAGGTGCTCACCGTCGCCGCCCTGCACCGCGGCCTGACGGGCCTGCTGATCGACGGCGGTGTCCGTGACGCGGCCGAACTCCAGGAACTCGGCTTCCCGGTCTTCTCCCGCAACAACTCGATCCTCGGCACCCGCAAGGACTTCCAGGGCGTCTTCGACGGACCTGTCACGGTCGGCGGCGTCACCATCCGCCCAGGGGACCTCGTCGTCGGTGACATCGACGGTGTCGTGGCGCTCCCCCTGTCCGGCGTGCACGCCATTCTCGACCGCGCCGACGCCCGCGTGGCCAAGGAGAAGGAGCTCATCACGTTGATCCGGCAAGGCCACAACACCCTCGACCTCTACGGTCTGGGCGGCTGACCTCGTGGACAACCCGATCTTCGCGGTCGCCGCCCGCGCCGACGAGCTCCGCGCCAGGGGCGTGGACGTCGTCACGCTCGCGGCCGGTGAACCCCAGAGCGCGACCAGCCCGCGGGTGGTGGCCGCCGCCATCGACGCGATCAACGACCCCGCCACGCACCACTACGGCACGGCACAGGGTGAAGCGTCACTGCGCAATCTCGTCGCCGCGGTGGCCACCACCGACACCGGGCTTCCGTGGACCGGCGCCGACGTCCAGATCGCCCTCGGCGCGAAGCACGCGCTGTTCCTCGCCCTCCAGGCGGTCGTCGACCCCGGTGACGAGGTCCTGGTCGCCGCGCCAGGCTGGCCCGGCCACGCCGAGGTCGTCATCGCGGCGGGCGGCGTCCCGATCCCGGCGCCGACCGACGAGCGGTTCCGGCTCACCGCCGACACACTGGAACAGCACCGCACCGCGCGCACCGTTGCCGTGCTGCTGTCGAGCCCCGGTAACCCGACCGGCGCCGTGCACAGCGACGTCCAGCTCCGCGACATCGCCGCCTGGGCCGTCGAGCACGAAGTCTGGGTGATCAGCGACGACATCTACCGCAAGTTCGACTTCACCGGCACCTACCGCTCGATCCTGCGCCTGGCGCCCGCGCTGAGCGACTGGGCCGTCGTGGTCGGCGGAGTGTCCAAAGAGCACGCGATGACCGGGTGGCGGGTCGGCTGGCTCCTCGCACCGGAGGAGATCATCGCTTCGGCGCGCAAGCACGTCTCCCGGACCATCACTCACGTCCCGTTGATCAACCAGCGAGCCGCTCTCGCCGCGTTGCACGACGTCGACACGCCCGCCGCGGCCGCCCACGACTACCGCCGCCGCCGGGACTTCCTCGTCGAGGCCCTGAACGAGATCGACGGCATCGACTGTCCACTGCCCGACGGCGGTCTCTTCGCGTTCCCCAGCGTGGCCGGACTGCTCAGCGAGGACGGGTGGCGCACGAGCGCCGAGCTCGCCGGTTGGCTGCTCGACACCGCCCACGTCGCCGTCGTCCCCGGCGAGGCGTTCAACGCACCCGGCCGGCTCCGGCTGTGCTTCGCCGTCGACGACCACACCCTGCACACCGCGGTCAAACGACTCAAGGCCGCGCTGGAGGCCCGATGATCCGCAAGCTCGACCGCTTCACCCTGTCCCTCACTGTGGGCCGGACGCGGGTGACCGTGTCCGGCCTGCACCGGGACGGCCCGCGCACGCCGCTGGTGTTCCTGCACGGCTTCGGATCGACCAAAGAGGACTACGCCGACGTCGTGCACCAGGCCGGGCTGGACGACCATGCGGTGCTCGCCTACGACGCACCCGGCTGCGGTGCGAGCACGTGCGAGGACCTGGAAGCCATCTCCATTCCGTTCCTCGTGGACGTCGCCGCGCAGGTCCTGCGAGCACTCGAGATCGACCGGTACCACCTGCTCGGGCACTCGATGGGCGGCCTCACCGCGTTGCTGCTGGCCGACGAGAATCCGGGCAGCGTCGAGAGTCTCACCAGCATCGAGGGCAACCTCGCCCCCGAGGACTGCTTCCTCAGCCGGCAGGCGATCACCCACCCGAACGACGACCCCGAGGAGTTCCTGGCGGACTTCACCGACCGTGTCAGCGGATCGCGTTTCGCCGCCAGCGCGCTCTACTCGGCGAGCCTTCCGCACAAGGTCCGTGCGGCGGCGGTCGAGCCGATCTTCCGTTCCATGGTGAACCTCTCCGACCACGGCCGGCTGCTCGACCGGTTCCTCGCGCTCCCCGCACCGACCATGTTCATGTACGGGCAGCAGAACGACTCACTGTCCTACCTGGACAAACTGGCGGCCGAGGGCGTCGAGCTGGCCGAGATCAGCCGCTGCGCCCACTTCCCCATGTACTCCAACCCGACGGAGATGTGGGATCGCATCTCCCGGTTCGTCACTCGGCACTGAGCCGCTCCGCGCCGCCGCGACTTCCCGGTACGGCGGAACAACTTCGTGAGATCACCTGTCCGTGTTGTGCTGGAAGCCGGAGCGGGCGATCACACCAGGCCGCAGCCGCTCCTCCGGGCCGTAGTCCTCCTGGGGGTGGAAGAACAGCCGGGGAACGTCGGCCAGCACGTGCTGGGCGAAGCGGTCCAGCTCGGCCTCCCGTTCCTCGGGAGTCAGCCGCCGCGGCATGTAGCTCACGAACGGCTGCAGCACCTCGAAACCGCTGTACCGCAGCAGTCCGTTGTGGACGGGCCACAGAATGTCCAGGATGTCTCCGTCGATTCCGTCGGGAGCGTAGGTGTCCGCGGACGTCCCGGTCGTCACCGACACCATCGCGCGCTTGCCGCGGAACATGCCCGTGTCGTACTTGCGGCCGGGCACGTAGGCGAACCCGCGGGTGAACACCCGATCCGCCCAGCCCTTGAGGATCGCCGGCATCCCGAACCACCACATCGGGTACTGCAGGATCACCAGGTCCGCACGGCTCAGCTTCTCTTGTTCCGCCACGATGTCCGCGGCAAGGCCGCCTGATGAGTGGGCGTGCGTCTGCTCGCGGTCGACACGGAGGAACTCGGCGTCTTCGCGTTCACCGGAGAAGTCGTCGGCGTCCAGGACGGCCTTGAACTTCAGCGCGTGCAGGTCGCTGACCTCGACCTGATGTCCAGCCTGCCGCAGCACGTCGCACGCCCGCGCGGCGAGTGCCGCGTTGAACGACCGGGGTTCGGGATGAGCCAGCACGATGAGGACGTTCACGACGTCACTCCGCACTCTGTCGCGTCAGGAGCATGAACCCAGTCTGGTCCACGGTGTCGAAGCCCAGGAATCCGGTCCCGTTGTCGCGTTCGGCACGCATCAGCACCGGCAGGCCCGACGCCTCGGCGTCCCGCAGCGGGTGCTCGAAGCCGACGTGGAAGACGCCCTCGCCGCGGGTGTCGAGGAACCGGCGCTGCGGGCAGTCCAGGTCGGGCGGCTGGCACAGCTGGAGCTGGACGTTGCCGAGATCGGCGTACCGGTACCGCAGGGCGAGGAACGCCTCGTCGTTCGGCATGGACCGGCGCGTGAAGGCGGTCAGCGGCGGGTAGTCGTGCCACGGCCCGATACCGAGCGATTCGTAGTACTCCACGGCCTTTTCGAGTTCGTGCACGACGACACAGATGTGATGCAGCTGGTGAAACGGGGTCGTCACGACCGGTCTCCTCGGTGTTCTTCGAAACGCACCCCGACGCCGGGACGCGCTTGGGCGAGCAACGGAATGTCGTCACGCGCCACGACTGCGATGACCGGATACCCGCCGGTCGTCGGGTGATCGGCGAGGAACACGATGGGCTGGCCGGAGGACGGGACCTGGATGGCGCCGCGCACCATCCCCTCCGACGGAAGCTGCGCCTCGCCCGCGTGCCGCAGCGGTGGGCCTGTCAGCCGCACACCCACCCGGTTCGCGTCCGACGTGACCAGCCAACGGCTCACAACGAGCGTCGCGAACGCGTCGGTGTCGAAGAAGTCGTCCCGCGGGCCGCGCATCACCCTGACCACCGGTTCGACCGGCCGGGCCATCATGCACGCCGCCAGGTGCGTGGCGGCCGGGCTGTGCGAGGGAATGCCGACCGGCAGCCGGTCGCCTGTCCGCAACGGTGTCGGCCCGAGACCGGACAACGTGTCCGTGGCACGGCTGTCCATTGTAGAGGGAACATCGACTCCTCCTGCCACCGCCAGATAGACGCGCAGCCCGCAGCCGGGTGTGCCGATGCGCAACGTCTGACCGGCAAGCACGCGCCACGGCTCGCACAGCGGCATCGGCCAGCCGTCCAGCCGCAGCGGCGCGGGCGCCCCGGTGACCGCGACCGTCGTCGCCCGGTGGAAGCGCAGTTCGGCATCGCCCAGAAGCAGTTCCAGCCCGGCAGCGGTCTCGGCGTTGCCCACGAGCCGGTTGGCGAGCCGGTGGCTGCGCGCGTCGGCTGCTCCAGAGGGGGACACGCCCAGGTGCGCGTAGCCGGTCCGGCCGAGGTCCTGGACCGTCGCGAACGGGCCGGGCCGCACCACCTCGATCACGGGTTCACCGCACGGAAGCGGATCGTGTCGCCGACGTTCACCAGGTTCGGCGGCATGGACTTGGAGTTCCACAGCGGAGCGCTCACCGCCCTGCCGAGGACGCTCCACCCGCCGGGCGTACCTCCGGGATACACGATGGAGTACTCGTTCGCGATCGCCACGCTGCCCGCGGGCACGACCGTGCGGGGGCTGGCCCGGCGTGGCACCCGCAGCTCCCGCGGAACACCGGCGAAGAACGCGAGGCCGGGGCTGAAGCCGAAATAGTCCACTGTGTACTCGGTGGCGCTGTGGCGTCGCACCAGCTCATCGCTGGTCAACCCGGTGCGGGCGCACACGTCGCCGAGGTCGGCGCCGTCGTAGACCACGTCCACGACAACGGTTCTACCGGTGGTCTCCACCGTCCGGGACAACGGTGCCAGGTCGACGGAGGCCGCGAGCTCACGCAGAACCGGCCGGTCACCGACGGCGAGCACCGTCCGTACGCCGGGGACGACCTCGGTGAGGTCGTACGGGCCCGCTCGCAGCCAGGCCGCGAGCGCCTGGACGTTCTCACCGGCCGCCGCCTCGATCAGCAGGCCGTTCTCCCCTGCCCACCGCACGCTTCTGGTCACTCCAGCGCTCCCATCACCGACACCCCGGCCGCTTCGAGCGCCGCCCTGGTCGCACGGGCGAACTCGGCCGCTCCGGGTGAATCCGAGTGCACGCACAACGAATCCACTCGCATGGGCAGCACAGTGCCGTCCTGTGCCTCCACAGTGGACTCGACGGCCAGCCGGACCGCCTGCGCCACCGCGTCGTCGTGGCCGGCGATGACCGCGCCGGGCTCGCCGCGTGGCACGAGCAGACCGGAGCCGGTGTACCTCCGGTCGATGAACCCCTCGGCGAGCACGCGCAACCCCGTCTCCTCCGCGTGCCGTGCCAGGCGAGTACCGGGCTGGCACAACAGGGGCAGAGAGGAGTCGAACAAACGGACGGCCTCCACCACCGCCGCGGCGTACTCCTCGCGGGCCACCGCCGAGTGGTACAGGGCGCCGTGCGGCTTCACGTAGTTCACCGCCACGCCTTCGGCGCCGGCGATGGCGGCGAGCGCCCCGAGCTGGTAGAGCACGTCGTTGACCAGGCTTTCCCGTGGCAGCTCGACGTGCCGCCGGCCGAAGCCGCGCAGGTCCTGAAAACCGGGATGAGCACCGATCCGCACACCGTGCGCGGCCGCGGTGGCGCACGTGCGGCGCAGCACGTCCGGGTCGCCGCCGTGGAACCCACAGGCGACGTTGGCGTCGGTCACGACCTTGAGCAGCTCTTCGTCATCGCCGTAGTTCCACAGGCCGTAGCCCTCGCCGACGTCGGCGTTCAACGAGATCCGGGTCATGTCCGCTCCCCTGTCAGATGACGAGGCCGGCCGGCGTGCTCACCGACGACCGCAACCGCTCGTAGCGCAACGGCGTGATGTCGAGCGAATGCGCCCGGCCGTCGGCGATCTCCTCCGCGACGACCTGAGCGATCGCGGGTGCCTGGAGCACGCCGCGTCCGCACATGCCGCACGCGTTCACCCATCCCGGTGCGTCCGGGTGCTCTCCCACGAAGGGCAGCAGGTCGGGCGTGATTTCGTAAGTGCCCGCCCAGCAGGCCTTCCGGTCGAGCTGAGCCTCGGCCAGCCACGGGAACCGTTCGCACGTCGTGGCGAGCACCTGTTCCATCCAGTCCCAGTCGACCGAGACGTTGTAGCCGTCCTGTTCGCCGGGCTTGGCGAGCAGGAACAGCACCCGGTCGCCCTCGCTGCGCAACGCGACACCGGTACCGGTGTCGATGGTCATCGGGAACCTGCGCCGGCCGGGCAACTCCGTGGTGCTGTAGACGTTGCGGCGGCTGTGGTGGACCGGGACGTCGAGCCCGGCGAGTGCCGCGACCTCACTCGCCCAGCCGCCGGCCGCGTTCACCACGTGCCGCGCCTCGAACTCACCCCGCGGGATCGTCACCCTCCACCGGCCACCGACGCGGTTCACCGCGGTCACCGGCGCGCGGACGTACACCTCGGTGCCGAGTTCCTTGGCCGCTTTCAGGTACGTGATCGTGACGGTGTGCGGGTCGACGACGCCGTCCGCAGAGCCCCACACCGCGCCGCCGAGGCCGTCCGGCACGAACGGCGTGATCTTCTGGGCATCGTCGAGGTCCAGCACCTCCACCGGCACGCCGTGGTCGCGCTGCAACCGCACGGACACGAGGTGGTCCGCCCACCGGTCCTGCGGAATGAGCAGCAGGTACCCGGTCGCGCGGTACCCGGCGTCGACGCCCAAGTCCCGTTCGAAGTCGCGGTAGGCCTGGATGCTGCGCCACGCCAGCTCGATGTTGAGACTGTCCGCCCACTGCGCCCGTACCGACGCGAACGACCGCCCGGTGCTGCCCTCCGCCGGTGCCGCCTCCGCCTCCACGACAGTCACCCGCAGGCCCCGTCGAGCGAGCTGGTAGGCGCAGCTCGCGCCGATGACGCCCGCTCCGATGACGACGACGTCCGTCTGCTGCGTCATGGTCAGCTCCCGTTCGCGACGAGCGTGGCCAGGGACGGGAACTGGTCCGGGCGGTAGGTGTCGACCTGGGGGCTCCGCTGCTGCGCCAGCACGCCTCCGTCCACGACGAGCCGCGCGCCCGAGACGTACGCGGCGTCCTCTGAGGCCAGGAACACGGCGGGACCGGCGAGGTCCTCGGCCTTGCCACCCCGTCCCAGCGGCACCGTCTCGTCGCGGCGGCGCAGCGACTCCTCCGATTCACCCGCGAACGTCGCGATCAGGCCCGGTACCAGGGTGTTCACCCGGATTCCGTACGGCGCGAGCTCGAGAGCGAGTGCTCTGGTCAGTGCCTCGACCCCGCCCTTGGAGGCGTCGTAGGCGACGAACCCGCGATGCGCGCGGGTGCCGCCACCGCTGGACACGTTGATCACGCAGCCGCGTCCCTTGCGCGCCATCACCGGGGCGAGCCGGCGAGTGCACAGGTACTGGCTCTTGAGGTTCGTGGTGAGGAAGTGGTCCCACCAGGCTTCGTCGCTGTCGAGGAAGTGGGTCACGATCCCGGTCTCGGCGGCGTTGTTGACCAGGACGTCGACCGTGCCGAACGCCTCCAGCACGGTGCCGGTGAGCCGATCCACGTCCGCGGCGAGCCCTACGTCGCAGCCCACCCCGACCGCGTAGCCGCCGGTCTCGCGGATGGCCGCCGCGGCCAGCTCCGCGTTGCCCGCGTCGATGTCCGCGACCACGACCCGCGCG
>NZ_VSRL01000480.1 GCF_012184385.1 Lentzea indica
GTGGAACCGCACGTCCTTCTGCAGCGCAGGAACGAGCCCGAGGAACACCAGTCCCATCAGGATCGTGACGACCCCGCCGATGCGCTGGAACAGATCAGCCCAGCGCGACCAGTTCCGGCAGCACCCCGGATCGCCGAGCAGCCGGAAGACCAGCGGCCGCAATCGCAGCGCCTCCTGCTCACGGCGCTGGCGGCGGCGCGCCGATGCCACGTGGTGCACCGTGATGAGCAACCCCAGCACCAGGCTCAACACCGCGCCCACCAGCACGACGGCGAAGCTCACCGAACTCATGGGCCGACCCTGGCCAGCACGGCGTGCACCCGGCTGAGCAGTTCGCGGGGACTGAACGGCTTCGTCACGTAGTCGTCGGCACCCACACCGAAGCCGGACTCGACGTCAGCCTCCTGTGCGCGAGCGGTCAGGAGGATCACCGGCAGGTTCTTGGTCGCCTGCTCCGACCGCAGTCTCTGGCAGACGTCGAGACCGGACATGCCGGGCATCATCACGTCGAGGATGACGAGATCCGGAAGCTCCGCCGCGACGGCGTGGAGCGCCGACGGGCCGTCACCGACGGCCGTGACGTCGAAACCGTCCTGCATCAGCTTGAACACCAGCAGATCACGGATGTCGGCGTCGTCCTCCGCGATGAGCACGGCGGTCATGACACGCTCCCAAGGGCCGCCCACACGGCGGCGCGATCGAACGGTTTGAGCAGCATTACGTCGACGTCGTCGACACGGATGTCACCGGGGTCGAGCATCGAGGTGACGACGACCTGGCAGTGCCGGGTGCGCGGATCGGCCCGCAATTCGCGAATCACCCACCGGCCGTCCTTGCCCGGCAGCACGATGTCGACGACCACCACGTCCGGTGGGTCGGCCCGCGCCAGGTCGACTCCCAGCTCTCCGGTGTGCGCCAGCACGACCTCGTGCCCCATGTCCCGAAGATGGCGCGCGAGCAGACCGAGGATGTCCTGATCGTCCTCGATCACCAGCACCTTCGAGACCACGGGGCACCTCCGGTCACTCTGCTCGCGCCTGCCGGAACCGCCCGGGAATCCCATGCTGGCACGGGCTTGTCGGCGTGAGGCCGTTCAATACCGCAAACTGGTGACCGTCCACTGTGGTCACGCACTCCGCAGGCCGATCAGGCCGCGGTCCAGTGCCGTCATCAACGCCTGCGCCCGGCTGGAGGCGCCGAGCTTCTCGTAGAGCCGCGCCACGTAGGTCTTGGCCGTCGACGTGCTCATGTGCAGCGCCCGAGCCACCCCTGGCACGGACAGTCCGTCCTGCAGCAGGCGCAGCACCTCGGCTTCACGCGGGCTCAGCGGCGAACGCGCACGCGACGCCCGCAGCCGGGTGAACGCGTCCGCGAGTCCCGTGGCGGTGAAGGACGAGGCGGCGACGGCGGCGTGCCTGATCGCGCTGACGATCTCCAGCAAGGTCGAGGTCTTCGGCACGAACGCCGACACACCGGTCTCCATCGCGCGGAACAGCACGTCGTCCTCACCGTTGGAGGTGAGCACGACGATGCCGAGCGCCTGCCAGCGGTCCCGCAGGTCGCGGGCGAGCGTCAGCCCGTTGCCGTCGGGAAGTGTCACGTCGACGGTCACCACGTCCGGCTTCGTGGTGGCGATCAGGCCGAGGGCCTCGGCCGCAGTGGTGGCCTCACCCACGATCTCGATGTCCGCCTCGGCCTCGAGCAGCCGGGTGAGCCCGAAGCGGGCGAGGGGCTGACCGTCCACGACCACCAGTCGAATCGCCATGACGTCCTCTGCTTCCCGCCGACAACTTTGTGCCTCCATGAAGCGGCACGTCTGGTGTCAGATCGGGTGTCGGACGGTTGCCGTTCGGTTGCTGTGCGCTGCGGTCACCCGTTGGTGAAGCTCTCGTAGATCTCGATGCCCGCGGGTCCGATGATGATGATGAACAACGCCGGGAAGATGCACAGGAGCAGCGGAAACAGGATCTTCACCGGCACCTTCTGCGCCTTCTCCTCGGCCGCCTGACGCCGCTTGACCCGGATCTCGACGGCTTGTTCGTGCAGCACCCGTGCGGTCGGGATGCCCAGTTCGGACGCCTGGATCAGCGACGAGGCGAACGCGTTCACCGCGCTGACGGTGGTGCGGCCGGACAAGGCGCGCAGCGCCTCCACCCTGGACTTGCCCAGCTGCATCTCCTGCAACATGCGGGAGAACTCCACCGACAGCGGACCGGAGGTGTTGCGGGCGACCTGGGACACCGCCGCGTCGAAGCCCAGCCCGGCCTCCACGCAGACCGTGAGCATGTCCAGCACGTCCGCGAGCTCCTTGCCCATGAGTGCCTGGCGCTTGGTCGCCGCGTTGTGGACCAGCAGGTCAGGCAGGAAGAAGCCGACCGCGGCGCCGATCAGGGCGTAGCCGACCACGGTCAGCGCGGACCCGAGCCCGTACAGGACACCGATCGGCGCCAGCGCCAGCAGGCCGATGCCCTTGAAGGCCATCACCCGTTCAGGGGTCCACCTGGCCGGGTTGCCCGCCAGGTCGAGCCGGTGCTCCAGCGACGCGACGGTGGTGCCGGGCGAGAGCCGGGCGGCCAGCGCGCGCAGCCGGTCCAGCAGTGGCGGCA
>NZ_VSRL01000481.1 GCF_012184385.1 Lentzea indica
CTGCTCCCCTCGACCCCGCCTCCGGTGGCAACGGTCGTGCTGGACATCCTGCGCACCGCCATCTCCCGCCCGAACCTGGCCCTGGTGGTCACATCCGCCGGTCGATCAGCAGGGTGAGAGCGGGCACCAGGACCGACCGCACCAGCAGGGCGTCGAGCAGCACGCCGAAGGCGACCAGGAACCCGACCTCGATCAGCATCACCAGCGGAAGCGTGACGAGGACCGCGAACGTGGCCGCCAGGACCAGGCCCGCCGACGTGATCACACCACCGGTGGCGGACAGTGCTTTGAGCATGCCCTCTCGGGTGCCCAGACGCACTGCCTCCTCCCGTGCCCGGCTGGCCAGGAAGATGTTGTAGTCGACGCCGAGCGCCACCAGGAACAGGAACGCCAGCAGCGGCACCGAGTAGTCGACGCCCTTGAACCCGAGGATCGTGTCGAAGACGAACACGCTGCCGCCGAAGGCCGCGGCGAACGAGACGATCACGGTGGCCATCAGGACCAGCGGGGCCACCACCGCTCGGAGCAGCAGCCCGAGGACGATCAGGACGACGACGAGCACCAACGGGATCACCAGCTTCTCGTCGCGGCTGGTGGTCACCTTGGTGTCGAGGTTCTCCGCACTCGGCCCGCCGACGATCGCCTCCGCCCCGCTCACCGCGTGCACGGCGGTGCGCACCCGCTTGATCGTGTCGTACTCCGCGACGGTGTCCGGCGCGTCCGTCGGGAACACCGAGATGTCGGCCCAGCCACCGCTGGACTGACCCGGGATGGCCACTGCCACACCGCGAGTGCCCTTGACGACGTCGAGCACCCGCTCCTGGTACGCCGGCCGCGTGAAGATCGTCATCGGCTGGCCGCCGAGCTCCGGAAAGTGCTGGCGGAGAACGGAGAAGCCGGTGACCGACTCCGGCGCGGACACGAACTGGTCCTGCTCCCGCAGGGCACCGGTGTTGCCCGCCAGCCCGATGGCGAGCACGCCCAGGACTCCGAGCGAGCCGAGCGTCGCCACCCACCGGCGGCGACTGATGGCGGCGCCGAGCCGTACCCACAGCCCCGGCTTCTCCTCCACGGCCGTGCTGAACCGCGGGATGGCCGGCCAGAAGATCCGCCTGCCGAGCACCACCAGCATCGCCGGGAACAGCGTCAGCATGGCCACCAACGCGCACAGGATGCCGGCCGCGCCGATCGGGCCCAGCCCGCTGGTGCTGTTGAGGTCCGCGACGAGCAGGCAGAGCAGGCCGGCGATCACGGTGGCCGCGGACGCGACGATGGCCGGCGCCGCGCCGCGTAGCGCGTGGATCATCGCGACCCGGACGTTCTCGTGGTGGTGCAGTGCTTCCCGATATCGGGCGATGAGCAACAGCGCGTAGTCCGTGCCGACGCCGAACACCAGGATCGTCAGCAGCGCCGAGTTCTGGTCGTTGACCACGATGCCGAAGCCCTTGACGAGCAGGTACACGGTCGCCATCGCGGTCAGTGCGGCCGCGCCCACGGCCACCAGCGGGATGAGCCACAACACCGGGCTGCGGTAGGTGATGATGAGCAGGAGCGTGACGACGACGATGGTGGTGAGGAGGACCTGCAGGTCGATGCCGTCAAAGACGGCGTCCATGTCGCCGTCGACCGCGGCCGGGCCGGTCACGTCGAGTTCCAGGCCGGCGGGGCGGTCCTTCGCGGCGTCACGCAACGGGCCGACGATGGCCTCCGGTGCGCCGTAGGTCGTGCTCACATCGAGGGTGAACATCATCGCCTTGCCGTCGGTGGAGGGTCTCGTCTGCGAGCCCTCGTCGTCCTCGCCGGCCGGGGCCACCACCTTGGGCGGGTACCGCTTGGCAAGGGTGTCGTAGTGGCGCTCGACCATCGCGCGGTCGGCGTCGGTCATGCCGCTGTCGCGGTGGTACACGAAGACGAACGTGTTGTCGTTCCCGCCGGGGAGACTGTCCTCCAGCACCGCGACCTTGGTGGACTCGGCGCCGGCCGGCAGAGTGTCCGCAGCTTTGTCGGTGGTGACCGAACTCAGCTTTCCGCTCAACGGCCCCATGACGACCGTCAGCACCAACCACAAGCCGATCACCAACCACGGCACCCACCGGCCTGCCAACCGACCGGCCGGCGTCTCCCCGGACGGCGCTGCGTTGACTGCCATTCACGAGCCTCCTACATACGTGCTACTTCGCCTATCTGGCGCCGACTTCCTACCGAGCGAATCTGAGAAGACCGTTAATGCGGTGCTCAGGCCGGTTGGCAGGACCAGGCGCCCAGCGCACGCACCGGGGTAGCGGCAGTCCTGTGTGGACGCCGCGGAGTAATACCGTCGTACCGCCTCCCTCCTGAAGTGACGACCGCGGTACGACGAAACGGGACGGATTTGGCCTTAGCGTTCAGGCCATGACGAAACCTGATAGTCCACTGTGGAGGTTTGGGGCGGCCACCACGGCGCTGGCGACGGCGTTCGCTGTCGTCGCCTGCGGGTCGAACGCCGGCAACGGTGCGGCACCCACCCTCGGCCGGCTCGCACAACGCGCACGCGGGCCAGTCGCCG
>NZ_VSRL01000482.1 GCF_012184385.1 Lentzea indica
CGGCCGGGCGGGACGCGGCGCGGCGCGCGTTGCTGCGCAGCGGACCGGTGAGCGCGGCGTGGAGCGACTACTCGACGTCCTACGTGTCGCTGGCGCTGATGGCTGGACGCACGCCGCCGTTGCTCGAAGGCTTCCGTTCCTACCTGGACCACCCGCGGCGGGTGCATGAGCTGCGCGACCTGGAGCGCGTGATCTCCGAGCGGGAATCGACGTCGGTGTTCGACAGCCATCCGCCGATCCGCGAGCGGGTGGCCACCATGGCCTTGCTGAGCAGCGGCGACATCGCGATCGACGAGCGGCCCGGCTGGACGTTGCTCTCGGGCCTCCCGCCGGAGGCGTCGTCGTATCTCCTAGGTGTGGAGGGACCACTCGCGACGTGGGAGCAGCTCGTCTCGCTCAGCGGCCCCGCCCACGTGCGGCGCTACGCCGACGCACTGCGGCATGCGGGCCGGGTCAGCAAGGTCGGCGAGACGCTGACCGACGTGCTGGCGGCGTTGGAACGCGGCGAGCTGCACAAGCTGACGGGGGCGCCGGTGGACGCGTCGCTGACCGCGGAGCAGGTGCACGAAGCAGCTGTCGAAACCGTGACGGAACTCCTCGCGTGCGCGGTCGCGGACCAGCTCGTCACGGCTAAGCGCGCGACGCTGGAACTCAACTGGGGCGGGTTTTTCGTGCTGCGACTGCCCGACGGAGCTGCGATCTACCCGGATGATCTCGTCGCACCCGCCGTCCGTGACGCTAATCGGGTCGCTGAAGTGCGACTCCGGTTGCAGGCCATCGGCGTGGACGGACTGTGACGGAACGCTCACCCACCGACGTTGTTCACGCCATGTGACGGGGATTACACTGACCGCAGGTGCCGGTCGGCGCGTGCATTCGTCGGGGGATGCACGAGCCGACCGGCCACTTGCCTTTCCGGCAGTCCTGATGGGCGGTTTGGCGTGTTGGCGTAGCGTGATGCCGCCCGACAAACCACGGAAGCTACGGAACCCACAGACACGATGAGCAGCGAGAAGCCCGTCTCTCACTTCCTCGAACTCGCGCGCGGCATGGTGCCGCCGATGCACCCGGCCGGACGCCCGTTCGTCGCCGGCGCGGCGATCGCGACCCTCCTGGTCCGGCTGCGCTTCAAGCGGCTGGGCGTCGTCCTCGGCCTGGTCACGGCCTGGGTGGCGTGGTTCTTCCGCGAGCCGAAGCGCGTGACGCCGACCCGCCCGAACCTCGCGGTGGCCCCGGCCGACGGCACCGTCTCGCACGTGGTCGACGCCGTCCCGCCCGCTGAGCTCGGCCTCGGCTCCGAGCCGATGACGCGCGTCAGCGTGTTCCTCTCGGTGTTCGACGTGCACGTGCAGCGCGTGCCCGCGGACGGCGCGATCGTCCAGGTCTCCTACCACCCCGGCAAGTTCCTCTCGGCCGACCTCGACAAGGCGTCCGAGGAGAACGAGCGCAACACCGTGTGGCTGCGCACCGTCAACGGCCACGACCTCGTCGTCGTGCAGATCGCCGGTCTGGTCGCCCGCCGCATCGTGTGCGAGGTCTCCGAGGGCGAGAAGGTCGCCGCCGGCCAGACCTACGGCCTGATCCGCTTCGGCTCGCGCGTGGACCTCTACGTGCCGCGCGGCAGCCGCGTCCTGGTCGAGGCCGGCCAGCGCACCATCGGTGGGGAGACCGTCCTCGCCGAGCTTCCGGAGGCCTGATGGCTCCCAGCGGGCCCGGCGTTCGCCTGCTGCCGAACGCGATCACGGTCCTCGCGATGAGCGCGGGCCTGTCCGCCGTGCACTTCGCGAACGTCGGCATGTGGGGCGCGGCCATCGCGGCCATCGCCGCCGCCGCTGTGCTCGACGGCCTGGACGGCCGCATCGCCCGCCTGCTCGACGCGACGTCGAAGATGGGCGCCGAGCTGGACTCGCTGGCCGACGCCATCTCGTTCGGCGTCGCGCCGGCGCTGGCGATCTACCTCTGGAAGTTCGAGGGCAGCCGCGCCGGCTGGGTCATCGCGCTGATCTTCGCGGTCTGCATGGTGGTCCGCCTGGCCCGCTTCAACACGTTGCTGGAGAAGGAACAGCCGCCGTTCGCGAAGGAGTTCTTCGTCGGCGTCCCCGCTCCGGCAGGCGGACTGCTGTTGCTGCTGCCCCTGATCATCGAAGAGCAGGTGCGCACCGACGGCTGGTGGAACAACCCGATCGTCGTCGGCGTGTGGACGGTCATCGTCGCGATGCTGCTGGTCTCGCGCATTCCCACGCTGTCCGTGAAGACCGTGAAGGTGCCGCCGCGCGCGGTCGCACCCCTGCTGGTCCTCATCGGCCTGCTGGCCGCCGCGATCATCACGTTCCCGCTGGTGGCGCTGATCATCGCGATGGTCGTGTACCTGGCCCATCTTCCGTACTCGGTGCGCCGGTACATGTGGCTGTCCAAGCACCCTGAGGCCTGGACCGTCACGGGCGTGGAACGTCGTGCGATCAAGCGCGCGCACGGCGTGGCAGCGCGCCGCCTCGGCCTGCGTCA
>NZ_VSRL01000483.1 GCF_012184385.1 Lentzea indica
TGCCGAGCGGCCGGTGCGACAGCCCGGCGAACCGCGTCAGCGGCAGCACCAGGCCGGGCACGGCAGACACGCCCAGGCCTGCGGCGACGAGGCCGGCCACGGCGCTGATGTTGCGTGCCTCGATCGCGTTCCTCGGGCTGGTGCCGGATTCGGCGAACGCGCGGTCGAGGTGTTGGCGGATGCTGGTCGTGCGGTCGAACGCGATGAACGCCTCGCCGGCGAGATCCGCCCAGGCCACCTCGTCCAGTTGCGCGAAGGCGTGGTCGGGCGGGAAGACGCAGCAGAACCGGTCGGTGGCCACCGGGGTGACGTCGAGGTCGTCCGTCGGCTCGGCCACCGCGGACACGACGGTGACCGCGAAGTCGACGACACCCGCGCGCACCCGGTCGAGCACCTCGGTCGCCAAAGCGTCCTCTATGGACAGTTCTACGTCCGGACGTCCCCGCTGGTAGGTGGAGACGATGGAGGGCAGCAGGATCGCGGCGAGCGAAGGCAGTGCGGCCACCCGGACCTGCCCGCGCCGCCCGTCGAGGAACCCGGCGAAGTGCCGGAGGTTCGCGTCGAACGTCGCGAGCGTCGAGCGGGCGATCGCCACGAACTCGCGGCCCTCGGCGGTCGGTTCCAGCCGGCGCGTGGTGCGCTCGAACAGCGCGACGCCGAGCTTGCGCTCCACCTCCAGCACGCATCGGCTCAGTGACGACTGCGCGAGCAGGAGAGCCTCGGCCGCCGTGGTGAAGCTGCCGGCGTCGTGCACGGCGACGACCACGCGGAGCTGCTGGACGGTCAAATCCATGCGCACAGTGCATCAATCTATCGAATTCTGATGCTTGAAAGCGATAGCTCTTTCGTCGGAAGGTGAGCGCACTCGAAGGAGGTCGACGATGCTCGCCGCGAGTGGCTTCATCACGATTGCCGTGTTCCTGGTTGCGGTGCTGTCCCGGCGGGTGTCCGTGCTCATCGCGTTGACCGCCCTGCCGATCCTGGCCGCGCTGGTGACCGGGTTCGGCGGCAGGCTGGGCACGCTGATCGGCGACGGGCTGGTGAAGGTCGCCCCGGTCGCCGTCATGATCACGTTCGCGATCCTCTACTTCAGCCTGATGGTCGACGTCGGCCTGTTCGATCCCGCGGTGAGGCGCGTTCTGCGGTGGGCCAAGGGGGATCCGCTCAAGATCACGGTCGGCACGGCGGTGCTGACCCTGCTCGTCGCGCTCGACGGTGACGGCGCGTCGACGTTCCTGATCACCGTCTCGGCGTTGCTGCCGATCTACCGCAGGCTCGGCATGCGCCCGCTGGTGCTGGCCGGGGTGGTCTGCCTCGGGGCGGGCGTGATGAACATGGTGCCGTGGGGCGGCCCGACCGCGCGAGCCATGGCTGCCCTCAAGCTCGACAGCTCCGAGGTGTTCGTGCCGGCCCTCCCCGCGATGGCCGCAGGCATCGTGTGGGTGCTCGTCGCCGCGTTCCTCATCGGACGGACCGAGCGCAAGCGGCTCGGGGTGGTGGAGATCGAACCGGACGAGGACGAGCCGGCTCCGCGCACGCGGCCGGAAAGCTTGCGCTTCTGGTTCAACGTGGTGCTCACGCTCGCACTGGTCGTGGTGCTCCTCGGGCAGTTCATGAAACTCGAGGTCGTTTTCGTGATCGCCTTCGTGATCGCGGTGATCGTGAACCGGCCGGCGTGGACACAGCAGCAGGAGTTGTTCGCCAAGCACGGTGGCAACGTCGTGCTGGTCACCGCGATGATCTTCGCGGCGGGCGTGTTCACCGGCATTCTCACCGGCACGGGGATGATCCCCGCGATGGCGCGCAGCCTGGCCGGCGTCATCCCGGACGGTGCCGGCGGGCTGCTGCCGGTCGTCGTGGCTGTCACGAGCATGCCGCTGAGCCTGGTGTTCACCCCGGACGCCTACTACTTCGGCGTGCTGCCGGTGCTCGCGGAAACGTCGTCGGCCTTCGGCGGCAGCGCGGCCGAGATCGGCACGGCGGCGATCCTCGGGCAGATGACGACCGGCTTCCCGCTGAGCCCGCTGACCGCGTCCACGTTCATCCTCGTCGGGATGAGCGGGGTGGACCTGGGCGCGCACCAGCGGTTCATCTTCAAGTGGGCGTTCGGCACGACGATCGTCATGACCGTCGTGGCCCTGCTCACGGGTGCGATTTCGTTCTAAGGGGACGCTGTGCCAACCACCAGGATCGGTTGTGGGGCGGGGTTCGCCGGCGACCGGATCGAACCCGCGGAGGACCTGCTGCGCCGCGCCGGGCTCGCGGACCTCGTGCTGGAATGCCTCGGCGAACGCACGATCTCGCTGGCCCAGCAGCGCAGGCTCGCCGACCAGGACGCCGGCTACGACCGCAGGCTGCCCGCCCGGTTCGAACGGCTGCTGCCGCTGGCGGTCGAGACGGCGTGCGGTGCTCGACGAATCAGCCGGACTGCAATGAAAGCGG
>NZ_VSRL01000484.1 GCF_012184385.1 Lentzea indica
GTCGATCCGCACTCCCGTCAGCGGTGACGGGACTGTTCGGGCTCAAGCCCCAGCGCGGCCGCATCTCGCTCTCGCCGGAACCGCAGATGTGGGGCGGTCTGGTCGTGGCGGGGCCGATCACCCGCACGGTGCTGGACTGGGCGTTGGTCGCCGACCAGATCCACGGCGCCGTCCCCGGTGACGCCCACGTCGCGCATCCACCCCGCACGAGCTTCACCGAGGCGGCGCGGACCGATCCGGGCCGGCTGCGGATCGGTGTGTCGCTGCGGCCGTGGGGTCCCGGCATCCCGATCGCCGAGGAGGTCCGCGACGCCGTGCAGGACACCGCCGCGCTGCTCACCGACCTCGGTCACGACGTCGTGCGCCTCGACCCGCCGATGCGCGACGTCACCGCTTCCACGCAGTTCGCCGCGCGGTACCTCTACAACGCCCATCTCGCGCGTACCGGCATGGAGTTCCCCGACCTGGTCGAGCCCCGCACCCGCGCTGTCGCCGAGCTGGGCCGCCGCCTGCCGCGTGGCCTGGTTCGCTGGGCGATGAAGGACGACAGGGCGCTCACCGCTCACGCGAACCGGATCTTCACCTCGGTCGACGTGCTGCTCACCCCGGCGCTGACCCGTCCGCCGATCCGCGTCGGCGAGTGGGACGGCCGCAACGTCGTGGCCGCACTGCTCGCCGCCTCGCACTACACGACGTTCCTGCAGATGTGGAACGTCGTCGGCAACCCCGCCGCCTCGGTGCCCGCCGGTCGCACGTCGTCGGGCCTGCCGCTCGCGGTGCAGCTCGTGGGCCGTCAGCACGACGAGTGCACGCTGCTGTCGGTGTCCGCCCAGCTGGAGCGCGCCCGGCCGTGGGCGGACCGGACGCCCTCCGGCCTCGGTCACACGAAGTAGAACACGAGGTAGAAACGGTCAGAGTCCTCGTCTGGACAGCTCGTCGAGCAGTTCACGGTCGGCCACGTGCCGCGACTTGATGTGGTCCAGGTAGTCGGCGAACGCGTCGGGCTGCAGGCCGCGCAGTTGTTGCAGCCATTCGACGACGAGCTCCTGCTCCTCGATGCCGCGCCGCGCGAGCTCGACCTCGACGATGCGCCGGTAGACCTCGACCGCAAGCCGCCGCCGTCGCGCACGAGGTGGTCGACCAGCTCGGCGCGCAGCGGCGGCCAGTCGTCGGTGTGCACGACCAGTGCACGGATCTTGAGGTAGACGTCGAGGTTGGGGCGGGTGAAGAACGCCTCTTTGCACACCTCGACCGCGTCGCGCGGGGAACCTCGCCGCAGGTGCTCCTCCACGGCCAGGTCGATCAGCCGCAGTGCCGCGCCGCGGCCGCCGACGGCCCGCAGGCCGCGTTCGACCCACTCCAGCGCCTCGCCGGAACGGCCGTTGTCGCGCAGCACGGTGGCGACCTGCAGGTAGTGCCAGCCTGACGACAGGTCCTTGGACAGCACCAGAATCTGCAGGTCGATGTCCTCGGTGTACTCGGCGAGCTCCTCCATGACGCGCAGCAACGCCCAGCGGGCGCGGTCGTAGCGGCCGGTCTCGCCGAACCCGATCACCGGCAGCGGTTCGAACAACGCCACCGCCCGCTCGCGGTAGTGCGCGAGGCCTTCGTCGTCGAGCGCGCCGGTGTAGGCGGAGAGGCTGACGTCGGGGGCGTCGGGGTGGCGCAGCTGCAGGTCGAGCAGCCAGTCGGCCAGGCGCACCGGGTCGGGCCTGGTCTCGGCGCACGCCAGGGCGTGGGTACCCAGGACGCGGTGGGCCAGCTCCGCCAGTTCGACCCGGTGTCTTCGGCTGGCGGCCACTCCGTCCGCCAGCTGCGTGACGATCTGCTCGATCAACGCGACCAGCTCCGGGCCCGGATCGGTGACCAGCAACGACTGCAGCTCCACGGACACAGCGGTCAACGCCTGCCAGTGGGCCGGCCAGTCCGTGTTCTCGCTGTCGGCCTCAGCGAGCGCGGAGGCCACGGTGGCGGGCAGCGAGTCCATCGCAACATCATTCCCGCGCCACCCGGTCGAGTGCTACTGATGTCGCCCTAACGGATTTAAGGTTCACCCCTCGTGGTCAGACGCCTACAGTGCAGCGAGTTTGCGGGTCAGCACGGCGCGTTCGCGTTCGTTGCCGCACAGGCGAATCGCCTGTTCCAGCTCGGTGCGCGCCTCCTCCGCCCTGCCGAGGCGGCGCAGCAGTTCGCCGCGCACTCCGGGTAGTTGGTGCGAGTCCTTGAACGCGTCACCGGCGGCCAGTTCGTCGACGATCGGCAGCGCCGCGGCGGGGCCACGGGCCATGGAGACAGCGACCGCGCGGTTGAGGTCGACGACCGGGGACGGCGCGAGGCGGCCGAGTCCTTCGTAGAGCACGACGATGCGTTCCCAGTCGGTCTCCTCGACCGACGGGGCCAGCGCGTGGC
>NZ_VSRL01000485.1 GCF_012184385.1 Lentzea indica
CCGCTGTCGAGCCGCCACGTCGCGACCCGCACCGCGTCACCTGGCCGGTTCGCGCCGCCCGCTTCGAGCCGGTCGGCGAGGGCTCTTCGGTGCGCGCGCGCTCTCAACGTGGGGCACGTCGCTCGCAGGCGCGCGCTGTAGAGCGGGTGTGCGACGCGCGCGCGTCCGTCGTCACCGATGCGCACGAACCCCATCTCCACGAGGTCCTGCGGGATCGGCATCAGCTCCGGTTCGAGCGGCTCTCCGTACGCCAGCAGCTCCAGGGCCCGCCGCTGCGGTTCCGCGAGCCGTCCCAGCGTCAGGTCGACCAGCTCGGCGAGCCGGCCGGACAGCTCCAGCGGCCCGCTCCAGTTCCAGCCGCCCTGGGTCTCGGTGAGCGCGCCCGAGTGCAGCCCTGCGGCGACGAGTTCCTTGAGGTACAACGGGTTGCCCTGGCTGTTCGCCCACACCAGGTGCCGGGTCGATGCGTCAGCGGGCCCGCCCAGCGCGGAAGCGAGCAACGTTCCGCGCGCTCCTGATCGAGCGCGTCGACGTTCACGACCGACAGCCCTTCCATGCCCCACCCCAGCCGCGCCGTGCAGATGACGCGCGTCAGCTTGTGGCGCACAACGTGCTGCAACACCGACAACGACGTGTCGTCGAGCAGGTGAGCGTCGTCGACCGACAACACCCGCCGTCCGCCGCGGGCGAGGTGCTCGGCGGCGGCACGCACCGACGACAAGGGCAGGATCGACGGCCCGCTCGAGCCCGCGGGCAGGTCGGTGGGCACGAGCGACGCGATCGCGCCGAGGGGAATCCGTGAGGTGGCGACCGTGGCGTAGCACCGCACCACGGGGTGCGGCACGAGCGGCGAGTGCTTCCGCGGCCAGGCGCGTCTTGCCGACGCCCGGCGGACCGGACAGCAGCACCGCGCCGTCCACGGCCAGCGCCCGCAGTGCGGCCCGCAGTTCACTCTCGCGCCCGACCAGGGGCAACTGATCGCTCACAGCTGGTAAGTGCTCGCTTCCGTTGCGCAGATACCCGAGTTGAGCATGCCGGAATCCGGCACGAAGGAACGCTCCCCGACCTGATTTCACCGAAGACGTATCAGGCCGCCCGCGGCGAGCGTCAGGACCGCATGAAACCTTTGATGCGGAAGATCGCGCTCCTGGCCTCGCTCGCGCTCGTCTCAGGCGGCCTGCTCGTCAGCACGTCCGCCACGGCGGGGGCGCAGACGGGGGCCTACATCCAGTCGAAGTTCAACGGCCGGTGCATGACCGCCGCCACCGGGCAGAACGGCGCCGGCGTCATCATGGTCGACTGCGTGAACGCCCCGACCCAGCGCTGGTACTGGGACGGGCTGCGGCTGCGCAACGCCGACGGCGGCAGATGCCTCACCGCCGCCTGGGGCAACGGTGACAACGGCGCCCACCTGCAGATGTACGACTGCCAGCCGAACAACCCCGCTCACCAGATCTTCTACCGCCCCGCCTCACACAACTACGAGGTCGGGAGGATCCGGTCGTGGCTGTACGGCAACCGGTGCGTCGAAATCGCGGGCGCGAACTGGTGGCAGGGCGCCAGCGTGCAGCTGTGGGACTGCCATGGCGGCGGCAACCAGTACTGGTGGGTCTAATACCCGAGCGCGGTCTTGATGTCCTGCTCGACGGCGGCGGTGGTGACGAACAGCAGCTCATCGCCGCCTTCGAGCGTGTCGTCCGGCTGCGGCACGATGACCCGCCCGCCGCGCAGGATCGTCACGAGCGCGGCGTCGCGGGGCAGCGTCAACTCCGAGACGGCACGGCCGGCGAACGGCGTGGCCTCGTCGAGCGTGATCTCCACGAGGTTCGCCTGGCCCTGCCGCAACGTCAGCAGGCGCACGACGTCACCGATCGTCACGGACTCCTCGACCATCGCGGCGAGCAACCGCGGTGTCGACACCGCGACGTCGACGCCCCACGACTCGGTGAAGAGCCATTCGTTTGTCGGGTCGTTCACGCGCGCGACGACGCGACGGACGGCGAACTCGGTCTTGGCGAGAAGCGACACCACGAGGTTGACCTTGTCGTCACCGGTCGCGGCGATCACCACGTCGCACAGCTGCATGCCCGCGTCCTCCAAAGAGGACAGCTCGCACGCGTCGGCCTGGACCCACTCGGCCTGCTCGACGGAGTTGGGGTCGAAGTGCGCCCGGTCCCGTTCGATCAGCATGACCTGGTGGCCGTCGGAGACGAGCTCCTGCGCGATGGACCGCCCCACCGCGCCCGCGCCAGCGATCGCGACCCGCATCAGCTTTCCTCCGGTGCCTGCAGCGCCGCCGCCGCGACGTCGGTGATCGTGCCGGACAGCGCCGCCACGTAGATGGTGTCGTCGGCCTGGACGACGGTCTTGGCGTCCGGCAGCACACCCGTGCCGAACCGCATC
>NZ_VSRL01000486.1 GCF_012184385.1 Lentzea indica
GCCGCCTCCGCCACCGCCGCCACCGGAAGCACTGCCGCCGCCACCTCCACCGCCGTGCTCGGAGGCGGCGGTCTTCGGCTGGGAGTCCGATGTGGACGGCTTGGTCGAGTCGTCGGGTGGTGGGGTCGGTGCCCACTCGATCGGCTTGCCGGGAGCGGGGGTGAAGGACTGCGTGTTCGGGTCCTCGATGGAGGAGAACTTCGGCGACAGCGCGCCAGGGCGGCCCTTCAGGGCTCCTGCGGCGGCGTTCACGGCGTTTTCTGCCTGGGAGACAACGGGTTTTGCGTCAGCGAGGGCCTCGGCGCAGCAGCTGCGGATGACGCTGTCGACGTCCTCTTGCGGCTGGTTGTGGAGCTGCTGGCGCGTCTGGCGGGCGCGGCTCAGGAGGGTTTCGCAGATGCGGCTCATCGAGGACTTCGCGGTTTCCAACGCGTTCGCGGCCGCCTCCAGGTCGGTCGCGGCGCCGTTGAGCGCGTCGGTCATCGAGGTGCCGCACTTCGTGAGTTTGCCCATGTAGGCGACGAAGCCGTCCGCCGACTTGCCTTCCCAGGCGCCGTCGAGCTGGGTGACCGACTTCTGCAGGACGTTCGTCTGGTCACCGCATTTGCCCGCTGCCTGCTTCCAGCGGTTCGCGATGTCGCGCACGGCCTGGGGTTGCGCGGTCTCGATCTTGTCGGCGAGCGCGGCGAGTTCTGCTCCGCCGGGCAGTGCCACGACCTCGTCCATCGCGCTCACGTCACACCGCCTTCAGGGAGTTCTTGTTGGCTTCCTCGACGCCCTCGACGTTGGTCTGGATCGCGTCGAGCGCGCTCTCGACCTTGCGCAGCACCTTCTCGGCCGCCTCGAACTCCTGCGTGCCCGCCTGGTCCATTGCGGTCACCGCGCTCGAGATCGCGCCGGAAGCGCCGAGTTTCCCGAAAGTGTCCGGATTGCCGTACTGATTGGAAAAGCCGTCACCGATCGCGCCGAATTGTCCGGCCTGACTGCTCACGGTCGTGCGGCACTGTTCCATGGCTTCGCTGTTGAACTTCGCCACAGTCATGCGCGCCTACCCCCTCAGTGTCTGCTCGACGACCATAGAACGAATTGCGCCGAGAAGGGCGACGATTCGCCCTTTCAACGCCGGTCGGGTGATGTCGAGTGTTATGACGCGGGGGTGAGCGTCGACGTTCCGTGATCAGACCTCTTGCAGGAGCTCCCAGATGGAGGCGGCCAGGCGATGGTTGTCGACCGGCGTGATGGTGCACCACTTGCGCCCGTCGCTGCTCGGCTTGAGCTGACGGAGGTAGCGCCCGTTGTGGGTGTCGTGGAAGGAAACGACACGGCCAGCGCGCTGCCCGTTGCGCTGCACGCCGAACTGCCCGCGCGTGGACGTGCCGTCGAGCATCCCGGCGAGCTCCTGGGCGTCGCCGAGCCGCATTCCCTGCCGCTCCAGCGTGGTGATCATCCGCTGCGCGTCCAGCCCGACGTCCTTGGCCGCGGCCACCAGATCGTCGTAGGGCAGGCTGATCGAACGTCCGAACCCGGCCGGCATCTCGCCGGCGACGGAGACCGCCGCCTCGGCGAGAGCGGTGCCACGGGCTTCGATCAACCACATCTCGTCGCGGTCCTGCACCGCCAGGATCGCCTCGTCCCCGATGGCAGCGGCGAGCCCGCTGATCTGCCGGTCGGCCCAGATCCACAGGTCGATCGACACCTGCGGGTTCGCCAGCAACGCGAACCCGTCCGCGAGCTCGGGCACGACCCGGCCGTTGCGGGCCAGGCCGCGTGCCTCCAGCGACTCCCAGGCCCGCTTCACCACCTCGGCCTTCTCGGTGTGGGTGATGGAGGGAATCCGCGTGTCGAGCGCGACGTGCGCGGCCGGGAGGCGTTGCGCCTCCCAGACCACGGCGAACTCCACTGTGGACAGAACCACAGAACCTGGTGAGCTCAAGGGATTACTGGTCCTTCGGGTCTTCGCCGATGACGGACTGCACCACCATGCGTTCGTCGCCGAACACGTCGTCGGAGTCGACGCCGTACTTGCGCACGTGCTCGCCGTCCTCCTCGCCCTCACCCTTGGCCGCGCCGGCCGCAGGCGACATGAGCGACGCAGAACCCTTGCCGGCCGCGCCACCCTTGGCCGCGCCAGCCGCAGCAGCCCTGTTCGCCTCGGGCCCTACGCCACTGGCGCCGCCAGGCGTCATCGTGCCCGCAGGCCCCTTGCCCGCAGCACCAGGACCACCGGGCACACCACCAGCACCGCCGGCGCCAGGCTTGCCGCCACCGATCGTGCTGGGCGCACCCTTCGGCCCGGCAGGCGCGATGGGCGTCTTCGGAGCCTGACTCGGCCCACGTCCGCCACCGACGACCTGCGCTCCGCGCGCACTGCCCGCGGTGG
>NZ_VSRL01000487.1 GCF_012184385.1 Lentzea indica
CGGTCACGACGACGAACGGCGCGGGCTCGGGGATCTCCATCGCCGTCGTGCACCATGGCCGCCGCCTCCGCCGAGACCAGGCCGTCCGGAACCACGACGATCTCGTCGGCGGAGGAGACGATCCGCTCCGCGTAGCTCCCGGATCCACGGGCGACGACATGCCGGCCGACCCAGGCCGGATCCACGCCTTCTCCGACCGACAGCACCTGTCCCGCTCCGCCGCCACCGGGGACGTAGGGAGGGGCCAGGGGGAAGAACTCGCCGCCCCAGCCGCCCCGTAGCAGCGTGTCGAGGAAGATCACGTCGGCGACGTTCAACCCGACCACGACCTGCCCCGGACCGGCGACCGGCTCTGCGATCTCCTCCGCGACCAGCACCTCGGGTCCACCGAACTCGTGCACACGGACAGCACGCACCACGACCACATCCCCTGCTTCGACCACCTTGACCTTGCCCACCCTAAAAGCTCCAGCAAGGTGGAGATCAAGGGCGCGATGCCCTTCCCCCGCAACAGCTTCGGCGCAGGCTCAGTAGCCGGCGAAGTCGTCGAGGAGGCTGGAGGCGACCTCCACGTCCGGGCTGAGCTGGCGGTCCGACATGTCCGGGTTGAGCTTCGACTCGGCTGTCTCGAAGGCGGCGCGCAGAGCCGGGGTGTCCGGGGTGATGCCGCGCAGCCGCAGGGCGCGGACGGCTGCGACGACCTCGCACGCCAGCACCAGGCGGAAGGCGCTGAGGGAGCGCAGGGCATGGCTCGCGGACTGGAAGGCGAAGCTCGAGTTCTCCTCCTGGCCGCGCGACACGACGGCGTTGCCGATGCTCGCGGGTTCGGCGAGCGTGCGGACCTCCGCCAGCGCCGAGTTGGCGCTGTACTCGAGGATCATCACGCCCGAGCTGCCGGGCACACCCTCTGCCAGGAACGGGCGCAGACCGGTGAAGTTCGGCTCGACCAGCGTGGCGAGGCGGGCCGTCGACAGGTGGCCGGTGTGCAGCATCGACAACCGGAGACGGTCGAGCGCCTGGCCGAGGTACGCGCTGTGGAAGGCGCCGTGGTGGTAGGCGGCGTCGTCTTCTAGGCCGAAGTGGTCGGCGACGATCAGCGGGTTCTCGGCGGCGGCGTTGAACTCGACGTCGAGGACGCGGCCGAGGTCGGTGGCGGCGTCGACGGCCGGGCCGTGGATCTGCGGGAAGCAGCGGTAGCCGAACGGGTCCTGGATGCGGGCCGCAGGCCGGGACGGTTCGTCGAGCAGACGGCGCATCTCGGCGGCGACCGCCACCTGGCCGGGGTGGGGGCGGCCGAGATGAACGCGTTCGTCGTAGGCCTCGACGGTGCCGTCGACAGCGAGGAACGACAGGGCGGCGACGACGTGGGTGGCCTTGAGCAGCTGGTGCGCGTCCTGCCATGCCAGGCCCGCCATGCCGATGGTGAGTGCGTTGCTGCTGATCAACGCCAGTGCGTCGCCCGAGTCGAGCTCGATCGGGTCCGGGGTCTGCGTCGACCCGAGCCAGTAGCGCTCGCCGAGCAGGGTCAGGCCGGTTTCCGCCAGGGCGGTCAGGTCACCCGTGCCGATGGCGCCGTACTCGTGCACGCCGGGGTAGCAGCTGCTGTTCAGCGCGGCCAGCAGGGCATCAGCCACGGCTCTGCGCACGCCGGCACCGCCCGCGAGGAGCTGGTTGAGGCGCACGACCATCATGGCGCGCACCTGTTCCTCGGGGAGCATGCCGCCGAGGCCGCCCGCGTGGCTGCGCAGCAGGCGCAAGCCGTGTTCGGCCCAGCCCTCCGTGCTGACGATCTGGTCGCGGTTCGCGCCGACGCCGGTGGTGCGGCCGTAGACATGTCGCCGCACCACGAGGCGCTGGCTGGCACGCCACGACGCGTCGAGGCGGGCGAGCCCGTCGGCGTGCAGAGCGACCGGCGAGTGGTACCTCGCGACGCGCACCACGTCGTCGGCGCCGAGGGACCGACCGTCCAGCACGACAGGGGAGTCTTCGACCATGGCACCAATGTGAACACATAGGGTTCAACGGTGCTCGTACTGCATGGCCTGTGCACGACCGACGGCGTCCTCGCGCTGTGGGCCGAAGACTCCGGGCTGCCCGCACGGAGCGAGAGCACACGACGGGACGCGCCCCATCCGTTCGCCGCCACGGCCGAGTCGCTCGCTGGCGCGCTCGATCAGGAAACGGTCAAGGCGGCCACGCGGACGTTGTTGCTGCCGTCGTTCTCGTCCGGGCCGATGGCGTCGCCGGAGCTGGTGCGCGACCCGTTGAGCGCGGGACGGGCGCAGCGCGGCAAGGTGCAGCTGCGGCCGTGGGGCGTGCCCACTGTCCGGTTCGTCACGAGGCCGGAGCTCGGGGCGGAGGTGCGCCTGAG
>NZ_VSRL01000488.1 GCF_012184385.1 Lentzea indica
CCGGAGCGCGACCGAACCGACTCCGCCGGCGCCGACACCACCGCCGCCACCGCCGGGTGAAGCACCGCCACCGGTGCCCGCGGCGGCCGTGGCGGACGCCTTGGCCGGTTCCGGCAGCTTCGTCTCCGGCTTGGCAGGCGCCGTGTACGTCCAGTTCTGCTCGGGGTACTTGTGCTCCATCCGCACGGCACCGAAGGCTCCGGCCTCACCGGAAACCCCGTCGCACAGCTTGAGGAACGCCTCCAGCACCTGCCGCGCGGACTCGTGCAGCTCGCGGACCGGGTCCTTGAGCTCCTCGATGTGCTTGATCGCGCGCTGGTCGCCCTCCAGGGGCAGCGCCGCCGTGCCGGACACCGAGTCCGCGGCGTCGGCGAGCACGTGCGCCATGTCCTGCACGATGTCGCGAACGCCGTCCGCGGTCTCCTCCAGCGCGTCCGCCATCGCGTTCATCGCGTCGGACATGTCGCCGCCCGCGAGCCCCACCTTGCGCATGTGGTCGAGGAACGCGTCGGCGTCCTTGCCCTCCCACCGCGCGTCGACCCCGCCCAGCGGTGCCGTGACGTGCTTGTTGACCGCCTCGGTCACCTTCGCCGCCTTGCGCCAGCGTTCGGCTTCCTCGCGCAGGTCGTTCCAGTCGCCCACGAGCGGGTCGAAGAAGTCGTGCACGAGGTCCACGACACCGAGCTTGCGGCTCACCTGCGAGAGGTAGTCGAGCTCGGGACCGACCTCGGCCGCGATCTGCCTGCCGTCCTTGGCCACCACAGCTCCCCCTACCGCCGGTCGGCCTTCTTGATCAGATGCACGCTCTCGTCGTCCTGGTACCCGTACTGCTTGGCGACGGCGTGCAGTCCCTTCGCGGCAGCGTCGAGCGTGTCGCAGGCGCGGGCGAGCTGCGAGTTGAGCAGCTCGGCCGCACGCGCGTAGCCCTGGGCGGTGCCCACGGTTCTGCCGATCTCGCCGAACGACTGCGGGCGCAGCGGGGACACCTTCATGGCGTCCCGCACCCGCCTCAGATCGTCCGTCGTGCCGTCGATCCGGTCGGCGTAGGACTCCAACCACTCTGGATCGACACTGATGCGACCGGCCACGACTGTCCCCTAACGACACTTCCGAGTGCTTTTGCGTGCATTCGACGGTGATGCACCCGGAGCGGTTCCGCTACTTCTGAGTGGACTGCGGATCCTTGATCGTGCCCTTCGGTGCCGGAATCGCGTCGTAGCTGCGGTTCGCCTCGTTCTTGTTGAGCTGCGGTCCCATCGGCAACAGGCTCAGGATCTGGTTCGGTGCCGGCGGGAACGTCCCGTCGAGCCCCAGCGCCGTCGCCGTGGCCGCGTCCGGGACGCCGTAGCGGACACCCCGGCCGGTGACGACCTGTACCGGACCGGTCCCGAAGTCGCCCTTGCCCTGGCTCGCCCGCACGACCGCGGCCTTGCCGGGCAGCATCAGGAACTGGTCGATGATCTCGCCGGCCGCACCGGGTGCGTTCAGCTCGACCGGGGTCATCTCCTTGGGGCCGGGCAACTTGGAGCCGATCGTCACCGAGGTGTGCTCGGCCTTGGTCTGCTCCGTGAAGTTGTCGGCCTTCCAGCCCAGGCACACCACGGTGTTGTTGGCGTTGGCCTCGAGCGTGGTCGGGATCTTCGCCGGGTACGAGTCGAGCTTGAGCGGGTTCTTCGGGTCCTTGTGGTCCGAGATCGCGCTCGGCGAGAGCTGGATCGGCTTCTTGTTGTTCGCGTACGCCCAGCGGAGCAGGTCGCCCACGGTCTGGTCGACGTCCTGGAAACCGTCCTTCAGCGCCACCATGTAGGTCGCCTTGCCGGTCAGGTTGACCTCGACGACCTCGCCGATGTTCACCTTCGTCTCGGTGACGTAGTCCGCCTGCTTGCCCTGGTCCTGGATGACCGGCGCGATCAGGGGAGCGACCTCGGGGATCGCGTTCAGCATCGCCGTGCTGATCGCCCTCGGCTGCTTGCCCTTCAGGTTCAGGGCGTTCATCACCTTGTCGTTCTTGAGGTCCACCTCGGCCCGCACCGTCGACGACGAGATGTCGCGCAGGCTGTTGGGCTTCTTGTAGATCAGGTACGCCTTCTTCGCGCCCGTGCGCTGCTGGACCAGCACCGCCTCGTCGCCGAGCTCCGGGTTGCCGCCGCTCACGCCGGCGATCACGGAGGTCTTGATCTGGTTCTCCGCCGCCTGGTTCTCGCGGAACTCGTCCAGGTCGAGCGTGTCGCAGACGGACCACTGCGCGTCGATGCGGATCTCCGGCTTCGGCAGCACGTCCGGCGCGTCGGGCAGACCGGTGAGCCTGCCGCGCGGCAGGCTCGCCAGCGCGTCTCGCTCACGAGCT
>NZ_VSRL01000489.1 GCF_012184385.1 Lentzea indica
CGCGGTCACGGGAGCGGCGGCGTCCAGAACCGGAGCGGCAGCGTCGGTCACGGCACCCACGACGGGCGCGACAGGCGCCGTCACGGCGCCGACGACCGGAGCGACAGGGGCGGTCACCCCGCCAACGACAGGAGCGACCGCCTCAGTCACCGGAGCGACGACGGCGGCAACGGGCTCGACGATGGGAGCGACAGCGCCGGCCACCGGAGCCACGACGCCGCCGACGATGTCCGTGACCGGGGACAGCAGCCCACCGCCGCCACCAGGACCGTGGGCACCGGGCGCGGTGTTGACGGGCTGCGAGCCGTGGCTCATGTCGACACCGCTGTCCAGGCGGATGGCGGACGACAGCGTGTTGTGGAGGTTCGCGACGTTGGCTGCGGCGCCTCGGGTCAACGTGTCGAGGCCGAGCAACGCGTTGGGGTTGCCGGCGTTGGCGGAAGCGGTGGCGGCGTCGTTGTTCTTCGCCAGCGTCACCAGCTCGCGCACGATCTCGACCTTCGCGGCACCCACCTGCTTGGCGGCGTGGTCGAGCCGATCGGCGGCGGCGTGGCAACCACGGGCCGCTCGCTGCAGCTCGCCGTCCGGGGCCACGACCTTCGCCCAACGGCCACGCGCGGCATCACCGGTCGAGCCGCTCAGGCCTTCCAGCGCCCGAGTGGCGGCGCCGTCAGAAGACGTGCCCAGGCCTTTGATCTTGTCGCCGGCCTCGCGCCACGCGGAGGCGCTGGAGCGCATGGCGTCCTCGTCCGCCTTGGGCCACGAGACGCCTGCCTTGGCCGCGACCTCGGTGAGTTCGGCGGGAAGCTCGATGCCCATGTCAGCCGTCCAACCTTCTCATCGCGGTCAGGTTGCTCTGCTCGACGTGCCGGTACGTCTCGGCCGTAGCGGAGAGCTTGTCGCCCACGTCCCCCAACGTCGCCGCAAGCCCCGACAACGCCCCCGCCGCGTCACCAGAAGGCTTCTCGTGCGACGAGGCAAAACTACGACCCACCGCGTCGTCACCCCAGCAGGCACCGAACGCGGCCAGCGCCCTGTCCAGCGTCCCCGCGATCTCGGTGGCCTGGCCCGCGAACCCCTTCAGCTCACGAGCCCCGGCGTCCAAGCGCTCGAGGTCGGCGTTGTACCCGGTCATCGCACCCTCCTGTGGATGAGCTCGGAGTCGAGCCAGCTCTCCCGTTGCTCGTTGTCCTCGTCGTCGTCAACACGACGACGAGCGGGCTGCCGCGCCAAGTCCACGCCCACCTCAGGCTGGTACTCGTCGGGCTTCAGGTCTGCGGTACCGGCGACCAGCGCGGCGGGATCCGTGGAAGCGGGCAACACCGCACTCAACGTCTGATAGGTGACCTCAGCGGCAGAAGCAGCAGCCGCGGCAACGGTCCGCACGATCAACTCGGCCAACTGCTCCGGACGATGCCGCCGATAGGCCAGCTCGGAAAGCTCCAGCGACGTGAGCTTCCCCCCGGCACCCACGGTCGCAGTGACCGTCCCGTCCGGACTGGACGCCTGACCGGAGACAGCCTCAAGCTCACGCTGGACCGACGCCAGCTGCTCGCGGCTGCGCCGGTAGTCGGCGAGCAGCTCCTCGACCTGCGCACGGTGGTCGTCCACCGAGTCCCCCTCACATACGCATAGCCCTGGGCTCGGGCTCTTGGACGCCGTCGCCGTTAGATCGGTTCCCAGCGGATTCAGTTACTACGATCAACGCGTGATCGCCTTCGAGGATCTGCCTGCAGGCCGAATCATCCCGCTCGGCGAGGTAATCGTCGACCGGGACGACATGGTGGACTTCGCCAAGAAGTTCGACCCCCAGCCGTTCCACCTGGACGAGGAAGCGGGACGAAACTCCATTTTCGGCGGTTTGTCCGCTTCTGGCTGGTACACAGCCTCCCTGTGGATGCGCCGCTGGGTGGACGAGGTCCTGTCCAACTCCACGTCCCAGGGCTCACCAGGCGGCCGCGAACTGTCCTGGCTCGCCCCGGTCTACCCCGGCGACAAGCTGACGTTCGCCGCAGAGGTGCTGAGCGCCCGCCTGTCGAAGACCAGGCCAAACCTGGGCCTGGTGGAGTTCGAAGGCACGGCAAAGCGCGGCGACGACCTCGTCTACCGCTTCATCGCCACCGGCATGTTCACAGCACGCGGCTGACCACCGCGAGGCCGCATGCAAGCGGCGAAGGCGAAGCCGAGCCGACCGCGAAGGCGCAGCCGAGCCACCTCAAGCGATGGCGCAGCCGAGCAGTCCTTCACACAGCCAGTGGGTGGGGTGGTCCCGTCACGAGTCGTGCCGATGCCTTTGCCGCGCCCGAGGAGGAGGGTCAAGTCGACACGCTTTTCGTCGACT
>NZ_VSRL01000048.1 GCF_012184385.1 Lentzea indica
GAATCCACCCCTGACCAGCACCAACACGACTTTGCCGGAACCCTGGGGCTCCGCCCCAGACCCCGCCAATCTGATCAAAGACCTGTCCAGCGCCGCGCGCGGGTTGATGGCACGCCGGTTGCTTTTGGCGGCTTGCGGCTGCGTAGGTGGGTTGCGTTGGTGTGGGGTGGTCCCGTCACGAGTCGCACTCGAAGGCAAAGGCATCGGCACGACTCGTGACGGGACCACCCCACCCGCGTTGTGTGTGAAGGACTGCTCGGCTGCGCCATCGCTTGGGGTTGACTCGGCTGCGCCGTCGCCGCTGGCCTTCGGCGTCGCGGGTGGTCGTTTGGCGTTTGCAAGTACCGCCAACTCAACATCAACAGGCGTGTAACTGCACCCAACTTGCCCGATGGGCTGCTCCTACTGGGCCACGCTTGCCCTTGCGTACGCGTCTGCTCCGCTGAACACGCTCTGGCCGTACTCCACGGAGTTGTTGTACGCCATCACTGCCGCCCACCAGCCCTGGCCGGTGCCCAGGTCCCGCGCTCCGCCTGCGCACAGGTAACGCGCAGCCGTCAGGGCGGCGTCGTCGATGTTTTGCGGGTCGGCGGGCAGGCCGTCTCCGGCTGCGCGTTTTGCCCAGCGGTTCCAGGTGCCTGGGATGAACTGCATTGGGCCTACTGCGCGGTCCCACGTTGTGTCGCCGTCCAGGCGGCCGCCGTCGGTGTCGCGGATTGCGCGTACGCCGGGGCCGCCGTCCAAGGGGATGCCGATGATCGGGCGGGATGGGAGGCCGTTGTCTTGGAGGCGGGAGCCGTTGATGTTGCCGTGGCGTGATTCCACTCGGCCGATACCCGCCAGGGTGGACCACGAGATGCGGCAGGCGGGGGCTTCGCGCTGCATGGCCAGGTCTGCGCCTGCGTAGGCGTGCAGGGCTCGTAGGGGGATGTCGGTCTTCGACGCCACTCGGGTTGCCCACTCTTCCAGGGGGTTCGCGCCTGCTACCACGGCGTTGCCGGGGGCTGCGGCGCCTGGTTCCACCTCTTGGATGGGGACCAGGAACGGGGGTGGGCCCAGGGGAGCGGCATCTTTGCGGTTCAGGGCGCCCAGGCCCCACGCGCCGGCGGCCACTACGACTATCAGCAGCAGCACCAGGACGATGCGGCCGAAGATGTTGCCTGAGCGGTTGCGGCGGACTGGGGGTTCCTTCAGCGGCGGGGGGACCACGAGACCCAGGCTACGTGCTCAGCGGGCGGAGCAAGTGTAGGAAATGTGAAGAACCCTCTACTGCTGGCGGCTGGACGTGCGGGTGACGAGTCCGGCCGGTGTCGCCACAGTGGCGCGGGGTCGCGTGCGCGAGTTGATGATCTTCCTCGCTGCCCCGCAGGGCGACCTGGGTGCCGGGGCGCTGGATTGTCCACAAAGGACGAGGGTGGTGCTGTTCTGATCAGTTTCCGAGGGCCAGGCGGGCTTTGACCTCGCCTAGCGCTTCCTGGTACTCGGGTAGCGGGTTCATCGCGACCGCCATCCGCAGCTGGGCGAGCGCCTCGGTGAGCCGGCCCTGCCGCTGCAGCGTCTTGCCGAGCGCGAACCGCGCGTAGTGGTCGCTCGGATCGAGGTCCAGCACCTTGCGGAACGCTTCCTCCGCCCGGTTGAGCTGCGCGGACCCGAGATAGGCCCGCCCGGCCAGCAGCTGCACCGACGGCGCCTCCCCGGCCTCTGCCAGCACCTGCTTCAGCTCACGTAGCGCGTCGAGAGGCCTGCGCTGCGCCATCAACGCCTCGGCCTTCCGGAACGCTTCGAAGGTGCCGTCCGTCATTCGATCAACGTTACCTACCACCTGCCGGTTCTTCGACTGCCGTCCGGGCGACAGGACTCGAAGGGGTGGCAGTCCCCAGCCAGCACGCTAGGAAGCCGAGCACCAGCCCGGCCACGACTCCCGCCGTCGGCACCTGCCCCAGCAACGGCCACGCGATCAACGCCGTCACCGACGGGACCACTGAGGACAGCGTGGTCATCGCCGCCGCCCCGCCGTTGCGCACCCCGACCAGGAACAGCGACGCCCCGCCCATCGAGTTCACCAGCACCAGGAACACCATCGTCGCCCAGAACTGCCGCCAGTCGGTCACCCCGGCGCTCTCCGTCAGCGCCAGCAGGCCGACCACCGGCACCGACACGGCGTGCTGCACCGCGTTGCCGCTGCGGAAGTCGGTGTCGCGGCAGAACCTCTGCTGGTAGACGCCACCCGCCACGAACCCGAGCATGCCCAGCACCGTGAACACCGCACCGGACCCGAACGACCCCAGCCGATCCCACAACGCCGCCAGCACGGCGGCGATGCCGAGTGCCAGCCCGAAAACCTGCCTCAGTCCAATTCGGACACGGAACACCTGGGCGGCCACAACCGCTGTGAGCACCGGCGTGCACGAAATGACCAGCGCCGTGACCGACGCGGGTACGCCCATCCGCAGCCCGAGGTACACGCCGGAGAACTGACACGCCTGCACGAGCAGCCCCGCGACGCACGTGTGCACGAGCGGCCAGCCACGCGGCCAGCTCGCGCTCGTCACCAGCGCCACGAGCGCCATCAGGGCGGCGGCGATGGCGAAGCGGATCGTGGTCATCAGGAACGGCGGCGCCACGGCGACGGCGAGGGCGCCCACCGGATAGCCGGACGCCCAGACCAGCACCGTCACGGCCGCGAAACCGGGTTTGATCCGCACGGTCTCCAGGACTACCAGTCAGCCCAGCTCAGGACGAGGTTTCGTTCCACGCGGCGGCCATTCGCCCGACCGCCTCGGTGATGATCTCGGGCGAGGTCGCCAGGTTCATCCGCACGAACCCCTTGCCGCCGGTGCCGAAGGGGATCCCCGAGTTCAACGCGACCCGGCCTCGTTGCAGGAAGACCTTGGCTGGGTCGTCGCCGAGGCCGAGCTCGCGGCAGTCCAGCCAGGCGAGGTAGGTGCCCTGACCCGGTGTGTAGCGGACGGCGGGGAGGTGTTCGGCCAGCAGGTCGGCGAGCAGCCGCCGGTTGTCGTCCAGCCCGGACAGCAGGGCGTCCAGCCAGTCGCCGCCGTCCCGCAACGCCGCGGTGTGGGCGAGGATCCCGACGTGGCTCGGCCCGTGGCTCACCTCTTCCGGCAGCCGCGCGAGGTCCTCTGCGGCCTGAGGACCGGCGATCGCGAGCGCGGCTTTGAGCCCGGCCAGGTTCCAGGCCTTGGAGGACGACATCAATGACAGCCCGTCGTCCGCAACGCTGAGGTACGGCACGAACGACACGCCCGCGGCCATGATCGGCGCGTGGATCTCGTCCGCCACCACGCGCACGCCGTGCTTGCGCGCCAACGCGGCGACCTCCGTGAGCTCGGCGGTGGTGTGGACCGTGCCCGTCGGGTTGTGCGGGCTGCACAGCAGATAGACCGAACCCTCGCCGGCACGCACGAACGCGTCCTCCAGCACGGCGAAGTCGATCCGCCAGGCTTCGTCCAGCGGCGCTTCGACGACGGGCCGTCCCAGTGACTCGATGAACTGGTAGAAGGGCGGGTACACCGGGCAGTTGACGACGACGGGAGCGTCCCGGTGGGAGACCAGCCGGAGCATCTCGACGACGCCCAGCATCACGTCGGGAACGATCGCGGTGCGTTCCACGGCCGGCTCCCAGCCCCAGCGCTTGCTCGCGAACTCGGCGAGCGCTTCGGCGTAGGCGGTTCCGGCGGGATAGCCGGTGTCGCCGAGCGCCACCGCCTCGGTGATCGCCCGCGCGACCGGTTCCGCGAGCGGCACGTCCATCTCGGCCACCCACACCGGCAGCACGTCCTCGGGGTAGTACCGCCACTTCATGCTGGTGCGTTGCCTCAGCTGATCCAGGGAGAGCTGACGTAACGGGTTCATGCAGCAAAAGCTAGGGGAACTCGGCCGCAAGGTGTTTGCGTTCTTTGCTCATGGACGCCATAGACCGCAAGATTCTTGCTGAGATGCAGGCGGACGGCCGGCTCACCGTCACCGACCTGGCCGAGAAGGTCCAGCTGAGCATCTCCCGCTGCCAGCGACGGCTGCGCGAGCTGGAACGAGCAGGGGTGATCCGCGGCTACCGGGCCGTCGTGGACGCCGCCGCCATCGGGTTCGGTTTCGAGGCACTGGTCTTCGCCAAGCTGCGGCTGGAGTCCATGGACGACTTCGACCGCGCGCTGGCGGACGTGCCGAACGTGGTGGAGGCCCAGCGCCTGTTCGGCAGCCCCGACTACCTGCTGCGGGTGGTCACCGCGGATCTCGCCTCCTACCAGCGCCTGTACGAGGAGACGCTGGCGAAGCTTCCCGGCGTGCGCGGTCTGACGTCCACGATCGTCATGAAGCAGGTGATCGAGCCACGGCCGTTGCCTGCCAATCCGTGAGGTGCGGGAAGCGGGGAATGCCTGCGGGCGTTGTGATGTTCCATGAGCCTGCGCTTCTCACTGATGGGTCCGGTACGAGCCTGGCGAGATGACGAGGAGATCGACCTGGGCCCGCGTCAGCAGCGGGCGGTGCTGGCGGCGTTGCTGCTGAACAACGGTGTCCGGCTGAGCAACGACCAGCTGATCGGCATGGTCTGGGACGATCCGACGCCGAGCGCGGTCATGGCGTTGCGGACGTACATGTACAAGATCCGCAAAACCCTCCCCGAACTGAACCTGAAGTCGAAGGACGGCGGGTACACGGTCAGGGCCGAGATCATCGACGACTGCCGTGGCGAGCCCTTGGAGGGCCTCCAAGGCGCGTACTTCGAGGCGCAGCGCGTGCGGCTCGGCGAGCACAGGCTCAAGGCCCGTGAGGACTGGCTGGAACGTGAGCTCGACACCCTCGAACTCCAGAAACACGTTGCCGCCTACCCACTCCGTGAACGGCCACGCGCCCTGCTGATGTACGCGCTCTATCGCGAGGGCAGGCAGGCCGAGGCGCTGGACCAGTTCCGCCAGGCACGTGCTCTGCTCAACGACGAACTCGGCCTGGAGCCAGGACCCGACCTGCGCAAAGTGCACGCGGAGATCCTGAAGGGCGATCTCCATCCGCCTCGCCGGCCGGATCAGCTGCCACCGGACATCGCCGACTTCACCGGCCGCGTCCAGGAGATCGCGCAGGCGCTCCAGACGTTGCCAGGCACGGTCGGCATCACCGGCATGCACGGCAGCGGCAAGACCACGCTGGCCACTCGCATCGGGCATCTCACGAAGCACCGCTTCAAGGACGGCCAGATCTTCGTTCGTTCCAGGGATGTCGCGAATGAACTGCTGCGTGCTGTCGGCGTGGAGAACCCGACGGGCGACAAAGCCGCGCTGTGGCGGGAGAAGGCGCGCGGCAAGCGGTTCCTGATCATCATCGACGACGTCCAGGACGCGGCGTCCGTGCGAGAGCTCGCGACGCCGGGCTCGGCGATGATCCTCACGAGCGTGCGCAGGTTGAACGAGCTGCCCGGCGTGACCTGGGTCAAGGCCGGCGGGCTCACCGAGCAGGAGGCGCACGAGTTCTTCCGCAAGATCGTCGGCTCGCGGTGGATCGAAGCCGAGCCGGAACAGGCGGCGGAGGTGCTGTCGCGCCTGTCGCACCTGCCGAACGCGATCCGCGTCGTCGGCGGCAAGCTCGCCGCTCGCCCGAACTGGACCATCGCGATGCTGCTGGCCCAGATGGAACGGAAGACGCGGCTCGGCGACGCCGTCCCGTCCGACTGCCGGGCCGTGCTGGCGCCGATGGTCAAGGCGGAGCAGCAGCTCAGCGACGCGGAACTGCACCTGCTGCAGTGCTTCGCTCGCAGGGACTCGGACGTGATCGACCTGTGCGAAGCGGCGGAGATGTCCGGCACCGAGGCCGGGGCGATCGAGTACGTGCTGGAGTCGCTGGCCGACGTGCACCTGATCGAGCCGATGGTGCTCGGCCGGTACCGGCTGCCGCAGTTGGTGCGACTCTACTTCGGCTGGCGCGCACCCGCGCTGACCAGCTGATTCACTCCGCATTGACGGGCTGATGAGGAGCCGCGGGAACCGTCTGCGCCATGACAGGGGAACTGAACGGACAACGAGCACTCGTCACCGGCGCGACGTCCGGCATCGGCAGGGCGGTGGCGGTGAAGCTGGCCGAGGCGGGCGCGACGGTCGTCGTCACCGGTCGGCGCGCCGATCTCGGCAAGGAGACGGTCAAGGCGGTCGAGAGCATCGGCGGTGAGGCGCACTACTTCGTCGCCGACCTCGGTGACCTCACCGACGTGCGCAGGCTCGCCGAGGAGGCCGGCGAGATCGACGTGCTGGTCAACAACGCGGGCATCTACCCGTTCGGGCCGACCCTCGAACAGGACGTCGAGACCTACGAGCGGGTCTTCGACGTCAACGTGCGCGGGCCGTACTTCCTCACCGCCGCGTTGCTGCCGAAGATGATCGCGAAGGGCAGCGGCAGCATCGTCAACGTCTCGTCGGTCACCGCTCGCACGGGCACGCCGATCATGTCGGTCTACGGTGCGTCGAAGGCCGCGCTGGACGCGTTGACGTTGAGCTGGGCGGTGGAGTTCGGCGGTCACGGCATCAGGGTCAACTCCGTCGCGCCCGGCCTCACCCGCACCGAGAAGGTCGAGGAGAACCTGGGTGGTGACGTCATCGCGCAGATCGCGGCACCGACGCCGCTCGGCCGCGCCGGCGAGCCGGAGGAGATCGCGGAAGCCGTATTGTTCCTGGCCTCGCCGCGATCCAGCTTCCTCACCGGATCGGTCGTGACGGCCGACGGTGGCGCCATCGCGACCTGACCTGGCCGTATATCCGGAATTTATGTCGAAATGATCCGGCGTCGGCACCTTGGTAGACATGTCAACCAAGGAACTCGCAGGCAAGAAGGCACTCGTCACCGGCGCCACCTCGGGCATCGGCCGCTCCATCGCGGTCAAGCTCGCCGAGGCGGGTGCCACCGTCTACGTGAGCGGCCGCCGCGCCGAACTCGGCAAGGAGACCGTCGAGCTCATCGAGAAGGCCGGCGGCACGGGCCACTTCATCGTGGCCGACGTCGCGAACATCGACGACGTGCGCAAGCTGGCCCAGGAGGTCGGCGAGGTCGACGTGCTCGTGAACAACGCGGGCATCTTCCCGTTCTCGACGACCCCCGAGCAGTCCCTCGACAGCTACCAGCAGGTGTTCGACGTCAACGTCCGCGGCACCTACTTTCTCACCGCGGCGCTCGCACCGGCGATGGTCACCAAGGGCAAGGGCACGATCGTCAACGTCTCCTCGGTCGCCGCGGTGGTCGGAACCCCCATCGGCTCCGTCTACAACGCCACCAAGGCCGCGATGGACGCGCTGACCCGCTCGTGGGCCGTCGAGTTCGGCGCCGCGGGCGTTCGCGTCAACTCCGTGGCGCCAGGCCCGATCCGCACCGAGATGGCCGTCAACACCGTGGGTGAGATGTTCGACGAGTTCAGCAACAAGACGCCGCTCGCCCGCGCCGGTGAGCCGGAGGAGATCGCCGAGGCCGTGCTGTTCCTGGCCTCGGACAAGTCCAGCTACATCACCGGCGCGGTGCTCAACGCCGACGGCGGTTACGTCGCGACCTGAGCCAGCAGGGTGAGGACGGACGAGGGCGACTCGACGTGCACGTTGTGGCCCGCGCCGGGGAACGCCACCGGCTCGGGCACCAGCTCCTTCAGGTGCTCCTGGGGGCTCATCGGGTCGTTCTCACCCGCCGCGAGCACTGTCCGGGCTTTCGACGCCATGATCAGGCCGGGCATGTCCGGCCTGCCAACGCCGAACGCCTTCATGTCCAGGGCCGTCGTCCAGCCGCCGTCCACTTCGGACACACCGTGCTCCAGCGGCACCCCAGCCATCTTGGACGCCCGTTCGACGGCTTCTTCCTTCGTCGCGAAGACCTTGTTCGGACGGGCTGCGAGCGAAGCGGCCTTCTCCAGCTCCTCGTCGGTCCACTGGACCTTGATCCCCACTCCGACGCACGTGGTGACGTCGACGCCGAACCAGCCGCTCGCGAGCGCCAGTCCGACCACACCGCCCAGTGAGTGCCCGATGATCGTGACCGGTTCACGCGGGATGACGTTCGCGATGGCTGATGCGAACGATCCGAACGAGTAGCGGTCGATCGGGGTGGAGCGTCCGTGACCAGGCAGGTCCGGCACCAGCCAGCTGCCGTGCCAGTCGCCGACGACGTCCTTCCACACCTCGCCGGTCGCGCCCAGTCCGTGCAGCAGCACCAGCAGCGGCCCGTTTCCACCACGTTCGACATGAAGCACGTCAGAATCCCGTTCTATGCGGACCGATGCCGAGCTGATCGTCGACCCGGACACGTATACCTCTGGTGTCCCGTACGACGCACTCACCCGGCTGCGCGAAAAGAACGTCGTGCGCATCGACGACTTCTGGGCAGTCTTCCGCCACGACGACGTCCGGACCGTGTTGCGTTCGCCCGGCGTGTTCTCGTCCCACCGCGGCGCCACGCAGATCCGTGACCCGCGGCCCGAGGACCTGAAGTACGTCCAACGCATGATGCTCAACCAGGACCCGCCTGAGCACTCACGGCTGAGGCGCATGCTGACCAGGGCGTTCACGCCTCGCGCAGTGGCTCGTCTGGAAGACGGCATCCGCTCGAACGCCTGCGAGATCATCGCGAACCCGTCTGGCGACTTCGCTGTCGACATTGCCGACCTGCCGCTGCTGACGTTGGCCGACGTCTTCGGTGTGCCTCGCCAGGATCGCGCGTTGCTCTACGACTGGAGCAACCGCGTGATCGGCTTCCAGGACTCGGAGTACGCGCTGTCGTCCAGCTCCACCGCCGGCATGACGGACATGGCCCTGGCGGCGTTGGAGCTTCGTCCTGACGACGGCCGCGACCCGCGCGCACGCGACGGCATGCCCGACCTCTACGCCTATGCGCACGCGTTGGGCTCGTACAAGCGTGCGCACCCGTCTGATGATGTGTTGAGCAACCTCATGCAGGAGGACATCTCGCTGGAGGAGTTCGAGAACCTCTTCTGGCTGTTCTCCGTGGCAGGCAACGAAACTCTGCGCAACGGCATCCCCGGCGGCATGATCGCGCTGCTCGAACATCCTGATCAGTACGAGCGCTTGCGTGCTGATCGTTCGTTGCTCGGGTCGGCGGTCGAGGAGATGCTGCGGTGGTGGACGCCGGTGATGCACTTCCGTCGCACGGCCGTCCAGGACACCGAGCTCTCGGGGCAGCCGATCAAGGCGGGGGACAAGGTCGTCGTCTGGTTCTCGTCCGCCAACCGGGATGAGCTCGTTTTCACAGAACCGGGCAAGTTCGATGTGGGGCGGCGGGAAGCCGATCATCTGAGCTTCGGGCACGGGCCGCACTTCTGCCTCGGGGCGCAGCTGGCCAGGACCCAGATGCGCGCGATCTTCGAGGCGGTCCTGGACCTTTCTGGCACGATTCAGTTGGATGGCAGCGTCGACAGGCTGCGGTCGAACTTCCAGAACGGTGTCAAGCATCTGCCTGTCAGCTGGCCCAAGTAGGCTCGTCGCGAGACGAGACGCAGGAGAAACAGGGAGCGCAAGTGGCGGTCATCGAGCAGGTCGGAGCACGCGAGATCCTGGACTCGCGCGGCAACCCCACCGTCGAGGTCGAGGTGGCGCTGGACGACGGCACGCTGGAGCGTGCGGCCGTTCCGTCGGGTGCCTCGACCGGTGAGCACGAGGCAGTGGAGCTGCGGGACGGCGACGCCAAGCGGTACCTGGGCAAGGGCGTCGAGCGCGCGGTCACCGCTGTGCTCGACGAGATCGGCCCTGAGCTGGTCGGCATCGAGGCCGTCGAGCAGCGCGTCGTCGACCAGAAGCTCGTCGACCTGGACGGCACGCCGGACAAGTCGCGTCTGGGTGCGAACGCGATCCTCGGTGTGTCCCTCGCGGTCGCGAAGGCCGCGGCGACGAGCAGCGGTCTCGAGCTGTTCCGTTACGTGGGTGGCCCGAACGCGCACGTGCTGCCGGTGCCGATGCTGAACATCCTCAACGGTGGCGCGCACGCCGACACCGACGTGGACATCCAGGAGTTCATGATCGCGCCGATCGGCGCGGAGACGTTCCGCGAGGGTCTGCGCTGGGGCACTGAGGTCTACCACGCGCTCAAGTCCGTGCTGAAGAGCAAGGGCCTGGCGACCGGCCTGGGCGACGAGGGTGGCTTCGCGCCGTCGCTGTCCAGCAACCGCGACGCGCTCGACCTCATCCTCGAGGCCATCGAGAAGGCGGGCTACCGTGCCGGTCGCGACGTCGCGCTCGCGCTCGACGTGGCCGCCACCGAGTTCTACTCCGATGGCGCCTACACGTTCGAGAAGAGCAAGCGCAGCGCCGAGCAGATGATCGGCTACTACTCCGAGCTGGTCCGCGACTACCCGCTGGTGTCCATCGAGGACCCGCTGTCCGAGGACGACTGGGACGGCTGGGTGCAGATGACCGCCGAGCTGGGCGAGAAGGTCCAGATCGTCGGCGACGACCTGTTCGTCACGAACCCGGAGCGCCTGGAGGAGGGCATCTCCCGCCGCGCCGCCAACGCGCTGCTGGTGAAGGTCAACCAGATCGGCACGCTGTCCGAGACGCTCGACGCGGTCTCGCTGGCCACCTCCTACGGCTACAAGTCGATGATGTCGCACCGTTCCGGCGAGACCGAGGACACGACCATCGCCGACCTCGCCGTCGCGACCGGTGCCGGCCAGATCAAGACCGGTGCCCCTGCCCGTGGCGAGCGCACCGCGAAGTACAACCAGTTGCTGCGCATCGAGGAGAGCCTCGGCGACGCGGCACGCTACGCCGGTGAGCTCGCGTTCCCGCGCTACACGCCGGAGAGCTGAGAAGCTGAGGTATGGCCGAGCGCGCGCGTCGTCCCCGCCGCCCCCGCGAAGAGCGGGAGGCGCGGCCTGCGCGCGCTCGGAAGCCACCCCGTCCGAAGGCGCCATCGCGTCGGAGTGACGGCACGGGTGGCGCGTTCGGCATGACCGGTACGCGGCGGGCCGCGATGTTCGCGATGGTGCTGTGCGCACTGGCGTTGAGCATCGCGGTCCCGTTGCGGACCTACCTCTCGCAGCGCGACGAGCTGCGTGACGTGGGCGCCGAGCAACAGAAGCTGCGCGAGCAGGTCAGTGCGCTGGAACAGCGCAAGTCGCAGTTGAACGACCCGGCGTACGTGGAGATCGAGGCGCGCAAGCGGCTGCACTGGGTGCGGCCGGGCGAGGTGCCCTACATCGTTCAACTGCCGGGCGACGAGAGCCGCAACACTGAATCGGAGAGGCCGTCGGGCAAGCCCGCGGCACAAAGGTCTTGGTACGAGGAACTGTGGGAATCGGTGACGCACAAGTAAGTGCTGCTGACCTGGAAACGGTCGCTCAGCAGCTCGGCCGCACGCCGCGCGGAACACGTGCGATCGCCTCGCGGTGCCCCAGCGGGCACCCGAACGTCGTGCAGACGGACCCGCGGCTGCCTGATGGGACACCGTTCCCGACGCTGTACTACCTGACCTGCCCGAAGCTGAACTCCCTGGTCAGCACGCTGGAGAGCGGCGGGCTGATGAAGGAGCAGACCGACCAGCTGGCGGAGGACGAGGAGCTCGCCGCCGCCTACCTGCGCGCGCACGAGTCGTACCTCGCGGAGAGGGACGCCATCGAGTCGCTGGGCACCCAGGTCACCGCGGGCGGTATGCCGACCAGGGTCAAGTGCCTTCACGTGCACGTTGCGCACGCCCTCGCGAAGGGCTCCGGGGTCAATCCCATGGGGGACGAAGCCCTGGCGATCTTGAAGGAACAGGAGCTCTGGCCCGCGGGAGACTGCGCAAGTTAACAGTCAACGGAACCGAACGCACGCTTCACTCCGTCTTGGGTACACCTAGTCTCAGGAGTGGGGCAGGGTGGAACAGGTCACCGATGGGGGCGTCCGCCGTAACTGTTGGACGGCGCGCCGCGATGACGCACGAGAGGTGAGAATTCGTGGCAATGGCCAAACTGCGCGGTCCCGCGGCGCTGACCCCCAGGCAAAAGGGGTTCGCCGTCGCCGCGCTGGCTGCGATGCTTGCGCCTGCCATGATCGTCGGCACCAAACTGATCGACTGGGTCAACCTCTCGAAGCACGATGACATCGCTGTCGCCCTCGGCCCCGCCGACGTCTACGGAGCCCTGCGCCTCGACCCTGCCGAGCTCGGCGCGTCCGGCCGCCTGCCGCTGTCCGAGGAGCTGAGCGCCGCACTGCTCGCCGACCTCCAGGACGGCGACATCGACAACCTCGACAACGACCCCGGCGTGATCGACGACTTCCCCGGCACCTACGACATCCCCGGCGTCGTCTTCGAGGCCTACCTCCGCGCCGAGGACAAGATGGCCCAGCTCGTACCCGGCTGCAAGCTCGACTGGGCCCTGCTCGCCGGCATCGGCAAGGTCGAGTCGAACCACGCGAACAACGGCCGCGTCAACGCCGTCGGCGACGCCACCCCGAAGATCCTCGGCCCGGTCCTCAACGGCGCTCCCGGCATGGCCGCCATCCGCGACACCGACGGCGGACGCCTCGACGGCGACACCGCCTGGGACCGCGCCGTCGGCCCGATGCAGTTCATCCCCGGCACGTGGGCGGGCTTCGGCGGCGACGGCAACGACGACGGCAACGTCAACCCGAACAACGTCTACGACGCCGCCCTGGGCGCCGGCCGCTACCTCTGCGCTGGCGGTGGCGACATGACCAAGCAGGCAGACCGCGCCGCTGCCGTCTTCCGCTACAACAACTCGACGACGTACGTCCAGACGGTCCTCAAGTGGGCCAAGGAGTACAGCGACAACGTCAACGCGCTTCCGCTGCTGCCGGACAACGGCAACAACCAGCAGAACCCGGCGCCGAACAACCCCGGCATCCCAGGCCCGGACCCCGGCGGCAACAACGGCACCACTCCGTCGTCCTCGCCGTCGACCACTCCGTCGTCCTCGACGCCGCCTTCCTCGTCGACGCCGAACTGCCCGACGCCGCCGTCGTCCTCTTCCTCGACGCCGTCTTCGTCGTCGTCCACCCCGCCTTCGTCGACCCCGTCGACGTCGTGCCCGCCGTCGTCCTCGTCCTCGACGCCGCCTTCTTCTTCGTCGTCTTCGTCCTCGTCGTCGAACCCGCCGGCGCAGACGTCGTCGAACCCGCCCGCGCAGTCCTCCTCCGGGACCTCGCAGTCCTCTTCCGGGACTTCGCTGTCGTCGACGAACAACACCAGCAGCAGTGCGGGCAGCAGCTCGGCGCAGCCGACATCGCAAAGCTTGGTAACGAGCACGCCGAGCTAGTACGGCGTGTCGCGTTGGAACGATTCCAAGTCGTACTTCGTTCGGGGCGATTCGGGCAGAAACGTTGGAGCGAAAGGGTTCCCGTCTCCTAGCTTCGTTTCCATGCCGAAGCGCAACTCAAGCGTGGTGGGCCGGGAGTTCGGCAATGGCGTGCGGTACGCCATCGAGCAGAGCGGCCTCACACAACGAAAGCTGGCCGAGCTGCTCGACTGGCAGGAGGCCAAGATCTCCGATCTGGTGCAGGGCAAGGGCGGCGTCAACGAAATCGAACTGCGGGAGCTGCTTGCCTACTGCCGAGTGGACCGCAATGAGGTGAGCCGCCTTGTGTCGCTCTTCAGGGAATCACGAGAGAAGGGCTACCTGCAGTTCATCGAGGGCGGCGCCCTGCTGCCACTGCAGAGCCTGATCGAGCAGGAACGACTCGCCAACAAGATCACTACCTGGTCCCTGACCTACGTGCCGGGCCTGTTCCAGATCGCCGCTTACATCCGCGTCCTGATGGACAGCTCGTCGATCATCAAGCCCGAAGACGTCGACGGCCTGATCCTGCTGAAGCTCAGCCGGCAGGCGATCTTCCACCGAAGCCGGGAGTTCATCTTCTACGTGCACGAGAACGCTCTCCGGCTGCCGGTCGGCGGCCCAGAGGTGATGCAGGCGCAGCTGCTTCACCTCTTGACGATGATGGTGCGCCCGTGCATCACCGTCCGGGTCGTGCCGAGGGCGATCGGCGCGCACGCGGGCGCGGCGGGGTCGTTCGTGAAGCTGGACTACGCGAAGTTCGGGTCGGCGGTCTGGATCGAGTCCCTGCGGACCGGCCTGTTCCTCGAAGACAAGGAGAGTTTGAGCGACTACGACGATGTGGTGACGGTCCTCGACAAGCAGGCCTTGGATGTTGACGAGTCGAAGAAGCTGATCAGCAGCATCGAGTTCTGAGAGGCGGTGCCGCGTGCAGGCGTGGTCGGCGTTTCTCCACCTCGTGAAGGCTCCGTGAGTCGTCATAAATCGTGAGGCGCAGACGGCGTTCCTTGGCATTGTGAGGGCGTGCGCCCTGACTACCCGCTGAAGACGAACCGCCTGATCCTCCGTCCCTTCGAGCCCAGCGACCTCGACGACCTGCACACCTACCGCTCCAACCCCGAGGTCTGCCGCTACCTCTACGGCGAACCCGCCACCCCCGAGGACTCGGAGGAGCGCCTCAAGAAGAGCCTGACCATGGGCGAACTGACCGAGGAAGGCCAGTGGCTCGTCCTCGCCGTCGAGTTCCCGGAGGCCGGCCGGGTCATCGGCGACGTCGTCCTCAAGTGGATCAGCGAGAAGGACCGCCAGGGCGAGATCGGGTACGTCTTCAACCCGGAGTTCCAGGGCAGGGGGCTCGCGAGGGAAGCCGCGGAGGCGATGCTGAAGATCGGGTTCGAGGATCTGAAGCTCCACCGGATCATCGCCCAGTGCGACCCGCGCAACGAGCCGTCGTGGGGGCTGATGGAACGCCTAGGCATGCGCAGGGAAGCCCACTTCAGGCAGAACGAGATCTTTAAGGGCGAGTGGGGCGACCTGTTCGTGTACGGCCTGCTCGACGAGGAGTACGAGCGTGCTGCGTCCTGACTACCCGATCAAGACCGTCCGCCTGCTGCTGCGCCCGTTCGAGACGACCGACCTCGACGACGTCCTCGCCTACCGGAAGCTGCCTGAGGTCAACCGCTATCTCTACAGCGAGCCCTCCGACCGGGTCGATGCCGCCGAGCGCCTCGCCAAGCAGGTCGACCAGTGCGAGCTCACGGACGAGGGCCAGGAGCTGGTCCTCGCGGTGGTGCTGCCGGAAGCGGACCGGGTCGTCGGCGAGGTCGGTCTCACGTGGCACAGCCAGGAACACCGCCAGGCCGAGATCGGCTACGTCTTTCACCCGGACTTCCAGGGCAAGGGCTACGCGCGCGAGGCGGCCGCCGTGCTGCTGGACCTGGGCTTCGATGGCCTCGGGCTGCACAGGGTCCAGGCGACGTGTGATTCGCGCAACGAGCCGTCGTGGCGGCTCATGGAACGCCTTGGCCTCTGCCGCGAAGCGCACTTCAAGGAGTGCGAGATCTTCAAGGGCGAATGGAGGGGCGTTTTCGTCTACGCCATGCTTGCCGACGAGTACCGGAAGCTGAAGTAGGGGTGATCATGTCGCGGGTTGCGGCCATCGACTGCGGGACCAACTCGATCCGGCTCCTGGTGGCCGATGTGACGAAGCGCGACGACGGCACCGCCTGGCTGCGGGACGTGCACCGCGAGATGCAGATCGTCCGGCTCGGGCAGGGCGTTGACGCGACAGGGCGGCTGCACCCCGACGCGATCGAGCGCACCAAACAGGCCCTTCTCGACTACGCGCGCACGATGCAGCGCAAAGGTGTCGAACGCGCACGGATGGTCGCGACGAGCGCGACGCGGGACGCGAGCAACCGCGATGACTTCTTCGGCATGACCGAGCAGATCCTCGGCGCGCCCGCGGAGGTGATCACCGGCGACGAGGAGGCGGGGCTGTCCTACCTCGGCGCGGTGGCCGATCTTGACCCGGACGAGGGACCCTTCCTCGTCACCGATCTGGGTGGAGGTTCGACCGAGTTCGTCCTCGGCAGCGGCACGGAGGTCGAGGCCGCGCGGTCGATGGACATCGGGTGTGTGCGGCTGACCGAGCGGTTCATCCACTCGGACCCGCCGAAGAAGGACGAGATCGCCGCGGCGGAAGCGTTTGCGCGTGAAGCTGTCAAAGAAGCGTTCAACGTCGTGCCCGTCGAGAAAGCGCGGACGTGGATTGGTGTCGCCGGCACCGTTACGACGTTGTCAGCCCTGGTCCAGGGGCTGGAGGTGTACAACAGCGACGTTATTCACCTCAGCAGGATCACACTTGACAATGTTCACGAAATCACCGACCGTATCCTCTCCATGACGCATGATGAACGTGCCTCGCTGGGACCCATGCACCCCGGTCGAGTGGACGTGATCTGCGGTGGAGCGGTGGTACTGCGTGCGATTGCCGAGGAGCTCTCGAATCGCGCGGGTATTCGCACGCTCGTGTGCAGTGAGCACGACATCCTCGACGGCATCGCGTTTTCGCTGGTCTAGCGCCGAATTAAGGTCGACTTGAGGTGATCGTGACGACTTTGTGACCGCTTTCGGTGCGCGTACTCCTGGACACCCCGGTTAACGTCCTCTCACGTTTTGGGAGGTGGACGAGACCTCCCGGGGAGGCGTGCGCACGCAATAACTGCGGCGGCGCCGGGGAAAGGCGGGAGAGACTGATGTCGCGATCACTGGTTGCGTGGGTGGCCTTGCCAGTCGCGCTGGCCATGACGCTCAGCGCATGCGGCGGGGGTGGGGGCGGATCCACCACCGAAGGCAAGGAAGACGCGGACGGCACCGTGTCGATTTACGGCACCGAGCCCAAGAGCACGCTCTTCCCGGCCAACACGACCGAGGCAGGCGGCGGCAAGATCACCGACGCTCTGTTCACGCGTCTGGTCGGCTACAAGGCTGAGGACGGCGCCACGTACAACCTGGCCGCCGAGTCGATCGACTCGAGCGACGCCAAGGTCTACAAGATCAAGCTGAAGCCGGGCCAGAAGTTCCACGACGGCACCGACGTCGACGCGCAGAGCTTCGTCGACGCCTGGAACTTCGCCGCGTACGCGCCGAACGCTCAGCAGGCCGGTTCGTTCATGTCGCCGATCGAGGGCTACAAGGACGTGCACCCCGCCGACGAGAACGCGAAGCCGGCCAAGGACAAGATGTCCGGCCTCAAGGTCGTCAGCCCGACCGAGCTCGAGGTCACGCTGAGCGCGCCGAACTCGGTCTTCCCGATCATGCTGGGCTACCAGCCGTTCGCGCCGCTGCCGAAGGCGTTCTTCGCGGACCAGAAGGCGTTCGAGGCCAAGCCGATCGGCAACGGCCCGATGAAGTTCGCCTCGCGCACGCCGAACGCGCTCATCAAGCTCGAGCGCTTCGACGACTACAAGCTCGAGGACAAGGTCCACTTCAAGACCCTCGACGTGAAGATCTACTCCAGCCAGGAGACCGCGTACCAGGACCTGGTCGCGGGCAAGCTGGACTTCATGGAGGCTCTGCCGCCGTCGGCCAAGGTCGGCGAGAAGTACAAGGCCGACCTCGGTGACCAGGTCCTGAACGCGAACCTGCTGGGCCAGAGCGCCATCGCTCTGCCGTACTACATCCCGGCGTTCAAGGACAACGTGAAGCTCCGCCAGGCCGTCTCGATGGCCATCAACCGCGAGCAGATCACCAAGACCGTGCTGGCCGGCTCCTACGTGCCGTCCGACGGCTGGGTCTCGCCCGGCATCAAGGGCTACCGCAAGGGCATCTGCGGCGAGTACTGCACGTACAACCCGGAGAAGGCCAAGCAGCTCTTCAAGGAGTCCGGCTTCACCGGCAAGCTGACCATCCAGTCCAACCAGGACGGTGGCCGCAAGGAGCCGCTCGAGGCGGCGTGCAACAGCATCAAGCAGGCGCTGGGTGTTGAGTGCGAGTTCGTCGGTGCCACCAACTTCGGTGCGTTCCGCCAGATCGTCGACGGCAAGCAGCTGACCGGCATGAGCCGTTCCGACTGGTCTGCCGACTACCCGTCGATCGAGAACTTCCTCAACCCGCTGTACCGCACCGGCGGTTCGTCGAACGACTCGAACTACTCGAGCCCGATCGTCGACCAGCTGCTGGAGAAGGCCGACGGCACCGCCAACCAGGACGAGGCCATCAAGCTGTACCAGCAGGCGGAGGACCAGATCGCGAAGGACATGCCGTCCATCCCGACCTGGAACGAGAAGGGCATCGGCGCGCGGTCGAAGAACCTCCTCGCCGCCAAGCTGACCTTCACGCGTGACGCCGAGCTCGCGGCGTTCCGCGTCAAGGCGAAGAGCTGACAGCAGAAGCACACGTCTGATCACTGAGCAGTAACCTTTCCGGCCTCGCGTCCGCCAAGCGTTACGGACGCGGGGCCGGAGGGGTGTTCGGGCTCAGGCTCAGGCGCCCCCCACCACGCAAGGAGCCGACCTCATGGGTCGCTATGTGCTGCGCCGTCTGCTGCAGCTGATACCGGTCTTCCTGGGGACCACCTTTCTGATCTACGCCCTCGTGTGGGCGATCCCGCAGGACCCGTTCGCCGGCAAGTGCGGTCAGCGGCCGTGCGATCCGTCCTACATCGCGGAGATGAGCGCGAAGCTCAACCTCAACGACCCGCTGCTGATCCAGTACTTCAAGTACCTCGGCAGTCTGCTGACCGGTGACTTCGGCACCACGTTCAACGGCGTCTCCGTCGGCGAGCAGATCGCCACGTCGTGGCCCATCACGCTGAAGATGGGCATCATCGCGCTGATCATCGAGGCGATCATCGGCATCACCGCCGGTGTGCTGACCGGTCTGCGCAAGCAGGGCTTCCTGGACAACCTGGTCCTGGTCTCGACCCTGTTCCTGATCTCGCTGCCGGTGTTCGTCACCGGTTTCGTGCTGCGGCTCTACCTCGGCCCGCAGGGCTTCGACATCATGGACACCTCGGTTGGCACGGATCCGTCGTTCGGAGAGCTGATCCTGCCCGGCTTCGTGCTCGGCAGCCTCTCCATGGCCTACGTGGCCCGGCTGAGTCGCTCGAGCATCGTGGAGAACCGTCGCGCGGACTACGTGCGCACCGCGATCGCCAAGGGACAGCCGCAGACCCGCGTCGTCGGCGTCCACCTGCTGCGCAACTCGCTGATCCCGGTGATCACGTTCCTCGGCACCGACCTCGGTAGCCTCATGGGTGGAGCGATCGTCACCGAGGGCGTGTTCAACATCAACGGCATCGGCGGCCTGATCTTCCGCGGCATCCAGGAGAAGGAAGGCGTCATGGTCACGGGCATCGTGACACTGCTGGTGCTCGTGTACCTGCTGATGAGCCTGATCGTCGACCTCCTGTACGCCGTTCTCGACCCGAGGATTCGCTATGAGTGACCCAGGATCCGTGTCCGGTGGAGCCGGACTCGAGGCGTCCGCAGCGGCCGGCGTCGACCAGGCCAGCCACCTCGACGACTCGTCGCAGAAGCAGCGCAAGCCCCGCTCGCTCTGGAGCGACGCGTGGGGCGAACTGCGCACCAAGCCCACGTTCATCATCTCGCTGGTGATCATCGCGGTCATCGTTCTCATCGCGGTCTGGCCGACGCTGTTCACGTCAGTCGACCCGCGTCACGCCAACCTCGACAAGTCGCTCGCCGCGCCGTCCGGTGACGCGTGGTTCGGCTACGACCTGCAGGGCTACGACGTCTACGCCCGCGCCATGCACGGCGCTCGCGCGTCGCTGCTGGTCGGGTTGTTCGCGACGCTGCTGACCGTGCTGATCGGCTCGATCATCGGCATCATCGCCGGCTACGCGAAGACGTGGATCGACAGCCTGCTGTCGCGGTTCAGCGACATCTTCGCCGGCGTGCCGTTCGTGCTCGGTGCGATCGTCATCCTGACCACGCTCAACGCGCCGACCGAGAACCCCGGTCAGGTCCGGATCATCACGCAGGTGGTGCTCTCGATCGCCGTGCTGTCGTGGCCGGTGGCGATGCGCATCATGCGTTCCGCGACTTTGGTGGCGAAGCAGCAGGACTACGTGCGGGCCGCGCGTGGCCTCGGTGCCTCTCCGCTGCGGATCGTGTTCCGGCACCTGCTGCCCAACACGGTCGCCCCGGTGCTCGTCTACGCCACGATCGCCCTGGGTGCCTTCATCGGTGCCGAGGCGACGCTGGCGTTCCTCGGCATCGGCCTGCGTCCGCCGGTCGTGTCGTGGGGCGTGATGATCTCGGAGTCCCGTGACTACTTCCAGTCGGCACCGCACATGCTGCTGTTCCCCGCGGGCTTCGTGACCGTCACCGTGCTTGCCTTCGTCATGCTCGGCGACGCCGTGCGCGACGCACTCGACCCCAAGTCCCGATAGGGGAGATCTCGTGACTCAGCCATTGCTGGAGGTCGAGGATCTCCACGTGGAATTCCGCACCCGCGACGGTGTCGCCAAGGTGCTCAACGGCGTTTCGTACCACGTCTCGGCGGGCGAAACCCTTGCGGTGCTGGGGGAATCCGGCTCCGGCAAGTCCGTGACCGCGCAGACGATCATGGGCATCCTGGACATGCCGCCGGCGTTCATCACCAAGGGCACGATCAAGTTCCGCGGTGAGGACCTGCTGACCAAGCCGGCGGACGAGCGTCGCGACGTTCGTGGCGAGGGCATCGCCATGATCTTCCAGGACGCTCTGTCCGCCCTGAACCCCGTGTTCACGGTCGGGTTCCAGATCGAGGAGCAGCTGCGCGTCCGCCGCGGGATGTCCAAAGCGGACGCTCGCAAGCGCGCGGTCGAGCTGCTCGACCAGGTCAAGATCCCGAACGCTCGCGGCCGGATCTCCGACTACCCGCACCAGTTCTCCGGCGGTATGCGGCAGCGCGCGATGATCGCGATGTCGCTGGCGCTCGACCCGGAGCTGCTGATCGCGGACGAGCCCACGACCGCGCTGGACGTCACCGTGCAGGCCCAGATCATGGACCTGCTGGCGGAGATCCAGAAGGAACGTGACATGGGCATGATCCTGATCACCCACGACCTCGGCGTGGTCGCCGACGTCGCGGACAGGATCTCGGTCATGTACGCGGGCCGCATCGTCGAGCACGCCGACGTGTACGAGCTGTTCCGCGCGCCGGGCCACCCGTACACCGAGTCGCTGCTGGAGTCCCTGCCCAGGCTCGACCTGAAGGGCCAGGAGCTCAAGACGATCAAGGGTCTGCCGCCGTCGCTGACCAACATCCCGCCGGGCTGCCCGTTCAACCCGCGCTGCCCGCGCGCGTTTGACAAGTGCGTCACCGAGGTGCCCGCGGTGCACAATCTCGGCATGGGCCGCACCAGCCGGTGCCACATCGCGGAGGAGGTTGTCGCTCGTGGCTGAGCCAATCCTCGAGGTCGAGGACCTCGTCAAGCACTTCCCGGTCCGCGTCGGCGTGCTGTTCAAGCGCACAGTGGGCCACGTCAAGGCCGTCGACGGGGTCTCGTTCTCGTTGAACAAGGGCGAAACCCTCGGCGTCGTGGGCGAGTCGGGCTGTGGCAAGTCCACCCTGGCCCAGGTGCTGATGCGCCTGGAGCCGCCGACGGCGGGCCTGGCCCGCTTCGAAGGCCGCGACATGTTCGCGATGAAGGGCGCTGAGCTGCGCAAGCTGCGCCGCGACATCCAGATCGTGCTGCAGGACCCGTACACCTCGCTGAACCCGCGCATGACGGTCGGCGACATCGTCGGTGAGCCCTACGAGATCCACACCGAGGTCGCGCCGAAGGGCGACCGGCAGCGCAAGGTCCAGGAGCTGCTGGAGATCGTCGGCCTGAACCCGGAGCACATCAACCGGTACCCGCACCAGTTCTCCGGCGGTATGCGGCAGCGCATCGGCATCGCGCGGGCGCTGGCGCTGAAGCCCAAGGTGATCGTGTGCGACGAGCCGGTGTCCGCGCTGGACGTCTCGATCCAGGCGCAGGTGATGAACCTGCTGGGCGACCTGCAGACCGAGATGGGTCTGTCGTACGTGTTCATCGCGCACGACCTCTCGGTGGTGCGGCACATCTCCGACCGCGTCGCGGTGATGTACCTCGGCAAGATCGTTGAGATCGGCACCGAGGACGAGATCTACGAGCGCCCGATGCACCCGTACACGCAGGCGTTGCTGTCCGCCGTGCCGGTGCCGGACCCGACCCAGCGCGGCCGGCGCGATGTCATCCGTCTGACGGGCGACGTGCCTTCGCCGATCGACCCGCCGTCGGGCTGCCGGTTCCGCACCCGGTGCTGGAAGGCGCAGGACATCTGCGCGACCGAGGTACCGGAGCTCATCGTGCGCACCGACGGCGGCACCCCGCCGCGTGCCACTTCGCCGAGGAGCGCGCGGTCGTCTGACGCGTCAGCCGGGAGAGGGGCCGTGCCTTCGGGTGCGGCCCCTCAACTCGTCAAAGGCCCGTTTTCCCGTTGCCTGGACCAGGAACCCCCTGATCGCGAGCGCGCATTCGCGTGGACTGCTGGTGCTGGTGTCGCACTCGAAGTCGTAAAGCCCGTGCTGGTGCACGAATGGCAGCTGTGCGGCTGCCTGGCCGGGGACGCGGTCACCGCGGGCTTTTTCGCGCCGTTCCAGCTCGTCTGGAGGGCAGTGAACGCCAACGAAGACGACGTCCAGGCCTTCCCACACGTCCAGGCAGTCCTGCAACCGCCACGGCTCGCTCAGCACGTGGTCGACCACGACGTCGTTGCCCGCCTGAGCCATTCCGGCCACCGCTCGGTGGAACCCCGCCCGCGTGCGGCGCAGAACGTCAGCGAGCTCGGGTCCGTCCAGTTCGAGCGTCCGTTCCACGGCGCGCAGGGCCCCGATGGCGTCCACGCTCAGGTGGAAGTACGGGGTGTCCAGAACCCGCAGCAGCTCCGAGGCGATGCTCGACTTGCCGGAGCTGGACGTCCCGTTGAGGAAGATGATCAGCGGTTCTCCCTGGTGAGGTCGGTGATCGACACGCCAGGGGCCACCTCGCGCTCGCCCGTCTCCACGAATCCGCGCTTGCGGTAGAGCCGGAGCGCGGGCTCGTTCTTGCTACCCGTGCTGACGGTCTGCGGGCCGGCAGGGAGTGCGTCGAGCAGCTTGGTGGCGATGCCGCGACGGTGCGCACGCGGGTGCACGACCAGCCGACAGATGTCCACTGTGGACCCGTCGAGCTGGTACGACACCGCGCCCGCGAGACCTTCCTCGTCGTAGATCCCGAGGAAGATCTCGTCCGCGGCGCGGAGTTCCTCAGGCGTCTCGTGCAGTGGCGGGATGCCGTCGAAGCCGATCAGTTCGGCCTCGACGGCATAAGCCAGCCGCTGCACCGTCCACAGCTCGTGCAGAACGGTGCCATCAGACAGGTCGAGGATCACGTGTTGGAGGAGTTCCGCACGAAGTTCGCCAGGTCCTCGGACTGCCGGATCCTGCTGGGCTCGTGCACGTACATCATGTGGCCGGCCGGGTAGTAGGCCGACTCGATGTTCGCCGTCAGCTCCTTGGGAATCTGCAGGTGCGCGATGAGGTGCTCGGCCGCGAAGTACGGCGTGGCGCCGTCGTACCAGCCGAACGCGACGTGCACCTTGAGGTGCGGGTTCGCCCGCATCGCCGCCGACAGCTTGCCCGCGGTCGTGACGTGACGGCCCTCGAACTCCTTGTAGGACCACTGTTCGATGGCCCGCGAAAGGATCTCGTACGGAAGGTCGTTGGAGTAGCCGAGCTCGGCGTGCAGGTAGTGGTTGAGCGAGGACGAGTACGGCCCGAGGATCGCGTCGATGGACGGGTCCGCGGAGATCCCTTCGCGGCCGTAGTCCGTGTCCCAGCCGGTGAAGCGGGCGTCGATGCGGCCGACGGTCTTGCGGTCGCGGCGCAGCAGCTCCGTGAAGAACCGGATGTGCTCGATGCGCAGGTCGACGGCGTCCACGTACTCCTCGGACAAACCGGTGAGCCTGGCCAGCTTCTCGATGGTGGCGGCGCGTTCCACATCCGAGAGACGGTTGCCGCGCGCGAGGGCGTACGGGTAGTCGCGGACCGCGAACTCCTCGGCCTCGGCGAGCACCTCCTCGAGCGGCCGGTCGCCGTGCAGGCCGTGGTAGTGCGCGATCGCCGCGTACGTGGGCAGGAAGAGCGTGTAGCCGAGGTCGTGGCCTTCGTTGAACTCCAGCGTCGCGAAGTCCAGCACCGAGGAGATCAGCATGAGCCCGTTGAGGTACATGCCGTACTTCTTCTGCATGTGCTCAGCGAGGCCTGCCGCGCGGAGCGTTCCATACGACTCGCCGCACAGGAACTTCGGCGACATCCACCGGCCGTTGCGCGAGGTCCAGAGCCGGATGATCTCGGCGATGGAGTCGATGTCGGGCTGGTAGCCGTGGTAGCTGCCGGGCTTCTCGCCCTTCGCGGCGCGCGAGAACCCGGTCGACACCGGGTCGATGAACACGAGGTCGCTCACGGCCAGGAGCGACTCTTCGTTGTCCACGATCCCGTACGGCGGCGGCGTCATGTTGCCGACGTCGCCGCTCAGGACCCTGCGCGGCCCGAGGAGCCCCATGTGCAGCCACACGCTCGCAGATCCCGGTCCGCCGTTGAACGCGAACGTCACCGGCCTCTTCAGCGGGTCCGCGCCGTCGAGCGTGTACGCGGTCAGGAACACCTCGGCCTTGGGCTCGTGGCCCTCGAACACGCCGTCCTTGATCACTTCTTCCCTGAGCACGACACGCCCGGCGGTGGCGGTGTAGTTCAGCTCGCGGCCCTTGACGGTGATGCTGTGCTGGGTGGTGACCAGGTCATCAACAGGAGACTCGGGCTTCTTCTCGTCGGTCTTCTCCTCGGACATAGGAGCAACACTACGGAACTCGACGATCGAATAACGGCCTGCCGAGCGTGCCCGCGCCTGGTCGCGTGGCGCGAGTCCGTCGCTGCCGTGAAGCGTGCGGCGTTCCGGGATCAGACCTACTGGGGCAAGCCGGTTCCGAGCTTCGGGCCCATCGACGCCTCGCTGCTCATCGTGGGCCTCGCCCCCGCCGCTCACGGCGCGAACCGGACCGGGCGGATGTTCACCGGCGACCGGTCCGGCGACTTCCTCTACCGGGCGCTGTACGAGGTCGGGCTGGCGTCACAGCCCGAGGCGTGGGCCGTGGACGACGGGCTGGAGCTGTACGGCGTCCGGATCGCCTCTCCGGTGCGGTGTGCGCCGCCGGCGAACAAGCCGACGCCCGAGGAACGGGACCGGTGCTCGCCGTTCCTGCGCGAGGAGCTCGGGCTGATGAAGTCGCTGCGGTCCGTGGTCGTGCTCGGGGCGTTCGGGTGGCAGGCGTTTCTGCCGTTGCTCGGGCCCGAGCGGCCCAAGTTCGGGCACGGGGTGGAGGTGTCGCTGGGCGGGTTGCGGGTGTTCGGGTGCTACCACGTTTCGCAGCAGAACACGTTCACCGGGAAGCTGACCCAGGAGATGCTGCAGGACGTGCTGAGGCGCGCCAGGGACGTCAGTGCAGGTTCAGAGATCCACCGGACGACGAATCAACCGGACGTGTGACGCCAGACGTGGTCTTGGCGCTGTTCCACGAAGTACCATGTTCCATGTGTCGCGGAACGACGGAAAACATGGAACAGCTGTGGTCGAGCTAGCCAGCTCGTTCGAGCAGCAGGTTCGCTCTGTGCTGCCCTCCACGTGGTCTGTTCGTCTTGACATGCAGTCGTTCGCTACCAGGACTCAGCGAAGTTTCGAGTCCGATGCTCAGGTTGTGATCGGTGCACCAGACGGGACGCACGCTGTGGTCCTGATCGAATGCAAGGGCGTGGTCGCCCCGAGGGACGTCGCACGGACTGCTCAGAAGACCGCGGCCGGTGCGGCCGTCATGTCAGGCCGCGGTATCCCCGTTGGCGCGATGGTGCTGGCCGCACCGTTCGTGTCTCCGACGACCCGAGCCCAGCTGGAACAGCACGGAATGGGTTGGTTCGATCTGACCGGAAACCTGCGTCTGAGGCTTGATGACCCTGCGGTCTTCCTCGATCGCACGGGAGCTGAGCGCAGCGGGTTCCGTGACCCCGCAGACCGGCTGCTCAAATCTCTCCGCGGACCCGCTGCAGCCAAGGTCGTGCTCGAACTGGCCGAGACCTCGTTGCCGGTGGGCGTCCGGGAGCTCGCTGAACGTGCGCAGGTTGGAGCAGCGACCAGCGCGAGAGTCCTCGAGTTGCTGGATCGGGAAGCGGCGATCACGAGAAGCGACGACGGTGTTGTCACTGCTGTCCGCAAGCGGTTGCTGATGGATCGCTGGGCGCAGGACTACAAGGTCATGGCCTCGAACGAAGTAATTGCGACGCTCGACCCGAGAGGGTTGAACCACGCGCTGAAGGCCTTGTCGTCTCTCGACACACGAGTCGCGGTGACGGGCTCGGCGGCTGCACGTGCATATCTACCTGACGGCGTGACACCTGTGTCACCAATCGTCTCGCTGAGCCTGTACGCCGAGGATCCGATCGGACTGATGAAGCAGCTCGGTCTGAGAACTGCTGATCGCGGAACCAACGTGCTGGTCATGCGGCCATATGACGACGTCGTTCACACGAAGGCACGACTTGTCGGTGGCATCGAGTACGTGCCCCCGGCTCAGGTGGTCGCGGACTTGCTGACCGGACCTGGGCGGTCGACTGAGGAAGCCGAGCAGCTGATGGCAGCGCTCGAATCGATTGAACCAGGTTGGGAAAGATGATCTCGCAGGAGTACGTCAAGGCGCGGTCTGTGCTCCTTGATGCTCTGGATGGACTCGGGCCGCACCGAGACGCGCTTGTTCTTGTTGGTGCACAAGCGGTTTACCTGCACACGGGCGACGCGGATCTCGCAACGGCGCCAACCACGACGGACGCAGACATCGCGCTGGTACCTGGTCGGCTGGCGGACGAGCCGTCACTCGTTGATGCGATGTGTGCGGCTGGGTTCGCTCCAGGCAAGCAACCAGGAAGCTGGGTCGGCCCGGGTGACATCACGGTCGACCTCATGGCTCCCGCGGCGCTGTGTGGCCAGGGTGGCAGGAGATCCGCTCACCTTCAGCCTCCGCACGAGGCCAAAGCCACTGCTCGCAGGACGCTCGGGCTGGAACCGGCGGTCGTGGACAACGCGGTCCATGTGATCAGCGCACTCGACCCTGGCGATCCCAGGTCGTTCGAGATCAAGGTCGCTGGGCCAGCGGCTCTTGTCGTCTCGAAGGTGGTCAAGATCGCTGAACGACGCGAACAGCAGTCGCATCGTCTGAAGCCCAAGGACGGACTCGACGTGCTGCGGTTGCTTCGCGCCGTTGACACGGAGTCGCTGGCAGGAAGCTTGGTGGGCGTTGCTTCAGACGAGCTGTCGAGTGTGGTGGTGGCGGGTGCCATCAAGGACCTTCGTGAACTCGCGGCAGGGCCAGATGATCTCCTTCCACGTTTGGCCGCTGATGCAGAGCAGGGATTCAGCGACCCGGATGAGATCAAGATGTCGATGGTGGTGCTGGTCGGCGATCTTCTACAGGAGTTCGAACGACTGACCTCGGGATGATCAGGCAGAGGGACGTGCTGCGCCGGGCTACTTCCCCGGCACGTCCCACACCTTGACGTCGATCGTCATCCGCCCAGGCCCCCTGATCTCGACCACCTCCAGGTGCCCGACGCGCTTCCCCACGGTGCCGACGCACGCCTTGGTCCCGTCTTTCACGCTGAGGAACCGCTGTCCAGGGTTGCGGTTCAGCAGGTCCACGCACTCCTTGCGCTCCGGCAGCCCCTCACCGGTCCACGCGACGAACTCGGTGCCCGCGATCTCGTTGGCGGCGCAACCGAGCTGGCACACCAGGCCGATGTCGCCCGCCGGCATGCGGGAGGGCGGAGACGTGTCCAGCGTGTAGCCCGTTTGGAACGCCTCACCGTCCAACGTCAGCCTGCCCTCATACCAGAGCTCAGGTTCTTGCGGTGGAGGCGTGGTTCTGGAGGTGGTCGGCCGGACCTCCTGCGAGGTCGTCGTATCGACCGCCGAGGACGTGGTGCTGGAGCTCGGAGCCGAGCCGGTTGACTCGGAGGGGCGCAGCAAGGAAGGCAACGCGGCACCGGCCCCGATCAGCAGCACCGCCGCCACCACGCCGAGCACGAACCTGCGGCGCGCCGGGACGTGGGCCGAGACTTCGCGAACAATCGCCTCAACGTCCTCACCAGCACGGACGCGGCGCAACGGCAGGCCGTGCTGCCGGCCCAGCTGGGCGATGTCGTCGGGCAGGTCTTCCGGCCGCGGCGGCGTGGCGCCCTCGGTGAACACGGGGATCACCGTGACGCCGGACGAGAAGGCGGTCACCAGCTCGCGGCGGATCCAGTCGTGCGGGTTGTCGATCGGGCGATCGCCCGTGCCATCGGGAGCGAGCCACCGCGGTCCGACGACGGCGAGCAGCACTTTCGAGGAACGGACGCCCTCCAGCAACCGCTGCACGTAGTCCTCGCCGGGTGCGATCGACTCGTTGTCCAGGAACACCCGGCGCTTCCCGAACTCGCGGGACAGCCGTTCGAAGAGCAGCGCGGGGACGAAGTCCGCGTCGACCCCGCGGTAGTTGATGAAGATCTCGGCTGCCACGGGACCGTCACGAGGCGTAGAGGTGAGGGCGCACGGTCGGGTCGTTCATCAGCACGAAGTCGACGATCTCCCAGAACTCGGGGAGCTGCTGGTGGGTCAACGCCGCCTCCCTGGAGAGCACGCGGCCGTTGATCGGCGCGCCGCTTCGACCGTACAGGGGGTCCACGAGGGTCGCGCCCGGCTCGGAAGAGCCCACGACGGGGCCGACCCGGCAGCCGAACGTCACGTGGTCGTCGGCGTCGCTCTGGCCCCACGTGCCGATGATGACGTCCATCCACACGTCGTGAGGCTGGTCGGTGTGGTGGTAGCAGTTCGCGAAGTACACGGCGCGAGGGATGTCGTCGCGGTAGATGTAGTTCCAGACCCGCGCGATCGGCGCTTGGCAGCAGTCGCAGGTGTAGTGCCTGATTTCGCGCTCTTCGAGCGTCATCGTCAAAGCCACCACCGCAAGTTAGCCAAAGGATCATCACAACGATGGGGAAACGGGCCGGACCGTGTCACGCTGACCGGCATGAAGTGGTGGCGAGCAGGGGTGGCGGTGGCGGCGTTGCTGATCGTCGTCGTGGCCGCCAGCGGCACGTCGCCGATCACGCTCGTGAATCGCCTGGACGACCGTCCGCCGCCGGAGAACCGCGCCCCCGCGCTGGACGTGGTGGTGCCGCAGGTGCTGCCGGACGTGGTGGCCGTGCCGTTCACCGTGTTCCTGCTGGTCCTCACCGGACTGGTCCTGTTCGGACTGGTCGGCATCGTTCTCGCGATCGAGCTGCCACGCTGGCGCCGCCGCAGGGGCGTGCGCGGTGTCGAGATCGAAGGCTTCGAGGTCGAGCAGCCGCTCACGGCGGTCCATCGCGTCGAGAAGGCGTTGCAGGAGTTCACCGAGCACCCGCAACGGCCACCGCGTGATGCCGTGATCGCGGCCTGGCTCGCGCTCGAAGCCGCTGAGCCGCGCAAACCGCACCAGACGCCGACCGAGTTCACCGACAAGCTCGGGGTCGACGCCACCGTGCTCAAGAACCTTTACCAACGGGCGCGCTTCGGGCATGAGGACGTGACGGCCGAGCAAGCCGCTGAAGCGCAACAAGAGTTGAGCCGCATCGTCAGGGAGCTCGCATGAAAACGGTGCTGGCACTGGTGATCGGGGTGATCATCGGGGTCGCCATCTGGTGGCTCGGCGCTTCGCCGCTGTGGGCGACGGCGCTGGCCGTGCCGCCGACCGCGTTCGCGGTGCTGGTCACCAGGCTGCCGCGCGCCACGGACATCGTCTGGAGTGCGGAGCCGGCGCCACCCGGCTCGATCAGCTCCGCGCACGCCAGCACGCTCGCGAGCAGGCTGACGGAAGCGGCGGAGAACCCGAGGCGCTACCAGGAACGGTTCCGCGCCAGGCTCGCACGACTGGGGATCGAGGCGTCCGAGATGCCGGACCCGAAGGAACTCGCCGAAAGGCTCAGGAGGGTCGAGTGACCATTGCACTGGAGGCCAAGGCCGTCCTCGACGAGATCGGCAAGGTCGTGGTCGGGCGCACGCGGACCGTGCGGCTCGCGCTCGCGGCCGTGCTGGCAGGTGGGCACGTGCTGCTGGAGGACGTGCCCGGACTGGGCAAGACGCTGATCGCGCGGTCGCTCGCGCAGGCGCTCAGCCTCGACTTCCGCCGCCTGCAGTGCACGCCGGACCTGCTGCCCGCGGACGTCACCGGGTCGTTCCTCTACGACCCCGGCAGCCGCGAGTTCGACTTCCACCAGGGACCGGTGTTCACCGGGTTGCTGCTCGCCGACGAGATCAACCGCACGCCGCCCAAGACCCAGTCCGCGCTGCTGGAAGCCATGCAGGAGCGGCAGGTCACGGTCGAGGGCCGCACGTTCGAGCTGCCTAGGCCGTTCCACGTGCTGGCGACCTCGAACCCGGTTGAGTACGAGGGCACCTACCCGTTGCCGGAGGCGCAGCTCGACAGGTTCCTGGTGCGGCTCGACATCGGCTATCCACCCGCTGAGGAAGAAGTCGAGGTCCTGCGCCGGCGGATCGCACGGCAAAGGGAAGAAGCCGAAGTGTCGCCGGTTCTCGTGAAGGGCCGTCTCGCCGAGCTCCAGGCCGAGCTCGAGAAGACCACAGTGGACGACGATCTCCTGCGGTACTGCGTCGATCTGGCCGTCGCGACGCGGCAGCACCAGTCCGTCGAGGTCGGCGCCTCACCGCGAGGGGCTCAGGCGCTCGTGCTCGTCTCCCGCGCACTGGCCACTTTGGACGGACGGAGCTACATGACGCCGGAGGACGTCAAGGAGTGCGCGGTCGCGGTCTTGGCGCATCGGCTCGTGTTGAAGCCGGAGACCTGGACGTCCGGCGTCAACGGGGTGCAGGTCGTCACCGAGCTGCTCGGCAAGGTTCCGGGCCCGCCCAGCTCATGAGCAGAGCGGACAAGATCAGGGAGGCGTTCGCCCAGTCGCACGGCGCGCACTGGCATCCCACGGACGCGCACTCGCGCGCTGTCTGGCTGGGCGTCGGGCTCGTCGTCGGCGGCATGTTCCTGCACCAGGTCGAGATGGTGCTGTTCGGTGTGCCGCTGATCCTCTCCGTGCTGCTCACGAACAAGCCGAAAGGCACGCCGACGGTCAGCGTTCGCCCGGTGCCACGAGGTGCGGGCGCCGGCGTCGTGCACACCGTCGCGCACGTCGACGGCGCGGACGCGGAGATCGCGGTGATCAAACTGCCGGGCGGTCCCAAGGTGGTCCCCGCGCACTCACCGGATCTGCCCGTGGAGATCAGGCGCGACGCGTGGGGCCCCGGTGTCGATCTCCGCCTCGACCACCTCTTCGCCGGGCCGGACGGCATGCACGTCTACGGCCCGATCGTCGGCACCGAGCACGTCCGCACGATCCTGCCGCCGGTCGAGCACCACCCGTCCGGTCCGCTGCCGCCCCGCCCCGCAGGCCTGGTCGGCATCCACCGCTCACCGCGTGCGGGCGACTCCACGGAGCTGCGCGACATCCGGGCGTTCCAGCCCGGCGACCGGCTCAAGCGCATCGACTGGCGCGTCACGACCCGTACCGGCACGGTCCACGTCCGCGAGCGGCACGCCGAGGCCGACGCGGAGATCGTGCTGGCCCTCGACACGCGCACGGACGTGGGTGCGAACGTTGCGGACTGGTCGTCTCCTCATTACGGCGCCACGACGCGACCTGACGGCAGCCTGGACCGTGCCGTGCGCCGGGCCGCGTCAATGGCAGCGGGCTACCTCCGGCAGGGCGACCGGGTGGCGTTGATGGACCTGAGTCGGCCGCAGCTCAACATCCGCTCCGGCGTCGGGCGACGGCACCTGATGCGCATCCGCACGCAGCTGGTCGTGTGCGTGCAAACCGCGGGGTGGGCGTCGCGCGTGGCGTTGCGCAAGCTCCCGCAGGGAAGCGTGGTCGTGCTGCTGTCGCCGTTCCTCGACGACGACATCGCCGAACTGGCCGTGCAGACGCGCAAACACGGTCACGTTGTCCTGGCGATCAACACACTGCCGTTGCCTCTCAAGCCCGACCAGGAGACGCCGTGGGGTGAGGTGGCCGCTGAGATGATCGCCGCGGAACACCGGCTGCGGCTCAAGCGCATGGCCAGGCATGGGGTGGCGGTGACTCCCGAATGCTGATGCGACTGGCGATCGTGCTCGCCGCGTTGCCCGTGGCGCTGGTCCTGCACCTGGAGTCCGACTCCGTCGCGCCGCTGCTGATCGTGGCGGGGCTGATGGTGATCACGGTCCTGATGCCGGGGAGCGCGGGCGCGGCGCTGCTGATCGGGTACGCGGCGCTCGCGATGGCGTTCGACGACGGGCACCCGCTGCGGCTCGGCGTGCTGATCATGATCCCGGCGCTGCACCTGATTCACGTGACATCCGCGCTCGCGGCGGTCGTTCCGGTGAAAACGAAAATCGAGGCTGCCGCGCTGAAAGCCCCGGCTCGCCGGTTCGCCATTGTCCAGGCGATCTCTTTCCTTGTCGCCGCGTTCGCCGCGTTCATCCCATCAGGGCCCAACATCGGGCTCGTCGAGCTGCTCGGTCTAGGCTCTCTGACGGTCGTGATCGCGGTCGTCGCCCTGAGGATCTGAATCGCTCCTCTCAGCGAGAACTCCTCAAATCCGGCTCAAGGCGCAGGTCAACCGCGATGGTGTTCGGCATCACCCGGCGACGGTAGTCACAACGGCCCCTCCGGACGCGCGAAAAAGAGGGTCTCGGTGCGACCATATGTGTATGGCTGCTGTGAAGTCGCAACCCACGCGGATTGTCATTGTCGGCGGTGGGTACGTCGGGATGTACACGGCTCTCGGATTGCAGAAGAAGCTGCGATCCGGTGAGGCGTCGGTCACCGTCATCGACCCGCAGCCGCACATGACCTACCAGCCCTTCCTGCCTGAGGCGGCGGCCGGCTCCATCGAGCCGCGCCACGTCGTCGCCCCCCTGCGCAAGGTGCTCAAGCGCTGCCACGTCGTCACGGGCCGCGTCACCAAGATCGAGCACGCGCGCAAGATCGTGACCGCCGAGCTGTCGGACGGCCACGTCGAGGAGATCGAGTACGACGTGCTCGTCTCCGCGCTGGGTGCGATCTCCCGCACGCTTCCGATCCCCGGCCTGGCCGAGGTCGGCATCGGCATGAAGACGATCGGCGAGGCGATCTACGTCCGCAACCACGTGCTGTCGCGCCTCGACCAGGCAGCGAGCACGAACAACGCGGACCTGCGCAAGAAGCTGCTCAGCTTCGTCGTGATCGGTGGCGGCTTCGCGGGCATCGAGACGCTCGCCGAGCTCGAGGACATGACGCGGTATGCGCTTCGGTACTACGAGGGCGTCAAGCCCGAAGAGATGAACTGGGTCCTGGTCGAGGCCGCCGGGCGGATCATGCCCGAGGTGTCCGCCAAGCTCGGCGTGTGGACCGTCGAGGCGCTGGAGAAGCGCGGCATCAAGATCTACCTCGATACCCGCGTGAAGTCGCTGGAGAACGGCCACGTCGTTCTCGACGACGGCACCGAGTTCGACTCCGACACCATCATCTGGACCGCCGGCATGAAGGCGAACCCGGTGCTGCGCAACACGGACCTGCCGCTCGACGAGCGCGGCCGCGTCCGGTGCACCGCCGCCATGCAGGTCCAGGGCCTCGATGGCGTGTGGGCCGCCGGTGACTGCTCCGCGGTGCCGGACCTCTCGCGCACCGAGGAGGACCCGACGGCGACGTGCGTGCCGAACGCGCAGCACGCCATCCGCCAGTCGAAGCTGCTCTCCAAGAACATCGTCGCGTCGCTGCGCGGCCAGAAGCCGAAGGACTACTTCCACAAGTACCTCGGCTCGGTCGCAGGTCTCGGCCTCTACAAGGGCGTGGCGGACGTGTTCGGCCTGCGCTTCAAGGGCCTGCCCGCGTGGTTCATGCACCGCAGCTACCACGTGATGTTCATGCCGACCGTGAACCGCAAGCTCCGCGTCCTCATGGACTGGACGCAGGCGCTGTTCTACGGTCGCGAGGTCGTCGCGCTCGGTCAGATCAACGACCCGAAGTCGGACTTCGACCGCGCGGTCCAAAGCTGATGTTGTCGACACACGAGCGCTTTTCTCGTGTGTCGACAACATCAGCTTCTCGCTTCTGGAAGTGTCACTGACCTTCACTCCCTGTGAGTGACATGGTGCCCCGAGCGTTATCTCGTTCGGGGCACTCTGTTGGTCCGGAGGCGGAACTTAAGCCCCCAATCGGAGTAAAGCTCCGAGGCTCGCCTTGACATTGCGTTACGTGAACCAGAGACTACCGCTGGTGCATCACCTGAATGCGTGATTCGCCGTGTGGGGAGAGAGGTGATCCCGATGTCTCTCGAGGAGCTGGCCGCACAGCTTCGTCGCGGCGAGATCGAGGACCCCGCGTTGGCGCAGTACGCCGCAGAGTACGCGCAGGCGGGGCAGAGTTTCCGCAGCAAGAAGGACGATTGAGCAGGTCAGCTGACGGGCGGGTGCCAGGTGCCCCGTCCGAGGCTGCCAGACCTCTGCTGCTCCAGGGTCAGGACTACCTCTTCCGCTCTCCGCCCAAATGCCTGGACTTCCAGGAACAGGTGCACCGCCTCGGCATGGTCGACGAGGGCGACGGCAACCCCCAACCCTGTGTGCTCGTACTGGCGCGCGCCGCCGACATGGAGATGAACGAGCTCTCCATCGCACTGGCCGAGCGCGGCATCCGCATGGCCCGCATCGACGCCGACCGTTGCGTCGATCTCCCTCTCTCTGTCTACACCGACCAGCCCCTGATCGAGCTCGACCGCTGGCTGCTGCGGCCGTTGCTGGTGTGGCGTCGCCACTTCGAACTGTCCGCAGTGCCCGTCGAGCCGGGAACGCTGGCCGGCGCCTACGCGGTCGACCAGTGGGCCTCAGTGGCCAACTGGCTGTCGTCCCGCTCCGACTGGGCCCACGTGAACCCCTCGCGCTTCTCGACCCATCTGGACCGTCTGACGCAGCTTTCCGACGCAGCTACGTTCGGGCTGCGCGTGCCGCGCACGGCCGTGACGACACGTCCGGGCCGTACGCGCCCCGGCGGCGGCCGTTGCATCGTGAAGACCGCCGGCCGCCACCTGCTCGAGCCACGTCCAGGCGTGCAGCACGGCCTGTTCCCGCGCCCGCTGGAGACTTCGCGGGCGTCCGACGCCCCCGAGCCGGCGCCGGTGATCGTTCAGGAGTACGTGCCGTCCGACACCGAGCTGCGCGTGTTCGTCGTGGGGGAGCGGTGCATCGCGTTCCAGGTGGACAAGCTCGACCCCGCCCAGCTGTGGGTGGACCCCGACGCCGTGCGCGTCACGCCCACCTCGGTCCCTACTTCTTTGTCGGACCGCTTGCTGGCGCTGGCCCGGCACTGGCGGGTGCAGGTGGCGGCGTTCGACCTGCTCGTGACCGGCTCCGACCACGTGTTCCTGGAGATCAACGTCAACTGCGACTGGCGCTGGTTCGAGCACCGCGCCGGCGACAACTCCGTCTCGGCGGCCGTGCACGACTGGGTGGCGCTGAGGTTCAAGGAGCTGCTCGGAGCAGGGAGGGCCCGCTGATGTTCGGGTCCGTTCGATGCTTAGCCGGATGCTCGCTCTAGTCCAATTCGCTGGGCCAGGCGGGCGAGAAAAGACCATCCGCGCACACAGGCCGACGATCAAGGCTTAGGCTCCCCGTCGCCCCCGTAGCCCAATCGGTAGAGGCAGGTCCCTTAAAAGGATCACAGTACGGGTTCGAATCCCGTCGGGGGCACCATCTGCATCCTCACCAGCATCTGGTGTCTGAACAGGCGTTTTGTGGATCTCTAGGCATGGCTTCGAGGATCCTTTCGGTGGTGCCCGCTACCTCCGAAAGATGCTCGGAGGGGAGCCGGAGAGTAACCAGAAGTTGATCATGGCCATCGTTCAGGTGGACGCTGAGCTGAGTGATCTTGAGCCGGCGTCGTAGCTGCAGGTCAGGGGCCTTCACTGAGGTTCATGACGAGGTACGGCAGTGCAACGTCCGCGGCAGTGGGTTTGTTTGGCTCCGGCGTGTTGACCGGTGTGGTCTTCGTCACGAGTTTCCGCCTCTGCTCCTCCAATTCGTGCTTTAGGTCAGCAGGACGTCGAATTCCCGGCGCGTGATCAGTCTCCCTGTCGCGCGTCGGCGTGGCCGACGAGCCGGCTGGCCAGTGCTCGCACCAGGTCGCGGAGTGCGTCGGGTTGTTCGACGACGAACGGCCGATCGAGCGCGGCGAGCAGGGGTGGTATCCATTCGAGCCGTTGCGCTCGTATCCGGGCCCGTACCCAGGAAGTGCCGGGGTCGATCTCCTCCAGTGTGGCGACGGACGGCGGGAAGACGGAGCGGATCTGTTCGGGCGTCGATCGAATCCGCACGGACACCTCGTGCTGGTACGGCGTCTCGGCGATGGCGGTCAGCACCTGCTGGGCGGGGTCGAATCCGACTGGTACGTCGAACGTTCCGACGCGTGTCTCGACGGTCGTGATCCGGTCGACGCGGAACGTGCGCACCTGCCCGCTGGTGGAGTCGAAGCCGGTCAGGTACCACCGCCCGGAGTGCGCCACGATCCCGTACGGATGGACGACGCGTTCGCTGGCACCGCCGTGGCCGGCGATGTAAGCGAGCCCGACCGGGCGACGATCCCGCGCTGCCTCCGCGACGGTGAGCAGGACCTCGGCTTCCGCCGTGAGTGCCGATCGTGCGGGCGCGGTGAAGTCGGCGATCTCCAGCAGCGCGTCGAGCCGGCGGCCAAGGGCTTCGGGCAGCACTCGTCGGATTTTCGCGACCGCGCTCTCGGCGGCCGCGACCGAGGTGCTGATCAGGCCGGCGCGTCGGCCTGCGACCAGACCGAGCAGGACAGCGAGCGACTCCTCGTCGGTGAGCATCAGCGGGGGCATCCGGTAGCCAGGGGACAGGCGGTACCCGCCGTGCCGCCCGCGCACCGAGCGGACCGGGATGTCCAGGTCGAGGAGGTGGGCGACGTAGCGGCGGACGGTGCGCTCGTCCACATCGAGCCGCCCTGCCAGCTCGGCGACGGTCCGGGTGCCTCCGCTCTGGAGGATCTCCAGCAAGGCCAGTACACGGGCGATCGGCCGAGTCACGCACAGGATGCTCCCAATACCGGGCGGATCCTGTCCACTATTGCTTCTAGCGTGTCCGGTGTCCCCGGAGGACGGGTCAGAACCGTCCTCCAGCGCAGAAAGGGTCCACCGTGCAGCTTGTCTCTGTCCGCGTCATCACCAACAACGTCGCCGGTCTTGCCGAGTTCTACGAGCAGGTGACCGGCCTCGATGCTCGGCGGCCTGCCGAGCAGTTCGCTGAGCTCGTGGGCCCGTCGTGCACGTTGGCCATCGGCAGTGCCGAGACGATGGTGCTGTTCAGTGCGGGGGCGGCCGTACCCGAGTCGAACCGGACCGCGATCCTCGAGTTCCTCGTCGAGGACGTCGATCGGGAGTACGAACGGCTGGCGAGCCTGGCTGTCGCCCCCGAGATCGTGCAGAAGCCGACCACGATGCCGTGGGGAAACCGCTCCCTGCTGTTCCGCGACCCCGACGGCAACCTGGTCAACTTCTTCACCCCGCTCACCGACGAGGCCCGCGCGAGGCTCGCCCGCTGACCGGTACTGCGTTGCCGCGTCGGGGCATCACCGTTCACCTCATGTGGATCATCCCCTGACCAGACAGGACCAGGTCAGGGGATGATCTTGTAGCTGAGGGTCACGCCGTCAGGCTCAGTTCTTCTTCACCTGGTTGAGCCGGGTGATGACAGCCCCACCGTCCTGCGGCCCGAACGAGTTGCAGGCAGTGCTCGCGGGGAACCGGCTGCAGGCGTTGGACTGCACGACGACGTCCTGCTCGCTGTTCCACCCGCTACCGATGATCTTGTTGTTCGTCCACACCTTGGTGACGGGGTTGTAGCGGTACCAGACCAGGTTGCCGTTGGAGGAGTTCACGGCGTAGAACACCTCACCACCGGGCGAGCTGAGGTTCTTCAACTTCTGCCAGCCCGTGGTGACCTGGGCGGCCGGCTTGATCCACTTCGCAGTCGCGCCGGACCAGAAGTCGATGTAGTAACGCCACATCGCGCCGGCTGCGGTGCGCGCGTAGACCACGCCGCGGCTGGTCGCGACGATCGCGTTGTACTGGGTCAGGCCGGTGTCCAGCAGGGCGCCCTGCACGGCCCATTGCTGGGTGGCGAAGTTGTAGTAGTGCGCCTTGAGGTTGCCCAAGGTGTCGAGGGTGTAGATGACGCCGTCCTCGTCGACTGAGATCCGGTACCGGGTGTTCGCCGCGGTGTAGGACCAGCCCTGGCCGAGGACCTTGTACTCGCTGCCCTCGATGGAGTCCCAGTTGGTTCCGTTGTAGTGCAACAGTCTCAGCTCACCGCCGGTGGTGATGCTGAACATCCATCCGCTGGGGCCGGCGAGCACGCGGCCCTGCCAGCCGGCACCGATCTGGTAGCTCTCGCCCCAGACGAACGTGCCGGCGGTCGGTGTCGAGTGTTCGAACAGGTACAGGTCTCCGAGCGTGTCGCACGGATAGACCGGAGCGAGGCCGTAGCGGGCCGTCAACGTGCTGCTGGGTCCTGGCATGTCTCACTCCACCCCTCAGAGATTCATCATGGTCGTGCAGGCGTCGAGGACCAGGCGCTCGGTCGTCCCGGCCGCGGCGGCGCCGCTCGGCGTGAACTTCAGCGGGGCTGGCCAGGCGTAGAAGGTCGTCCACGAGCCCGGGCCGGACATCGTGCTGTCGTCGGTCCAGCCGGCCTCGTAACCGAAGTGCTTCGCCTCGCCGGCCTGCAGGACGCCGTTGGCCGCGACGTAGCCTTCGGTTTCGTTGGCGTAGCCCATGATCCACAGCCAGCCCGGTGTCTGGGTCTGAACCTTCACGTCGTACGCCGAGAGGACCTCGTGCGACAGGGCGAGGATGTTCAGGCCGCCCAGGTTCCAGCGCTGGATGGGCATCGGGAACACGCGGGGCAGGCCCTCGCCGGCGATCTGCTCGATCATGACCTCGGCGTGGCGGTACGCGAAGTCGTCGGGCGGGAAGGTGTCGAGCCGCTCGTTGTACCCGTTGCGGGCGCGGATCACCGCGGCCGGGTCGCCGAAGTCCACGGTCAGCGGGAGGTCGACCTCGGTGTAGTGGGTGGTGACCGGGCCGTTGACGGCGTTCCAGCCGCCGGAGTTCACCATCTGCACGACCGTGTTGCCCAGGATCGTGCCGAGGTTGGTGACCTGGCCGGGCGAGTGCGGGTCGTTGGGTTCCTGGTCGCCTGCGGCGCCCTGGAAGAACAGCGCCTGCACTCCGAGCGCGTTGCTGATCACGTCGGTGGCGGCGCCGGGATAGTCGCTGCAGAAAACCCTGTCGTTGCCGCGCGACACGGCGTGGCAGGCGTATCCGAAAAGGACGGTGAACAGGCTGTTGTTGCTCGTGCGGCGGGCGATCAGCGCGGAGACGGTGGTGAGGACGTTGGGTTCCTCTGCCCGGTTGTAGCCGATCGTCGTGCTGCCTTCCTTGTACCACAACGTGACCGGCGTGCGGGCCATCGCCAGGGTCTGCTCCACGAGGGTGATCATCTGGTCGATGAACACCGTGGTCGTGTCCTCGATCGCGGCGATGTCGGCGGGCGTGAGGTTCATCATCACGTACGGGCTCGGCCGTGTCGTGCCGATCATCGGGCCGGAGTGCGTGTGGCTGACGATGATCAGGAAGTTGCCGTTGTTGTCGTCCACCAACGGCACCACCGCGGATCTGATCGCCTGGTGGACGTATCTCGGGATGCTGACGACGTCGACGCGGAGCATCACCTTGGGGCCGGCACCGTCGTCGATGACGACGCACTGGGCGCGCAGCCTGCGGTCCACCTGGCCCTGGTTGCCTCGTGTGGCGCCGCAGTAGCCGCCCATCCAGAGGCTGGGGTAGGTCGGCCAGGCCGGGGTGTAGTCCAAAGTCTTGACGGCCATGGAGAAAGGCATCGCGGGTTCCTCCGGCGCTCAGGCGGTCTCGACGAACGCGACGCAGGTCGGCGTGTTCGAGTTGGGGGTCGACAGCGAGTTGTCCGGCTTGCCGGTCGAGGTGTCCGCGGACGTGGTCTTGCGGTTCTTCTTGTCCAGCACGAACGCGCGGCCACCGTCCTTGCTCATCGCCAGAGGACCGTTCGCCTTGCCGTTGGACTCCTTCGTCCTGACTTTGTTGGAGCTGACGTTCACCGTCACCAGCTGGGAGTCCGTGTTGCGGCCCGTGTAGAGACTCACCACCGCGAACGTGCCGTTCGGGTGCACGGCCAGGCCACAGGGGCGGCCCTCCAGCTCGGTCGAACCCGTCTTGCCGCCACGCAGGTTGAACGTGACCAGTTCCCGCTGCGCCGCCACGTACAGGCTGCTGCCCTTGGGATCGATGGCCAGCTGCAGCGCCGGCTTCTCGGTCTGGAACGAACCCGACACGTCGTTCTTCGCGGTGTCGATGATCGTGATGCCCTTCGCGCGCTCGTCCCCGACGAACAACTGCTTGCCGTCCGGCGTCAACGCCAGCGTGCGCGGCCACAGGCCTGCCTTGATCAGGGTGCGCACCTCACCGGTCGCCGCGTCCACCACGGCCACGTGACCGCGGGAGCCACCGGCACCGCTCGACCCGGTCGCGACGTACACGACCTTGCCGTCGGGCGAGACGAGCACGTCGTTGGCGAACCCGCCGACCGCGATCTCGCCGGTCACCTTCGCGGCGTCCACGTCCACGACGCTCAGACCCGGCCCGAACACCGTCGCCACGTAGGCGCGCAGTCCGTCCGGCGAACCCACGATCCCGTTCGGCTGGCCGTTGACGGCGACGATCGCCTGCCCACCGGTCAGGCTCGGGTCGGCCAGCTGCAAGATTCCGTTGCCCAGATGGTCCACGCTGCCGATCACGAGTTTCTTGCGGCCGGTGGGCGCCGCGGCGGCCGCTCCGGCGAACAGGCTTTGGCCGACGATCCCCGCGGCGGCACTCCCCAGTGCGGCGGTCAGCAGCGTGCGCCGGGAAAGCGATCGATGCTCGGTTGCCATGTCGTCCGTCCCCCTCTGGTCCAGGTCGACTGGTTGAGGTTTCGACGAAAGGGACGCGCTTGTTATCACTCCGGGTAGTCAAAACCTGGCCTGTGACCAAGTTGAGACCTTTCGTTCCAGATTGATGCGCAGGGTGTTCGCGGTGTCACTTCACGCTTCTGACCTGGTCTTTTATCGCGTGCCGTTAGGCATATCGGGAGAGGTCTTTGTGCTCTGTCGGCGCGTGAGGTGCTGCTGTACACGCGCCTGCGCGTGACTACTCATAGTGATGATCTGTTGTTGAGATCGCGACTCTGCCGGGCGACTACCAGGTCGGGCGCGCCGTCACACCGCCGTCGACCACGAGGTCGTGGCCGGTGATCCACGAAGCCAGGTCCGACGCCAGGAACACGCACGCGTTGCCGATGTCCTCCGGAGTGCCCAGCCGTTCCAACGGCGCAGCCGCAAGCCACCGGGCGACGCCTTCCGGCCACTGCTCCTCGATGCCGGGACGGGCGACCAGGCCCGGCGAGACCGTGTTGACCCGGATGCCGCGCGGGCCGTACTCCAGCGCGGCCGCACGCGCATGCATGATCAGGGCGGCCTTCGAGGCGCTGTAGTGGGCGTGGCCTTCTGCCGGGTTCCTGCCTTCGATCGACGCGATGTGCGTGACGGAGCCACCAGCGGGAAGATGTGCGGCCGCGGCCTGGGTGACGGCGAACGGGCCGGTCAAGTTTGTGTCCACAACGGACTGCCACTGCTCGATCGTCATGCCCGGCAACGGTTCCACTGGCTGTACGCCGGCGTTGTTCACGACCGCGTCCAGCCTGCCGTGGTGCGCGGCTGCTTCGTCGACCACGCGCTGGGCTTCCGTGCGCAGGTCACCGTCTTGGGTGCCGCGGTGGCGAACGACCAGCGCGCCCGCGTCGGCGAACCGGGCCGCGATGCCCGCGCCGATGGTGCCGCCCGCTCCGGTGACCAGCACGACCCTGCCGCTGAGATCGATCACGAGACGACGCCCTCCAGTCGTTCGACCAGCCACGGCACGATCTCACCTCGGCCGGCCACGAACCCGTTGGAGCCGACGTCGACGAACTCGCCTCCCGCCTCGCGGACGAGCACCGCGCCCGCCGCGACGTCCCACGGGTGGATGCCGAGGTTCGCCGCCGCGTCCGCCCTGCCCGCCGCGACCCAGGCGAGCGACAGGGCGGTCGAGTAGACGCGGCGCACGTCCGCGACGGCCAGCAACTCAGCCAGCAGTTCCACCTCGCCGCGGTACAGGCTGCCTGGCAGCGGGATGTCGGTCAGCACGAGTGGCCGCGGGCTCGTGGCGGGAGGGATCACCAGGCCGGTTGAGCGGACCGTGAAGGGGACGTCGCAGGCCGCCGTGAACAGCTCGTCGCGGAACGGGTCCAGCACGCAGCCCGCGACCAGCGAGCCGTCGACAGCCGCGGCCACCGAGATGCACGCCAACGGGATGCCGCGCACGAAGTTCCGCGTGCCGTCGATCGGGTCGACGTACCAGGTGATCCTGGCGGAAGCGCTCCCGAGTTCCTCACCGATCACCGCCGAGCCGGGAGCGCCGTTGACGAGGGCCTGTCGCAGGAACGCCTCGATCTCCAGGTCCGCGGTGCTGACCTGGTCGAACGTGCCTTTCAACGTGACGTCGACCTTGAGTTCGTGCAGCAGCTTCGCGGCGTCCACGCAGGACTGCGCGGCGAGAGCGAGAAGTTCCCCAGGAGTCACGGTCCCATTGTGATCCGTCACAAACACGACCGGACGACTCTGGGCAACGTCCCACCTGGACCGGTGATCTGAGCCACCACGATGAGCTGACCTGACGATGACGTTGGAGGTTCGGGATGCGGATCGTGGCCGGGTTGGCGTTCGTGGCGGCGTTGGTCGCTGGAACAACCACTGCACAGGCGGACACGCTCGACTACGTGGCACTGGGCGACTCGGCGGCGGCGGGACCGCTGATCCCGAACCAGGACCCCGCGCTGTGGTGCCTGCGTTCCGACAGGAACTACCCGCAGGTGGCTGCGAGCATGCTCGGTGCCGGCCTCACCGACGTGACGTGCAGCGGTGCGGTCACCGACGATCTCGCCGGGCGGAGGTTCGGTGTCCTGGCGCCACAGTTCGACGCGCTGAAGCCGGGCACGGACCTCGTGTCCGTCACCGTCGGGGCCAACGACGTCGGTCTCTTCCAGACCGCGTTGAGCTGCATCAACTTCCTGCCGGAACCGGCGGGCATCTCGTGCGAGGACCGCTACACAGCGGGCGGCACCGATCAGCTGGCCGCCGCGGTCGCGACGTGGGCACCGGAGTTCGGCGCCGCACTCGACGAGATCAAACGCCGCGCCCCGCAGGCGAAGATCCTGGTCACCGGATACGGCGCCTACATCCGTCCTGGAGGCTGCTACCCGCTCCAGCCCGTGTGGAGCCGCGATGGCGACTACCTGCAGAGCGTGATGAACCGGATCAGCGCGACCGCCAAGGCCGAGGCGGCGAAGCGCGGGGCGGTGTTCGTGGACTTCGCGGAGGTGACCGTGGGCCACGACATCTGCGCCACACCCGCTGACCGTTACCTCGAGGGCCTGATCCCGACGACGATCGCCGCACCGCTGCACCCGAACGCGGCCGGCATGAAGGCGTTCGCCGCGGCGGTCGTGAGGGCCGCCAAGTGATCGCCTTGCTGCTCGCGACGGGGCTGATCCTGGCCCCGCTGCCGGTCACCTACAACTCGCTGCCCGCGGTCGCCGTCTCGCTCAGCCACCCCGGCGCGGCTCCACCCGCCGCGAACGACTGGACGTGCCGAAGCTCCAAGCGGCCGGTCGTTCTGCTGCACGGCACGCACGTGAACATGGCTCTCAACTGGAACGCGTTGTCGCCGCTGCTCAAGAACAACGGCTACTGCGTCTTCGCGTTGAACTACGGCGGGCTGCGGTTCGGCCAGGTCGCGGGAACGGGGCCGATCGAAGATTCGGGCGTGGAGCTGGCCGCGTTCGTCGACAGGGTGCGCGCCGCGACCGAAGTGTCCGAAGTGGACCTCGTCGGGCACTCGCAGGGCGGACTGCTCGCCCAGTACTACGTGAAGTTCCTCGGTGGCGCCGAGAAGGTGCACGACGTCGTCGGACTCGCGCCCACGAGCCACGGCTCGGACGCGGCCGGCTTCGACAGGTGGATCTGGTCGCTCCTCCAGGTGTTCCCCGGACTGGAAGGGATCATCAGCGCCGCCGATCCCGCGGCCCTGCAGCAACTGCGCGGCTCGCCGTTCATGAACCTGATGAACTCGACGCCGGACGTCGTACCGGGAGTGCGGTACACGACGATCGCCACGCGATACGACGGCATCGTCACGCCGTACCGGTCGCAGTTCTTGGAAGGCGGACGCAACGTCGTGCTGCAGGACTTGTGCGCCAACGACTTCGCCGATCACCTGGCACTCGCGTTCGACCACGTGGCGCTGCGGGAGGTGCTCAACGCGCTCGACCCGCTGAACGCGCGGGCGCCGGACTGCTCAGTGCCGGTCTTTCCGCTGGTCGGCGGCTGAGCGCGCCACCAGCGCGGCGGCCAGCAGCGTGACGTGCTCGATCCGGGTCGGATCCAGCCCCGTCAGCTCCGCGACCCGGCGCAGCCGGTAGTCCACGGTGTTCGGGTGCACGTGCAGCTCGGTCGCCGCCGGCCTGCGAGCTCCACGACGCAGGTAGACCTCCAGCGTCTGCACCAGCTCCTCCGACAGCGGCCGCACGATCGCGGCGAGGGGTTCGAGCGCTGCGCTCGGCCGGGAGAGCTGGTACTCGAGCAGCACGTCGGTGAGCTGGTGCAGGCCGGGCTTTCCCGTCCTGACCGCGACGTCGAGCACGTCGCGCGCGAGCCGGGCGGCGGTCGCGACCCCGGAGGGTGGGGCCGCGGCCGCCCCCACCG
>NZ_VSRL01000490.1 GCF_012184385.1 Lentzea indica
TGAACACCGGCGGAGTCACGCGCGGCGACTGCGGTGGCCGTGATCGGCTGCGGCGGTGTCGGGCGACGGCGCCATCGCGGGCGCCCGCATCGCCGGTGCCGCGAAGATCATCGCGGTGGACACCGATCCGCAGAAGCTGGAGTGGGCCAAGGGTTTCGGCGCCACGCACACCATCAACGTCCGTGACATCGACGACGTGGTCACCGAGATCCAGCGGCTGACCGACGGGTTCGGCGCGGACGTCGTGATCGACGCGGTCGGCCGCCCCGAGACGTGGAAGCAGGCCTTCTACGCCCGCGACCTGGCCGGAACCGTTGTCCTGGTGGGCGTTCCGACACCGGACATGCGGCTCGACATGCCGCTCATCGACTTCTTCTCGCGCGGCGGCTCGCTGAAGTCCTCGTGGTACGGCGACTGCCTGCCCACGCGCGACTTCCCGATGCTCGTCGACCTGTACCAGCAGGGCCGCTTCGACCTGGACGCGTTCGTCAGCGAGGAGATCCCGCTGGACGGCGTGGAAGGCGCCTTCGAGAAGATGCACCGCGGCGAGGTACTGCGATCGGTGGTGGTCTTCTGATGTCCCTGCGTGTGGACCACACCGTCACGTCCGGCACGTTCTCGCTGGACGGCGAAACCTTCGACGTCGACAACAACGTCTGGGTCATCGGGGATTCCTCGGAATGCGTCGTCATCGACGCCCCGCACGACGTCGACGCGATCCTCAAGGTCGTGGACGGCCGCCGCGTCGTGGCGATCCTCTTGACCCACGCGCACGACGACCACGTCCGCGTCGCGCCGGATCTGGCGCATGCGACCGGTGCGCCCCTGGCTCTGCACCAGGACGACCACATCGTGTGGTCGCTGACGCACACCGGCGTGGTCCCGCACCAGGCGCTGGAAGACGGCCAGGTGATCACCGTTGCCGGGGAACGGATTGAGGTGCTGCACACGCCTGGGCACTCGCCCGGCGCCGTGTGCTTCTACGTGCCTTCGCTGGGTGCGGTGTTCACGGGCGACACGTTGTTCCAGGGCGGGCCTGGGGCTACCGGGCGGTCGTTCTCGGACCGGCCGACGATCGAGAAGTCCATCCGGGAGAAGCTGTTGACGCTGCCCGGCGAGACCGTGGTGCACACGGGCCACGGCCCGGACACCACGATCACCGCTGAAGTGTTTTAGAACCGCGGAGGCCGCTTCTCCAGGAACGCCGACACGCCCTCCGCGTACTCGGCACTGGAGGCGGCCTCCGCGTACAGCGCCCGCACGAAGTCGTCCTCGTGCCCACCATCGGTGATCGAGTTGATGATCTTCTTGGCGCCACGCACCGACACCTGCGCGCGACCCGCGATCTGTTCGGACAATTCCTTCACGCGCGCGTCGAGCGACTCCGCCACTTCGTTGACCAGACCGATCCGCAGTGCCGTCTGCGCGTCGATCAAATCGGCCGAGAACAGGATCTGCTTCGCCCACGCGGGGCCGACCACGTCCACGAGCTGCTTGGTGGACGTGAAGTTGTAAACGATGCCGAGTTTCGCGGGCGTGATCCCGAATCGCGCATCCGTTGACGCCACCCGAATGTCGCAAGCGAGGGCGATCTCGCACCCACCGCCGACACAGAAACCGGAAATCGCGGCAATCGTCGGCTTGTCCAGCTGGGCGATCGCACGTTCCCCGTTGTGCACGGCCTCGCCGTAGTGCGCGGCGCCGGCGGCGCCCCTTCGCAACGTCGAGAACTCCGCGATGTCGGCACCGGCGGAGAAGTTGGCGCCGCCACGGATGATCAGCACCCTGATGCTCTCATCAGCGGAAACGCGGGCCATGATGCCGGGCAGGGCCGACCACATCTCGTGGCTCATCGCGTTGCGCTTGGCCGGGCGGTTGATCGTCAATGTGGCGACCGGACCGGCCGCGGACAGTTCCAGGAACTCGCTCACAGGCCGCACGATACCCACCGTGTTCCGGCGGGACGCGCGGTCTCATATGGGAGGGAAAGCGTTCACGCCCTTGTAAAGTCCCTTGCCGAAGAGGGGAGAAAACGTGACAGCGGCCGGCATCGGCGCCTCCACCCTGCGCACGTTCGCGGTGCGGTTGCGCACCAGCGCGCCGGTCTCCGCGCGCATCCTCTCCGAACTCGCGAGCGAGCTCGACCGCGGCGGGCCGGTGGCCGACCTGCTCTGCTCGCACAGCGCCGTGCACAGCCCGCTGTTCGGCATCCAGGCATTGGCCGGAGTGCGGCTGCTGATGCTGTCAGGAAAGGCGCCGGAGCTGAGCCAGCGCTTCGCCAGCGCGCACGCCGCGGCGATGGCCGGCGAGTCCG
>NZ_VSRL01000491.1 GCF_012184385.1 Lentzea indica
AAGATCTGGAATTCGCGCGGAAGTTCATCACCTGGAACAACCTCGGCCACGGCATCCAGCGCGTCGACGCCTGCCGCACCCAGGACGGAAACCTCCTCCAGTTCGACCAGGAGGAGGTGGGTCTGGCCCTCGCGCGGGCGTTGGTCGACGCGGATGGCGGCCGGCTGGAGCTGTCCACGGCGCGGCCGGCGACGTTCGCGGTGTTCCTGCCGGTGCCGAAGGCTCAGGACGTGGTCGGGATTCCCTGGAAGGCGCCCAGCACGCCGCGCTGACGGGTCACGAGTGGCCGAGAGCTTCCTCGTCGCTCAACGGCCGCTGCCTGCGGGCGTTCTCCTCGGGGAACACCCACGTCTTGTAGCCGTACCAGCGGAAGGCCATCGCGATGAGCGTGCCGATGATCTGCGCGCTCAGGAAGTCCGAGACCTCCTCCGCGAGCCGCGACACGTGCGGCTCCTGCAGGTGGAACGCGTACCGCGCGATGTACAGCGGTGCCGAGTTCAGCACGATGCCGATGCCGTTCACGAGGAAGAACAGGGCCGCCTCGTGATGGCGTTCGCGGCCGCCGCGGGTGCGGAACGACCACTCCCGGTTCAGGACGTACGACACGATCGTGGCGACCAGGGTCGCGATGATCTTCGCTGTCACCGGGTTGTTCGGCAGGACGACCGTCTTGATCCCGAAGAACAGGACCGTGTCGATCACGAAGCAGGTGCCCCCGACGAGGGCGAACTTCACCAGTTCACGATGCTTCAGCGCGATCGACCGGATCGGCTCCGGAAACCGGGAGACCACTGTTTCGGCTAGAGACACGGGACGAGTCTACGGAGATCGGGTGAACACGTCGGTCCGGTCGAGCACCGGCGTCGGGGAACACCCAGCGCCGCATCGCCCAGAACTTGAAGCCGGTGGCGAGCAGCATGCCGATGATCGAGCCGGAGACGAAGTCCGCGATCTCCTCGGTCATCACCGTGACGAACGGTGCCTGAAGGCCGAACAGGTGCCGTGACAGCCACAGCGGGATGATGTTGATGGCCACGCCCAGGCCGCTGACCAGGAAGAACAGCGCGGCCTCGTGGTGGCGCTCGCGGCCGCCGCGGGTGTGGAACGACCATTCGCGGGACAGCACGTACGAGGCGATGATCGCCACCAGCACGCCGATGACCTTCGCCGTGACGACCTTGTCGGTCAGCACGGTGAGCTTGAGCGCGTACCAGACACCGTTGTCGATGAGGAACGTCGTGCCGCCGACCAAGGCGAACCGGATCATCTCGCGGTGCTTGTGCAGCAGGAACTGGAGTGGTTCTGGCAACCGGCTCATGGCACGGCGAACGACTGGCAGCACCACGCCAGCTTACGGATCAAGGTAACGGTGGCTACCTCCGGGTGTTACTTTTCGCAACCCAGAGGTGCGTGACCTGCACGTTCAGTGACGACAAAAGATCAACTTTTGATCAACTCCGCGCCGGCGTGCACGGCCACCCGAGCAGGTCCGGGATCAGCGGCGGGCGCCAGCCCGGCCACGGCTCGCACGGGTGGGACGTCGGCGGTGGCGTGGTTGGCACCGGCGTCGAAGGTGGCACCGTGGGCGGTGGAACGGTCGTCGACGGCGGGAGCACCGGCGGCAGGGTCGGCGACGGCAGCGTCGGCACGGTCGGCGTGCCCGGCTTCGTGGGATCGATCGGCTTCACCGGCGGAGTGGTGGTGGTCGTCGTCGGTGGAACCGTGGTCGGCGTGGACGTGGGCGGCGGCTTCACCGGATCCTCGATCGGCGGGTGGTCCGGGTGCAGTTTCACCGGCACCGTCACGGACTTCGTCGCGTTGCCCAGCGACGCCGTGACGGTGATCGTCCCGCCCCGGTGCGGCAGCCCGAACGCCCACACGGACATCCGGAACTTCTCGCCCTTCTCCAGATCGGTGACGCAGTGGATCGAGTTCTTGTCGGTCCGCGAGCACTCACGGCAAGGCGTGAACACCACGATGTTCTCCGACGACGTCACGTCCAGCTTCAACGTGCCCGCCCGCGGACCCTTGTTGAGCACCTGCACGTCCACGCGCGGGTCCCAGTACACCTCGTGCCACGTCGACACCGTGAGCTCGATGTCGTCATTCACCGGTGGCACGTTGACTTCGACGCTGACGTTGACCGAGATCGACGACCCCGCGCTGATGGTGCCGGTGATCGTGCCCGGCTGGGCGTCAGTAGTCGCCCGCAGGCGGAACAGGAACGTCGCCTGCCCGCCGGGCGCGATGCCCTGCGGCGTCGAGCACGTGATCGTGCCGCTGCCCGCCGGGCA
>NZ_VSRL01000492.1 GCF_012184385.1 Lentzea indica
TCACGAGTCGCACGGAGGCAGCCACACCCGAGGGGATAGGTCAAGTCGACGAAAAGCGTGTCGACTTGACCTATCCCCTCGGGCGCGGCACAACGCGTCGGTACGACTCGTGACGGGACCACCCCACCCGCGTTGTGTGTGAAAGCGGGGCTCGGCTGCGCCGTCGCCGCTTGCCTGCGGCTTCGCGGGGTGGGGCTAGGCGACTTGTTGTGCTGGGGCTGCGAAGGTGTTGCAGGCTTTTGTCGAGTTCGACTTGAAGCCTGTTGTTGCCCATTGCGCCTGGTTTGCTGCTGTGCCGTGCGCGTTGTTCTCGGGCTTTTCCTCGATGGCGTACTGGAAGTCTTCCTGCGCCTGGCGTGCCAGGTTGGAGGTCACGGAGCCTCGGCCGGATGCGCTGGTCAGGAACATTCCGGCGAAGCAGTTCGCCTGCAGTTCCAGTCGGCGGCTCATTTCCAGGCCGGCCGGGGTTTTCTCGCCCGCGTCGGTGATCTTCAGGTCCGCTGCCCGCAGCAAGCCTGTCAGGGCCTGGACGTGGTGGCCGTACTCGTGGGCGAGCGTGGCCAGGTGGGTGGCTGGGGCGTCGCCGCCGCCGTTCTCACGCAGGCGGCTGGTGGGCATGTAGATCGTGCGGTTGCGGCCGCAGTAGTAGGCCACTGCGTGGTCTGACTCGGGGGCGGCGCCGCAGGGGCCGTCCTTCAGCTCTGGGGACGCGTCCAGTGAGGGCTTCTCGAAGGGCATGTTCGCCGAGGTCAGCTGTGGGCTCCACGCGGCGTTCAGGCATTGCACGCCTGCCGCGTAGTAGGCGGCCAGTTGTTGGTCGGAGACTCCGAACTGGGGCAGCGCGCACGTCACCTGGGGCAGTGACACCGGGGTGACCAGGAAGGGGTGGTCTGCCAGGCGGTAGACGGCTCGGGGGCGGACCGGGGTCGAGGGCTCGGTCGACTGGGCCGGGGCCTGGCGGGAGCCTGCCAGGGCGTGGCCGGTCACCAGTCTGGGGCGGCTCAGTTGACCGATTCCGAGGACGAACGCGACCACCAGCACGAACACTCCCGCGAGCACGACCGGGTTGTTGTTGGCTGGTTGGGTCACGTTTACCCCTTTCTAGGAGACAGAACCCGGGTCTGCGGCCCAGGTGTTGCACTCCGACGCCTTGTTCGACTTGTAGCCGCGGTCTACCCAAGTCGCGTTGTTCTGCGGTGTGCCGTGGTCCTTCGTCGGGTAGATGTCGTAGTCGCCTCGGTTGCCCGCGTCGGACAGGCCGACTCGGATCACGTCCATCGGTACCGCGCCGTGTGACAACGGGGCCAGGGACATGCCGCCGAAGCAGGTGGCTTGCAGCTCCATCCGGCGGTTCAGGTCGAGGCCCTTCGGAGTATCCCACCCTCCCGCGTCGTACTGCGCGCGGTCCGAGGCTTTCAGCATTCCGGTGAGCCACTGGATGTGGTGGCCGTACTCGTGGGCCAGCTGGCCGAGGTACTTGCCGGGGTGGTTCGGGTTGTTCGGGTTGCGCTCGGCGGCGTAGGCGTTCGCCGTCCAGTAGATGCCGCCCTGGCAGTAACGCGCGGTCGAGTCCGGGCGGACGGTGCCGCACGGGTACTGCACGGTTTCGGTGACGATGTGCAGCTCAACGGGCTGGTACGGGAGGTTCGCGGCCTGGAGCGCGGGCTTCCACATGCTTTCGATGCACGGCAGTGCCGCGCGCAAGAAGCGGTCCTGGCCGGCCGGGGAGTAGTCCATGGCCGGGAGCCCGCAGCCGTTGATCGTGTTCGCGCCGAAGTTCGCCTTCAGGAACGGGTGGTCGGCCAGCGCGTAGACGGCCTTCGGGCCTGCCGGGGTCGCCGGGGAGGAGGACGGGGTGCGGGACGCCGACGGGCGTGACGGGGTGGTCGTCGTGGTCGTGGCGTCCGACGTGGTGGGGTTGGTGAGGGTCGGGCTGTAGGTCGTGTAGTTCGAGTAGCCCGCGTCCTTCACCTTGTTGTTCAAGGTCGCCGCGAAGACGCCGATCGCGCCCAGGCCGAGGATCACCACGCCGCCGAGGATCAGGGCGATCATCGGGCCGTTGCTCTTGCGGCGCGGCGGTGGCATCAGCGGGTACGGCGCGTAGCCGCTGGGAGGTGCGCCCCACGACGGCTGCGGGGGTGGCATCACCGGGCCCGGTGGGGGCGGCGGTGGACCGTACTGGCCGTACTGGCCCGGCGGCGGGCCCTGTTCGGCGTGGCGGCGGTGGTGCTGGCGTTGTGGGGCTGGTGGGAACTGCGGTCGTCCCAGCCGTTGG
>NZ_VSRL01000493.1 GCF_012184385.1 Lentzea indica
GCGATCGCGGGCGCGGCACGGCAGTTCAGCGCCGTGGAGCCGCCGACGCCGCGCGGATCGATGCCGATCACGTCGTAGACCTGCGCGAGCTCGGACTTGCCCAGGAACAGCGGCAGGCCGAGCCCTGAGCCGCCAGGTCCACCCGGATTGGTGAACAGCACGCCGCGCCTGCGGTCCTGCGCCGCCGCCTTCTTGCGGCTGATCGTCAGGTTGATCCGGTCGCCGGCCGGTTTGGTGTAGTCGAGCGGCGCGACGAGCGTCGCGCATTCCAGCTCGCTGAGCTTCCCGCTGCACTGCGCCCACTTCACCGGCTGGGCGGTGTACTCGGCGAGGGGGTCGGGAGGATCGGCGGAGGCTGTCATTCCCGTGGCGGTGAGCACGACCACTCCCAGGACGAAAGCCAGGAACCTAGGCAAGACGAAACCTCCGCGCCGAACGACAAGACCTCTGCTGCCCGAAGGTATGGCCGTTCACTCGGCTTCATGGGTTGTGTCACCCGTCCCGGTGATGTCACCTCCAACGGCTTAAGCTGCGAGTATGACCAAGACAGCCGAGGTGAAGGAGGAGCATCCGCCGACCCTCTCCGCCCGCACGATGCGCAAGATCGAGCGCGCGTCGGGTTCGCTCGCGACCGCGAGCGTGGCCGAGATGGAGCAGCGGCTGTCGTGGTTCGCCAGGATGCCGGCCGACCAGCGTGCGAGCGTGCTGCTGCTGATCCAGAACGGTGTGGCGGGGTTCGTCGAGTGGCTGCACGACCGGCAGCAGGCGATCCGGCTTACCGCCGACGCTTTCCGCAGTGCGCCCAAGGACATCTCCCGCTGGGTGAGCCTGCGCCAGACCGTCGAGCTGGTCCGGATAGCGCTGGAGCTGTTCGAGGAGCAGATGCCGGCGATGGCGGCGAACGAGGCCGAGCGCGCGCTGCTGATGGAGGGCGTGCTGCGGTACGGGCGGGAGATCGCGTTCTCCGCCGCCACCTCCTACGCGGCGGCCGCCGAGGCGCGCGGTGCGTGGGACGCGCGACTGGAAGCGCTGGTCGTGGACGGCATCGTGCGTGGCGACCCCGAGGAGTCGTTGCTCAGCAGGGCCGCGGCGCTCGGCTGGGACCCGGCGCTCGAAGCGACGGTGCTGGTCGGCAATCCGGGTGGTGAGGATCCGCCGACGATCGTCTACTCGGTGCGCAGCAAGGCCGCCCGCGCGGGACGGCCGGTGCTGCTGTCCGTGCAGGGCTCACGGCTGGTCGTCGTGCTCGGCGGACCCACGGAGACCGGTGAGGACGTGCTCGGGCGCATCTCCGAGGGCTTCGGCGAGGGGCCCGTGGTGGCGGGGCCCACCGTTGCCAGCCTTTCCGAGGCCCATCGCAGTGCCAGTGACGCGTTGAGCGGGCTGCGGGCCGTCGTGGGCTGGCCGGCCGCTCCCAGGCCTGTCCGCTCGCTCGACCTGCTGCCGGAACGGGCGCTCGCGGGCGATCCGGAGGCCGAATGGCAGCTCGTCGACAGGGTTGCCCGCCCGTTGGAGGACGCCGGCGGCGCGCTGCTGGAGACCGTGGACGCGTTCCTGGAGGTCGGCGGCGTGCTGGAGACGTGCGCGAAAAGACTGTTCGTGCACCCGAACACGGTCAGATATCGCCTTCGCCGCGTTCAGGAAATGACGGGAAGAAATGCACATGACGCTCGAGACGCGCTTGTGCTTCGCGTCGCTTTGTCTGTAGGACGCCTTGCCCGCTCACGGGGGCTGTGGTAGCGAACGGCCTGTGACGGACTTCGCACACATCCGTTAGGGTGAGAGCCAAACGACCTGCCCACCCGCTGAGCTGGGCATACGTCGGGCGGCGTTCACCTGGCTGACACTTTTGTAGGATCTCTACAAATACGATCGCAGTACTTCGTTCTTTACGGCATGGGGTACCGGTGGGTTCACCAGCTTTAGTAATCGACGTGATCGCACTCCTCGCGCCCGGACAAGGGTCCCAGACGCCCGGCATGCTCACCCCCTGGCTCGAACTGGAGGGGGCGGAGAAGCAGGTCCGCACGTGGTCGGAGATCACGGGCCTCGACCTCGTGCGTCTCGGCACCACCGCGGAGGCGGAGGAGATCGTCGACACCGCCATCACCCAGCCGCTGGTCGTGGCCCTCGCGCTGCTCGCGTTCGGTGAGCTGCGCCGCCGCGTCGAGCTGCCCGCCGGCGTGATCGTCGCCGGCCACTCGGTCGGTGAGCTGGCCGCCGCGTCGATCGCGGGCGTCATCAGCGCCGACGACGCGTTCGACGGCC
>NZ_VSRL01000494.1 GCF_012184385.1 Lentzea indica
GGCGAACCCCATCTCGTGCGTGACGAGGAGCATGGTCATGCCGTTGTGGGCGAGGTCGCGCATGACCGCGAGCACCTCCCCCACCAGTTCCGGATCCAGTGCGCTGGTGGGTTCGTCGAACAGCATGATGCTGGGATCCATCGCGAGTGCGCGGGCGATGGCGACGCGTTGTTGCTGGCCGCCGGACAGCTGGGCGGGGTACTTGTGGCCACACCCGTCAAGCCCGACCTGGGCCAGCAGTTCCTGTGCCCGCTCTCGGGCCACCTTGCGATCGATCTTCTTGACCAGCACCGGCCCGGACATGACGTTGCTCTCGGCCGTCATGTTGGGGAACAGGTTGAACTGCTGGAACACCATGCCGATGCGGGTGCGCTGCTCGGCCAGCACCTGAGGGCGGACCGCGTGGTAGGCGCGGTCCGTTTCGACGTAACCGAAGTCTTCTCCGTTGACCCGCAGCACGCCGCGGTCGACGGTCTCCAGCCCGTTGATGCACCGAAGCAGTGTCGACTTCCCGGATCCACTCGGGCCGATGATGCAGGAGATCTCCCCTGCGGACACCGTCAGGTCGATCTCGCGCAGAACCTGGTGGCTGCCGAAGCTCTTGCACAGTTTGCGGGCGACGATCGTTCCATCGGCCTTCACAGCAACGACTCCTTTGTCGCGGCGACCGGCTGGCCGGCCGGGGGCGTGACCGCGGTGGTGACGGCGGCCTGCCTCCTGGTGGAGCGGGAGAAACGGCGCTCGATCATGGACTGCGGCACGCTGAGCGCCAAGGTCATGATCAGGTACCAGATGCTGGCCACGATCAGCAGTGGAATGGTCTGGTAGTTGCGGGCGTAGATCGACTGTGCGCTGTTGAGCAGTTCGGCCACGCCGAGCACGCTCACCAGCGACGTGCCCTTGAGCATGCCGATCACCTGGTTGCCGGTCGCCGGGATGATCGCGGGCATGGTCTGAGGGATGATCACGTGGCGGAGCCTGGTGAACCCGCGCATGCCGAGTGAGTCCGCGGCCTCGAACTGCCCGCGTCCCACCGAGGCGAATCCGCCGCGGATGATCTCCGCCATGTAGGCGGCCTCGTTCAGGGTGAGTCCCACGATCGCCGCGGTCAGCGGAGTCATCAGTGCGTTCACGTCCACCGGCGTGGAGATGTCGGTGAACGGGATGCCGATGGACAGCTTCGGGTACAGCGCCGCGATGTTGAACCAGAAGATCAGCTGCACCAGCACCGGTGTGCCGCGGAAGAACGTGATGTAGAGCGTGGCCAGTCCGGAGATCGGTGTCTGGTGCGACATGCGCATGATCGCGAGGAGCAACCCGAGGAGTGTGCCCAGCACCATGCTGACCACGGTCAGGAACAGGGTGAGCACCAGGCCCTGCAGGATCGCGTCGGCGGTGAAGTACTCGAACACCACCGGCCAGTGGTAGTTCTCGTTGGTCACCGTCGTGGCGATCAGGCCGCCGACGATCGCGATCGCGATCGCCCAGCAGGCGTAGTCACGCGGGCGCTTCGGCGTGATCCGCTTCTTGTGTTCGGCCGGCAGTTCTTGCAACGGTTGACTCCTGCTCTTCGAGCCGATCGTCTTCGTCGTCATCACTACCCCAGCGGAACGGCCATCGCGGCGGTCTTGATGCTGAGGCCCTGGAAGCCCCAACGGTCAAGCGCCTCGGCGTACTTCGGACTGTCGATGATGGACTGAATGGCCGCCTGCAGTGCCGGGGTGAGTGCGGAACCCTTGGGCAGCGCGACGTTCACGATCGCCGTGACCACTCGCTCCGGCAGGACCTCGAGCACCTCCGACTGTTGCTTGGCCGCCCAGGCGAGAGAGGTGAAGTCGTACATCACCGCGTCGAGGCGCTTGGAGGCGAGCTGGGTCAGGGCGTCGTTGACGCTGGGCAGGGTTACTCCGGTGATGGCCGGCTTCCCCTGGCTCGTACAGTCCTTTTCGGACAGCTGAGGCAACCACTTGAGCTCCTGTGTGCTGCCGGACTGCACACCGATGCGGCGCCCGCACAGCTCGTGGACACCCAGTTTCTGCGGGTTCCCGCGGGGGACGGCGACACCCGTGCCGTTCTGGAAGTAGTTGATCATGTCGAGCACCTTCAGGCGTTCCGCCGTGGCGCCCATGGTGGTCGCGGTGAAGTCGAACCGGCCACCCTGCAGACCCGGGATGATGGTGTCGAACTTGACGTTGTCGACCTGCAGCTTCACCCCGAGCTTGGCCGCGATCAGCCGCGCCATGTCCGGGTTGAACCCGATCGGGGTC
>NZ_VSRL01000495.1 GCF_012184385.1 Lentzea indica
TCATGGCCGAACTGAAGGCCGCCGGCGTGGTGCCGGGCGGCACCGTGCAGGTCGAGGCGCTCGGTGGCGCCAAGGTCATCCAGGTGCGCGGCGGCAACGGCAACACCGCCGAGCTCGACCCCGCGGTCGCCCACGCCGTCCTGGTGCTCGCCCGGTGACCCAGGCGACGACACCGGCCGCGAAGGCGGCCGAGGCATTCCAGCGCCTGCACGGACGCGCTCCCGAAGGGGTCTGGTCGGCACCAGGCCGCGTCAACCTCATCGGCGAGCACACCGACTACAACGACGGCTACGTGCTGCCGTTCGCGTTGCCCCACCGCATCGCGGTCGCGGCGTCGCCGCGTGCGGACGGCGTGTTGACCGTCAGCACGCTCGGCGACGACGGCGGGGTGCAGGACGCGGATCCGGTCGTGGTGGCCGACCTAGTCCCCAAGACCGTCAAGGGGTGGGCCGCGTACCCCAGCGGCGTCGCCTGGGCCTTGCGCGAGCAGGGGATCGCCGTCAACGGCGGGGCGGACCTCGTCATCGCGGGCGACGTGCCCGCGGGGGCCGGTCTCTCCTCCTCGCACGCTCTGGAGTGCGCCGTCGCGCTCGCGCTGCTCGGCCTCGCCGGCGTCGACGCCGAGCGGCCGGACATCGCGCGCTGGGTACAGCACTCCGAGAACGACTTTGTGGGTGCGCCAACCGGCATCCTGGACCAGACGGCATCGCTGTGCTGCGTCGAAGCGCACGCCCTGTTTTACGACGTGCGCTCCGGCAAGCCGGAGCAGGTCGCGTTCGACGCGGCTGCCAGCGGGCTCGAGGTGCTGGTTGTCGACACCCGCGCCAGCCACTCCCACATCGACGGCGGCTACGGCGCCCGGCGGGCGGGCTGTGAGCGGGCCGCCGCCATCCTCGGCGTGCCCGCGCTGCGCGACGTCGACATCGCCGAGCTCGACGACGCGCTCGTCCGGCTGCCCGGAGAGCTGCGTCCTCTGGTGCGGCACGTCGTGACCGAGAACGACCGGGTCCTGCGCACCGTCGAGCTGCTCCGCGCGGGCAAGCTCGCCGACGTCGGTCCCCTCCTCTCGGCCTCCCACGCGAGCCTGCGGGACGACTACCGGGTCTCCTGCCTGGAGCTCGACGTCGCCGTCGACTCCGCGATGGCGGCCGGCGCGCTCGGCGCCAGGATGATCGGCGGCGGCTTCGGCGGCTCGGCCATCGCCTCGTCGCCCGTCGAGCGGCACGACGAGGTCGAGCGGTCCGTGCTCGCCGGCTTCGCCTCGCGGTCGCTCAGCCGGCCGAGGCTCTTCACGGCGGTTCCCTCCGCGGGCGCGGGCCGGGACCGGTAGCGAACAACGATCTTGACCAGGAATGCGAGGACTGTGGTGAAGCTGCTCGTCACGGGCGGGGCCGGATACGTCGGCAGTGTGTGCGCTGCCCGGCTGCTCGAAGCCGGACACGAGGTCGTCGTGCTCGACGACCTCTCGACCGGTCACGAGGACGTCGTCCCGGCGGGAGCGCGCTTCATCCGGGGTGACATCGCCGAGGTGATCGGCGACGTCCTCGCGGAAGGGTTCGACGGCGTCCTGCACTTCGCGGCGAAGTCCCTCGTTGGCGAGTCCATGCAGGACCCCGGCAAGTATTGGACGGGCAACGTCCTCACCGCGATTCGCCTGCTCGACGCGATGAAGGATCACGGCACGCCGAAGCTCGTCTTCTCCTCGACTGCCGCGACGTACGGCGAGCCGCGGGAGGTGCCGATCCCCGAGACCGCGCCGACCGCCCCGACCAACACCTACGGCGCCACCAAGCTGGCCATCGACCACGCGATCACGTCGTACGCCGCCGCGCACGGCCTGGCGGCGACGAGCCTGCGGTACTTCAACGTCGCCGGCGCCTACGGCAGCATCGGCGAGCGGCACGCGACCGAGACCCACCTCATCCCGCTCGTGCTGCAGGTCGCGCTCGGCCAGCGGGAGCACATCTCGATCTACGGCGAGGACTGGCCCACCGAGGACGGCACCTGCGTCCGCGACTACATCCACGTCACGGACCTCGCCGACGCCCACCTCCTCGCGCTCGACCACGCCACCGTCGGCGAGCACCGGATCTACAACCTGGGCAACGGCACCGGCTTCTCCGTCAAGCAGGTCATCGACACCTGCCGCGAGGTCACCGGCCACCCGATCCCTGCCGTCGTCGCCCCCCCGGCGGAGGCGACCAGGACGGCCGGGTCGCCGCGCGCCGGGG
>NZ_VSRL01000496.1 GCF_012184385.1 Lentzea indica
GCACCAGCAGCTGGAAGGCCTGCTGGGGTGTGCATGGTTTGCGTGCGGCGATCAGGCCGGTGGCCTGCCCGATGACGGTCCGGGACACCAGAGCTTTGCCTGACGAACGTGGAGATCGCCGAACGGCTGGCCATCGCCAAACGCACCGTGGACAACCACCTGCACACGACGTACGCGGCGGTGGGTGTGACGGGACGGGGAGGGCTGCGCGCACTGTTCGGCCAGGGCTGATGCCCACCCTTTCGTGGCCTTCCTCCGCGGACTCGCCCAAAACGATGTGCGCGCTGGACGAAAACTTCGGCACACTGCGAGTTGTGTGGCCGTTCGTGGGGCGGATGCGGGAGCTCGAGGACGTGATGTCCGCGCTCACCGAACCGAACGGCAGGGGCGCCGCGCTCGTCGGACCCGCCGGGGTGGGCAAGACCCGGCTCGCGGACGAGGTCGTGGCGCGGCTGGAGCAGACCGGTTTCACCGTGCGGCGCTGCTACGCGACCGTGGCTACGTCGTCGATCCCGTTCGGAGCGCTGGCCGCGATGCTGCCCGCCGACATGCGCACCGCGAACCCGCTCGGTCGCGCCGTCGAGCACCTTCTGGCCGAGCCGCGGCAGTTGGCGATCGTGGTGGACGACGCGCATCTGCTCGACGACGCCTCCATCGGCATGCTGCATCACGTGATCCGGCACGGGTACGCGCGAGTGCTGGTCACCTCGCGGCCAGGAGAGCGCGCCGAGCTGTGGCAGGAAGGACTGCTGCGGCGCTACCCGCTCGGTGACCTGTCCCGCGCCGAGTCCGACCTGCTGCTGGAACGCGCGCTGGAAGGGCCGGTGGACACACGGTCGTCGTCGTTGCTGTGGTCGGGCAGCGCGGGGAATCCGTTGTACCTCAGGGAACTCGTCGTGTCCGGGCGCGCTGTCGGGTCGTTGCGCGCCGCCGACGGCATCTGGTCGTGGCACGGCGCGATCGAGCTCGGAGGCCGTCTCGGTGAGCTCGTGCAGGAGAACCTCGGCCGCCTGGAGCCCTTGCACCGGCACGCGCTGGAACTGCTGGCCTACTCCGAGCCGGTGGAGCTGGACCTGCTGGCATCGCTCGTGCCGGAAGAGGCGTTGGACGACCTCGAGGTCCGGGCGTTGATCCGGGTCGAGGCCTCGGGACGCCGGACCGTCGCGCGGCTCGGGCATCCGTTGTACGGCAGTTTGATGCGGGCGACGTGCCCTCCCGTGCGCGCGCAGTCACACCAACGCGCGTTGGCCGCCGGTCTGGAGGCGACGGGAGCACGCCGCCGCGAGGACCTGATGCGCATCGCGACGTGGAGGCTCGACGGCGGCTCCCCCATCTCGCTGGACCTGCTGGCCGCGGCCGCCGAGCAGGCCTGGGCCGCCCACGACGTGACGCTCGCCGAACGCCTGTGCCGTGCCGCCGTCGACGTCGGCGGCCTGGGCGAGGTCGGGCATGTGTTCGGCCAGGTGCTGATGTACGGCCGGGCACCGGACCAAGCCGAGGCCACGTTGGCGGACGTGATGACCGGTCCGTTGTCGGCGGCGGACCTGAGCCGACTCGGCGCCACCAGATCCATGAACCTCTACTTTGGACTGGCCGACGCGGACGCCGCGGCCGCGGTGCTCGACGCCGTCGACGTGCCCGGTCTGCCCGAAGACCTGAAGGACTGGCTGAAGGTGGTTCGCACCACGGAGGAGGTGCAGCGCCGTCACGTGGCGACGGTTCTGGAGAGCACCTATCAGCCCGTGGTGCCGCACCTGTCCATCCACATGCGACACACCAGGGCGTTGTGCCTCCTGCACGCGGGCCGATACCGCGAAGTCGAGGAAGAGATCCTCGGCTACGAGGCCGAAGCACTGGCGTTGAGCGACGAAGCGCCGACACTGCACCACGGCGCGCTGCGCATGCGCTGCTTCGCGCTGGCGTTCGGCGGGCGTCTCGCCGAGGCGGAGACTCTCGCGCTGAAAATGCACAACACGCTGTTCGACGATTCGGCGTTCACCGGAATGACGTCGATCTACAGCGTGCTGTCGTTCTGCGCGCGCATGCGTGGCCACGGCCTCCAAGCCCTGCGTCTGGCTCGCGAAGGCAGTCCGAAAACGCCGGAAAACCCGCTGATCTTCGACACGATCGAGCTCTCGAGCCTGGCCTGCGCCGCGGCGCTCTGCGGTCGACGGCGCCTTCGCCCAGGAAGCCCTGGCCCGCGCCGAGAAG
>NZ_VSRL01000497.1 GCF_012184385.1 Lentzea indica
CTCGTCGCAGACGTCCTCGCCCAGTGGTTCGGTCACGATGATGAAGCTGCCGACGGGGGCGATCCTGACATGCAGCCAGCGGAACGGCCGGCCGGTGTAGCCACTGGTCGCGACGAGGACGCGATCGGCCTGGACGGTGCCCCTCGCGGTGACCAGCTCGTGCTTCGTGCCACCCAGCCGCCGGACCTGCTCGACCGGCGCCTTCTCGTGGATCGTGGCGCCGGCCCGTGCGGCCGCCTCGGCGAGCCCCTTGGTGAACTTGCCGACGTGCAGGCCCGCGCTTTTGGCGTCGACCATCGCGCCGTGGAACTGGTCGGAGCCGATCTCCGACCGGAGGTCGTTCCTGGACACCAGGCGGGACTCGAAGCCGAGCCCGGACAGCACCTCGTAGGTCTTGCGCAGGCCGTCGAAGTGAGCCGGCTTGGACGCGAGGTTCAGCTTGCCCGTGCGGGCGAAGTCGCAGTCGATTCCCTCGTCGCCGACCAGCTTCTCGATGGTGTCGACCGCGTCGTGATAGGTCAGGAGGTACGCCTTCGCGGCGTCCGGCCCGTAGCGGGCGACCGCGTCGCGAACGCCGATCGACAGTCCGACGGTGGCCATACCGCCGTTGCGGCCCGACGCGCCCCAGCCGACCGTCTCCTGTTCGAAGACCTGCACGTTGGCGCCCTTGCGCGCCAGATGCAACGCCGCTGACAGGCCGGTGAGGCCCGCTCCGACGATCGCCACGTCGACGTGGCCACCGATGTCCGTCCGCGACCGGTCGGGGCCCTCCGGGGCGGTATCCAGCCAGTAAGGGGTGAACTTCATCGCCGTTCTCTCCTGCCGTTGTGATCGGTCGCTTTCGAGCGCGTCAGCACCGTCGTCCGCTTGTCGGTGATGCGGTGCTCCCCCCTCCCGTCAAGGGCGGGGCAGGCCAAGAAGGACGGGGAGGTCGGCGATGTCGGTGATCCGCTGGTAGCCGAGCCACGGGTGCTCGGGCTCGTAGCCGCGGTCCATGAACACCGTGTGCTTGATGCCGAGGTCGGCCGCGGCGCGCAGGTCGTACTTCGGGCTCGCCGAGACGTGCACGATCTCGTCGGGTGCCACGCCGAGCTTGTCCAGCAGGTACTCGAACGCGCGCAGCCGTGGCTTGTAGACGCCCATCTGCTCGGAGGTGATCACGACCTCGATCGGGGCCTGGAGGTTCTCCACCAGCCGCGGCGCGTGCGCGTCGTCGGAGTTCGTCACGATCACCAGCGGGTACTGCTCGGCCACGCGCCGCAGTGCCTCGCTGACGCCGGGGAACGGGCCCCAGGTGGGGATCTCGGCGTACACCGCCTCACCATCGCCCTCGCGGTACTCCAAGCCGAACCAGCGCATCGTCCGCTCCAGCGAACGGGCCACGACCTGGTGAAACGGCTTCCAGTCACCCATGCACTCATCGATGCGGAACTGGTTCCCGGTCCGCAGGAACTCGGCCGTGAGCTCCATCGGCAGCCGGTCACCCAGAACCCGCGGAATCACCTCGTTGATGCGGAAGTGGATCAGCGTCCCGTTCATGTCGAACGAGACGAACTTCGGCTTGTGCGCGAACACCACGATTCCTCCAGCAGTAGACCATCGACGGATTGTCGATTGTCGACTATCTGAGGATGGCTGTCAACGCCGCGTCCTCGAAGGGGGCGTCGTGGGCGAACGGCCTGGTCACCGACGAGGGCCGGAGCGCTGTGAGCGAGGCAGTTGCACCGGCTGTTCCGATTCCTCGTGCCGTCGTCAACGCCTACGGGCTGAGGTTCGCGTACAGCTCATGACGGCCGCGCAGCTGCCGGGGCCGCGTCGGCCTGCACGTCGAACTGCGCGGGGACGCCGCACAGCGGCTGCCGGGCAGCGCGGCCTGGCGTTCGTGTGATGCCCGCCGCGTCACCCGCTTCGTCGTGCCCGATGAGGTCGGTCAGCCGCAGTGCCGTTCCGGAGGGCTCGTCAGCGTGGACGACGAGGTGCGCAGCGTCGTCCGGGGGACGGCCGCGCACAAGGCGTCGCCTTCGCGTTCCAGTCTGAAAGGTTCACAACACCCTTTCCAGGAATTCCTGGGTGCGCTTCTCGCGAGGGTTGGCCAGCACCTCACGCGCGTCACCGCGTTCCACCGCGACTCCGCCGTCCATGAACAGCACTTCGTCGGCGACGTCGCGGGCGAACCCCATCTCGTGCGTGACGAGGAGCATG
>NZ_VSRL01000498.1 GCF_012184385.1 Lentzea indica
CCACGATCAGCCGCTGGCTGCCGGAGGCCGTCGCGCGGGGCGACGACCTGCGCGCCCGCGACCAGATGATGACCGGCGCGCTCACCGCGGGCATCTCGATGAAGGGCGGTGGCGCCGCGGACCATGCGTTCGCACACGCCGTGAACGCTCTCTTCGACGTCCACCACGGCGTCGGCGTGGCGTTGTTCCTCGCGGACGCGATGGAGCACAACCTGCCGCACCTGCCCGACCGGTTCGCCGACATCGCGCGTGCCCTGGGCGTCCGGTCCGCCGCCACCGACCCGATGACGCTGGGCAGGGCGGGCATCGACGTGGTGCGATCGCTGGTCGGCTCGCTGCCGATCCCGGCCCTGTCGCAGATCGGTGTTTCCGCGGACGACCTGCCCGCTCTCGTGGACAAGGTCCAGGCCGACGGCTTCCACCTGGGGCTCAACCCCGTTCCCGTCACCGTCGACGACACCCGGCGCATCCTGCGCGCGGCACTTGCGAGGTCGTGATGTCACTCGAAACCTGGGTTCGCGAGCACGGCACGTCGAGCCGCACCACGTGCCGGGTGGCGCAGCTCGACCTGGCCCGTTCCGACGAGCGGGTGTACTCGCTGGAGAACGACCTGGCGCTGCCGTCGGTACCGTTCGGAACGGAGTTTCCTGACCGCTACAAGCAGATCGGCATCGCCGAGGCGAACCTGCTCGGCGTCGCCGCCGGTCTCGCGCAGTCCGGCCGCATCCCGTACGTCAACACGTTCGCCGTCTTCGCGTCGATGCGCGCGTGCGAGCAGATGCGGGTGGACCTGTCGTACCCCAAGGCGAACGTGAAGGTCGTCGGGTACTACACCGGTCTTTCCGGCGGGTTCGCCGGTCCGACCCACCACTGCACCGAGGACATCGCGGTGACGACGGCGTTGCCGGGTTTCACCGTGCTCTCGCCCGCTGACGCCTACGAGGCATACCTCGCGACGCAGGCGGCGGCCCAGGTCGAAGGTCCGGTGTACCTGCGGGCGTCTCGCGGCAACACGCCGATGGTGTACTCCGCCGAGTACTCCTTCGAGATCGGCAAAGCCGTGACGTTGCGCGAGGGCTCCGATGTCACGATCATCGCGACCGGATGCCTGGTCGTGCCGCGCGCCGTGGAGGTCGCGTCGCGGCTGGCGTCACGGGGAATCTCGTGCCGGGTGCTGAACATGCACACCCTGAAGCCGCTCGACACGCAGGCCGTGGTCGCCGCCGCCAGGGAGACCGGGCTGATCGTGACGTACGAGGACCACAACGCGCTCGGCGGTCTCGGCAGCGCGGTCGCGGGCGTGGTGCTGGAGCACGAACCGGTGCCCGTCCTGCGGTTCGGCGTGCCGGACGTGTTCTGCACACGCAGCGACGAGTACGAACAGATTCTCGACCTGCACGGACTCGGTGTCACCGACGTGCACGACGCCATCGTGAGGAGGCTGCGATGAGCCTGTTGCAGCGGCTCGTGGAGCTGGAGTCGCCGTCCGACGACCACTTCGGCTGTCTCGCGGTGCAGGACGTGTTGGGCGGCCTGCTCTCGTCCGCCGGCGGACGGATCGAACGGTCCGTCGGTTCGACCGGAACGCCGGTGCTGGTCGCACGGTTCGGTGCGCAGCGTTCGCCCGTGTTGTTGCTGGGCCACGTGGATACGGTGTGGCCGCGCGGCACGTTGCAGGAGCGTCCGTACACGGTGGAGGACGGTGTGGCCAGCGGGCCCGGCGTGTACGACATGAAAGCCGGACTCGTGCAGATCGTGTCCGCGCTGTCCTCTTTGGACTCACCGGACGTGACGGTGCTGCTGAACGCGGACGAGGAGCTGGGCAGTCCTGGGTCGCAGGACGCGATCATGGCCGAGGCCGCGCGCAGTCGTTGCGCGTTCGTGCTGGAGCCGTGCGGTCCCGGTGGCGCGCTGAAGACGCGGCGCAAGGGCATCGGCATGTACACCCTGGAGGTGACCGGTCGTGCCGCACACCCCGGCCTCGACTTCGCTGGCGGGGTGAACGCCGTCGTCGAACTGGCGCACCAGGTCACGGCGCTGGCCGGCCTGGGCGACGGTGAGACCACGGTGAACGTGGGCAGGATCGACGGCGGTACGGGCCGCAACGTGGAGACGTTCTTCGGCGAGCGCCCCGGCAACTGGTCGATCACGGTCGACGACGTGAAGAACCACGAGGGCGAGGTCGACCGGGTCATCCT
>NZ_VSRL01000499.1 GCF_012184385.1 Lentzea indica
CGCAGAAGATGCCCGAGCAGGAGGCGGGACGGCGGCGTGCGCGCGCTCTGCCGTACCAGCCTGACGCGTCGTTGCGTGGGTCTCAGTTGGACATGTCGAACTCCGGGTCGGCTTCGGTGCACCTTGCGCTGTACCCGTACTCGGGGCAGTTCGCGGTGCCGCAGCACTTCGACGTTGCTTCGTCGGCTTCTCTTGAGATTGCCGGTGATCACGACCTCGTGTTGCTGGGGCCCAACGGCTTCCGCCGTGAGTTCGCTGGGGCGTCGTCTGATCGTGCGCGGGTGTCGTCGTCGGTGCGCGGATACAGCCGTGTGCTGACGCTGACGTTCGAGAACAGCGGGTCGTCGCGGCTGACGTTCGTGCTGGGACGGCGGAAGTACGTGGTCCGTCCGGGGCATCGGCACGTCATCCCGTGGCTGACCGCCATGAACTCCGGCTGGTACGACCTGACCGTGACGGTGGAGGAGGAGCCGCGGTTCCGTCGTCGTCTGTGTGGTCACATCGAGAACGGCCAGGAGTCGATCTCCGGTTAACGTTGGCCCGTGGAGATCACGGGGGACGAGATCCGGCGGCGGATGATCGATCACGAGTCGCTGGATCCCGGCGGCTTGAGGATCGAAGGCGCGACGATCACCGGTCAGCTCGACCTGTCCGACGTGGTGGCGAAGCGGCCACTGGTGCTGCGGGACTGCTCCACGGACCAGCCGGTGGTCCTGGACCGCGCGCAGTTCTCGCTGGTCGACCTGCGAGGGCTGGTCGCACCGGCGGTGCTTGCTCGCGGACTGACCGTGGATCACGATCTCCGGCTGAGCGCGGCCCGGCTGAGTGCCGAGGAGTCGGTCGACGCGCAGCACATGCGCATCGGCGGCAGCGTCTACCTGGACGAGGGTTTCCACGCGGCAGGTTCCGTGGCGCTGAGCGGGTCGCACGTCTCCAACGTGTTGACGTGTCGCGGCGCGCGCTTCGAGTCGGGGCTGAACCTTGTGGACATGCGGGTCGGTGATCTGATCTTCCTGTCGCACGGGTGTGTGGTGTCGGGCGGGGGCGGGCACGCGGCGGTGCGCATGCGCGGGACTCGCGTCGACGGGCAGATCGTCCTGAGGGAGGGCCGGTTCAGCTCACCCGACGTCGCGGTCGATCTGCGGCACGTCCGGGTGGGCAAGGAGCTGCTGATGCCGTTCGACGGGATCGACGGCCAGGTGCAGCTCGAAGGGCTGGTGTACGAGGGGTTGCCTCGTGACGCCACTGTGGACGAATGGCTGTCGTTGTTGGCCACCCGCACGCCCTACTACTCGACACAGCCGTGGGTGCAGCTCGCCGCCGCGCACTCCGCAGCCGGCAACGAACGTGATGTGCGGCGGATCCGGGTTGCCCAGCAACGTGATCTGCGCCGCCGCGGCCAGCTCTCTCGATGGGGTCGCGCGTGGCACCTCGTTCGAGGCGTGACCGTGGGACATGGCTACCGTCCCGGTCTCGCCCTCGTGTGGCTGGCCGGGGTGCTCGCCGTGTCGGTGGGGGTCGTGCTGCTTTCCGGAGCGGTGCGTTGCTCTGTGGTGGAGCAGGTCGGTTATGCGTTGAACGTGGCGACGCCGCTGGTCAAGGTCGATGCGGCCCGTTGCACGGTGGACGCTGCGTCGGGTGCGGGCCAGTTCGTTCTGGGCACGACGTGGTTGCTGCAGATCCTGGCGTGGGCGTTCGCCACTCTGTTCGTGGCGGGCTTCACCGGTTTGGTGAGGCGCAACGCGTGACTGTCAGGGGTGTCTGATACACCAGGAGGCATGAGCGAGAAGACCGGAGCGAGAAAAGGGGAGCGGGTTCCCGCTGCCTCGCTGCCGGTCGCCCGGATCGTGGTGGACGTGCCCTTGGCCCACCTCGACCGCCCCTTCGACTACTCGGTTCCGTCCGAACTGGACGCTGCCGCCGTTCCCGGCTGCCGCGTCCGCGTCCGGTTCGCGGGCCAGCTGGTCGACGGCTACTTGCTCGAACGGGTGGAAACCTCCGAGTACGAGAAGAAACTCGCGTTCATCGAAAAGGTCGTGTCACCCGAGCCGGTGCTCGCCCCGGAGATCGCCGACCTGGCCCGTGCGATCGCCGACCGGTACGCGGGCGGCATGATCGACGTGTTGCGCCTGGCCATCCCGCCCCGTCACGCCCGCGCGGAGGCGGCCGCGCCGGGTG
>NZ_VSRL01000049.1 GCF_012184385.1 Lentzea indica
TCGGCATCCTGCACGGCTGCCTCAAAACCCGCACCACCTACAACGAAACCACCGCCTGGGCACACCACACCAACATCAACAACGCTGCAGCTTGACATCTCCAGCAACTGGGATGTCTTCGCCTTCGCGGTGGCTCGCCTACGGCATCGCGTGGGGGAGGGCTGCTCGGCTACGCCTTCGCCGCCTGCAGAGGTGTGGTCAGAGCTTGGTCATGGGGACGCTGCCGATCAGCATCAGGCGGACCGTGCCGGAGCCGCCGAAGTCGATCGTGGCCGTGGCTCGCAGGCCCGAGCCGTCCACGGCCACTACTCGGCCCAGGCCGTACTTGTCGTGGGTTACGCGGTCGCCCACTTCCAGTTTCATGGCCGGGGCGTCCTTCCAGCCCGCCTTGGTCGGGGCTGGGCGGGACAGGCCGCGTGAGGCTATGCCGCCTGAGGCTGAGCGGCCCCACGTTGTGGCGGCGGCTGGGGCTGAGCGGGAGGGTTCCACTCGGCGCCAGTCGAGGAGGTCTGGGGGGATTTCGCTCAGGAAGCGGGAGGCCGGGTTTGCCGAGGGCTGGCCCCAGGCCGAGCGGACCAGGGCTCGTGAGAGGTACAGGCGGCGTTGGGCTCGGGTGATGCCCACGTAGGCCAGGCGGCGTTCTTCTGCCAGTTCGGCTGGGTCGCCCAGTGCTCGCATGTGGGGGAAGACGCCGTCTTCCCAGCCCGTGCTGAAGACGACCGGGTATTCGAGGCCCTTGGCCGTGTGGATGGTCATCAGGGTCACCACGCCGTCGGACTCGGCGTCCGGGATCGAGTCGGCGTCGGCCACCAGGGAGACGCGCTCCAGGAAGGCGGGGAGTGAGGGGACCGGGTCGGCGCCTTCTGGGAGTTCCAGTTCTGTGAACTCGCGGGCGACGGTGACCAGCTCGTTGAGGTTTTCGACCCTTGTGTGGTCCTGGGGGTCTTCGCTGGCTTCCAGTTCTGACCGGTAGCCGGTCCTTTCCAGGACGGCTTCGAGGATGTCGGCGACGTCGTCTTCGCGCTCGACCATCTCGCCGAGCTGGTCCATCAGTTCCACGAAGCCCGCGATCGCGTTGCGGGAGCGGGGGTTCAGCATCGGGACGCGGTCTTCCACGGCTTCACGGAGGGCTGCGGCGAAGCTGATGCGCTCGCGTTCGGCGTAGGCGGAGACGCAGGCTTCGGCTCGGTCGCCGATGCCTCGTTTCGGGACGTTCAGGATGCGGCGGAGGGAGACCGTGTCTTCCGGGTTCGCCAGGGTGCGCAGGTATGCGAGAGCGTCGCGGACTTCGCGGCGCTCGTAGAAGCGGACGCCGCCGACCACTCGGTACGGGAGGCCGAGGCGGATGAAGATCTCCTCGAAGACTCGCGACTGGTTGTTGGTGCGGTAGAAGACGGCGATCTCGGAGTTGTTGACCTCGCCGCCGTCGACCAGGCGGTCGATCTCGTTGGCGACGAAGGCGGCCTCGTCGTGTTCGTTGTCGGCGACGTAGCCGACGATCTTCTCGCCCTCGCCCAGGTCGGACCACAGGGTCTTGTCGCGGCGGTTCGGGTTGCGGGAGATCACCGCGTTGGCCGCGGTCAGGATGTTCTGGGTGGAGCGGTAGTTCTGCTCCAGCAGGATCGTGGTGGCGTCGGGGTAGTCGCGCTCGAACTCCACGATGTTGCGGATCGTCGCGCCGCGGAAGGCGTAGATGGACTGGTCCGCGTCGCCCACCACGCACAGTTCCGCCGGCGGGATCTCGCCGCCCGCCTTGCCGACCAGTTCGCGCACCAGGGTGTACTGCGCGTGGTTCGTGTCCTGGTACTCGTCCACCAGGACGTGGCGGAAGCGGCGGCGGTAGTGCTCCGCGACGTCCGGGAACGTCTGCAGGAGTTCGACGGTCCTCATGATGAGGTCGTCGAAGTCGAGCGAGTTCGACTCGCCCAGGCGCCGTTGGTAGACGGTGTAGACCTCGGCCACGCGGCGTTCCAGGTCGTTCGTGGCCTGGGCGGTGGCGGTCTCGGGGTCGATGAGCTCGTTCTTGAGGTTCGAGATGTGCACGGCGAGGGTGCGGGCCGCGTACTTCTTCGGGTCGAGATCGAGGTCGCGGGCGACGAGCGTGATGAGCCGGCGCGTGTCGTCGCTGTCGTAGATCGAGAAGTTCGACGACATGCCCAGGGTCTTCGCCTCGCGGCGCATGACGCGGACGCACATCGAGTGGAACGTCGACACCCACATCGAACGGGCGCGTGCGCCCACCATGTCGGCGACGCGCTCCTTCATCTCCGCGGCCGCCTTGTTCGTGAACGTGATGGCCATGATCTGGCCGGGATGCACGTCACGTTCCGCGAGCAGGTACGCGATCCGCCTGGTGAGGACGCGCGTCTTGCCGGAGCCGGCGCCCGCCACCACGAGCAGGGGTGAGCCGGCGTGCTCGACGGCACGGCGCTGCGCGGGGTTCAGGTCGTCGAGCAGGTGGCCCGCGCGGGAAACGGGGGGACTTGAGGGCAAGTCGAACAAGGCGCTCATCGTCCATCCACGGTACCGGGCGGCACCGACAAATCCGGTACCGCCCGACCATGTGTTCGATCAGGTGCTCAGATCGATGCGGTACGGAACTCCCGCGTGCACGTCGTTCTCGCCGGACGTCTCCGCGTACACGTCGAGGGTGTCGGTGTGGTGCTCACGCCCCTTGGTGTGGATTTTGAGCGTCGGAAACGCCTCGTCCGGCACGGCGAGGAAACCGTCCGTCGTGCAGTGAACGCCCTCGTAGCCGGGATGCCCCACGACGTCCCAGCACGTCCAGTAGTCGCCCTCGTAGCCGGTGACCTCGAGCTTGTCCGGCGGGAACGAGAGGCGGACGTACAGGTCGCCCGCATCGTGGTTGGACCGGTTGGTGATGTTGATGTCGACGGTGCCCGGCCAGCCACCTCGCATGTACCAGTAGCCGGACTCCAGGACCTTCCACCCTTCGGCCGGCGTCATCTCGACGCTCGCCCAGCCGGACTCCGCCGCGGTGGCGGGAACGGCGGAGGCTGACAGCAGGACGGCAGTTATTGCACTCAGTACGCGTTTCATGGTGATCCCGACGGTCGCTCTCTGAGCGATCCCCGACGGTCGCTCTCTGAGACGGGCGGGAGAGTACTCCGTGACGGTTGCAACTCAAGTCGGCTTCCTGTGGCACACTAGATCTGTGCGCGCGACGTTCTTCGAGTTTTTCTACGGGATCCGGACTCCGGCTCCCGTGGTCGTCTAGCGCTGAACAAGCCACCACGAAGCCCCGGAGTCCTCGGACCCCGGGGCTTCGTTCGCTTCCGGGCCAGGACTCGAAGAGTCGAGAGGTCGTCAACGATGGACACCACCACCGAACCTGACATCAACGAGCTGCGCCAGGAGATCGACCACCTGGACGCGGAGATTCTGCGCCTCGTGCAGCGCCGCGTCGAAGTGTCCAAGGTCATCGGCGCGGCCAGGATGGCGGCGGGCGGGACGAAGATCGTGCACAACCGCGAGATCGACGTCCTCAACCGCTACCGGCCGCTCGGCCCGGAGGGCAAGGACCTCGCCATGGTCCTGCTGAAGATGGGCCGCGGCCCGCTCGGCAGGTAGAGAAGCCCCGGCCCGGCGTCACAGCACGCCGGGCCAATAAGGCTTCAGGGCCGCGAGAACGTGCTCGAAGTCCGCGTCCACGAGCTGGGAGTCGTCCGGCACGTAGGCCAGCGGATCCTCGAGCAACGGCTCCGGCAGCCGCAGCAGGCCCTCCACCAGCGCGTGCAGGCACAACGCGGCGTACCCCCGCAGGTAGCCGCCCTCCTGGGTGAGCACCGCCCGCGTCCCGAACGCCGCCACCCGCCGCCCGATCTCGCGGTAGCCGGCGGCCGTGAGGTTGTGCCGGCCGTTGGGGTCGAACGCCGACCCGTCGAACCCGGACGCGCACACCAGCAGGTCCGGCGCGAACTCACTCAGCAGCGGGAAAGCGATCTCATCGAGCGCGCGCAAGTACGCCGTGTCGCCCGCACCCAAAGACAGTTCGATGTTCACGTTCCGCCCGTTGGCGCCCACCTCGGAGGGCGCACCTGTCTGCGGGTGGTTCGTCCCCCACGAGCCGTGCCGCATGTGCACCGAGATGGTCAGCACGTCCGGACGGTTGTAGAACACCTCCTGCGTGCCGTTGCCGTGATGCACGTCCCAGTCCAGGACCGCGACCTTCATCCCCTGCCGCCGCGCGGTCTCCGCCACCAGCGCCGCGTTGTTCACGAAGCAGTAGCCGTCCGCCATGTCCGGCTGCGCGTGGTGCCCAGGCGGCCGCACCAGGGCGTATGCGAGCGGTGCGCCGGATTCCAGCGCCATCAGCGACGTTCCCGCCGCCGCACACACCGCACGCCACGTCTCCGGCCCAACGACCGTGTTCACTTCCAGCGCCACACGCGTCGACACGCGCAACGAGTCCAAGTGCGAAGCCGAGTGCACGCGCAGAAGCTCGTCAACGGACGCGTGCCGTCCCTCGTGCCACTTCAAGTGCGGCGCCACTGGGCCGTGCGTCAGCGCGTGCCGGAACGTGCGCAACCGCGCGGCGTTCTCGGGGTGCGGTTCGGCGACGTCCAGCCACGGCCAGGAGCCCGGCAGCTCCCACAGGCCCTCGCCGGCGTCGTGCTCGAGACAGTCGTCGTGCCAGAACATGTCCACCCGAACCGGATATCAGGGCGATCACGGATGGTCCACCCAAAAATTCTGGAGGCACACTGGACGCATGGGCATCATCGCCGCACTGATCGCCATCGCAGGCCTGCTCGCCGCCTTGGCGCATGACGCATACCTGGCCATGCTCGGTTCGGCTGCGAACAAGAAGGGCCTGGCCGGCGCTCCTGTCTCGCAGTTCGTCCGCACCCGCTGGAAGACCGCCATCATCGCGACCGCGGGCGCGGCGATCGGCCTGCTGATCACCAACGGCGACTCGCTCGGTGCCGACGTGATCGGCGCGCTGATCGCGGGCGGCAGCGGTCTGGTCGCCATCAACGGCGTGCAGAAGACGCACAAGCAGTTGAACAGCGGTCAAGCCCAACTGCCGCCGAGGTAGGAAGTTCACACAAACGAGTGTCACTCGTCCTGAAACCCCTCTTTTGGCTGGTTCGGTACGTCTGAACGGCCCTACGCTGATTGCGTCGCAGAGGGGTGTCGGGATGGACGAACTGCCGGGCAAACATCGTATCGACGACGGTGTCGCGCCGCGTCCCGTCGTCGGTGGCGACCGCATCCCGCTGCCCCGCGGCCGCCAGATCGACCCGCTGCAGGACACCGACGGACTGCGGAAGTTCAACATCGGCCTGGTGCCCGCCTCGGTCACACCTCCGCGCACGTGGAAGCGCGCGGCCTGGTTCGCCGTCGTCTCGTCGGTGCTCGTGCTGGTCGGGCTGAGCGTCGCCGCGGCCAAGCTCGTCGGCGGTGGCGGTGCGGTGGAAACGGTCGGCCTGCCCGGTTACCCGTCGGACGTGCCGATCATCTCCGCGCTGCCCACCGGCAGCACGACCCCCTCGGTCACCGCCACCAAGCCGTTGGTCGCGAACACGGGCCGGGGCGCCCCGGTTCCTGGCACCGGCTCCAGCGCACCGGGCGGCAGCGGTCAGGGTTCCGAGACGAACACCATGCCTTCGGGGACCGCCCCGCCCGTGATCACGACGGTCCCGGCCTCCCAGGCGCCGGTCGTCGACGGCACCGAGATCGCCCAGCGGACCGAGAACTTCTACCGCGAAATGGTGGCGAACGCGGACACCGCGCTCGCCATGACCACCGACACCGTGCGCTCGAACGCCGACGCGCTGCTCGAAGGCAGGCTCGCCGACATCTCGCTGATCGAGGTGAAGGAGATCGCGGTCGACCCGAGCCAGGGCCTCACCGTCAGCCTGCTGCAGGTGACGAAGAAGGACGGCTCGGTCAGCACGGAGAAGCGCGAGCTCAGCTTCACGCTCAGCGATCTACCGCTGATCAACGGTGAACGGTTGAAGCTCGGCGGCTGAAGCGGCTAAAGGTCGCGGCCCGAGTTACCGACCGTAGTAAGTAGCACCATCGAGCGAATCCCGAGCACCACTAAACGCCACGATCGACTGAAGTCGACCCAGATGCTGGCGTTGTCGCGTGAGGCCACGGTACGTCTTCTGGTGACCACGGACAGTACGGAGGACCAGGCCAGTGCAGCGTCCCGCGACGACCGGGCGGAGGCACACCCGCGCCGGCTCGATCAGCGTGGCAGAGCTGATCAAGCAGCAGCCGAGCCCGATGCGCATCCCGTCGAGCGAGGAAGCCGCGGCCGACGCCCTCGTCACATCGCTGCTCGGCCCGACCGGGAACATGACCGCGACGACGGCGGTGATCCCTGTCGTCCCCGGCCGCCGTCGCCGCACCAGGAAGAGCCGCGCCGCCAAGGTCGCCGGCCTGCTGACCGGCGCGATCGTGCTGGTCTCGTCCGTCGCGGGCGCGGCGATCCTCGCGGGCAAGCGCCCGGCGAACACCGGTGTCCCGGTCTCCGAACGTCCCGTCGCGCTGTCCGGCTCGAGCGCGCTGCGTCCCGACGTCCTGTCCGCCCAGCTGCCGAACGAGCGCACGCCGCTGCAGGACACCGCCGACACCCCGATGCCGCAACCGTCAGCCCTGCTGCTGGAGGCGCCGGAACCGACAACGCCGGAGGTCTCGGTCGGACCGCAGCCGCAGGTGGACGTGGTGAAACGGTTCTACGAGCTGCTCACGACCAAGCCGAACTCGGCCGCCAAGCTGCTGTCACCGGACCTGGTCGGCGCGAACCCCAAGGAGTTCGTCGAGGCCTGGGGAACGATCAAGATGGTGAACGTCGACCAGACGTCCGTGCGGCCGGACGGATCGGTGCTCGCGGTGGTGTCGATGCAGGAGCTCAACGGCAGCTGGCTGCGCATCGAACAACTCTTCTGGCTCACCGACACGACCCAGCCGCGGATCATCGGCACCGAGGTCCTTTCGGCGCAACGGAGTTAAGCCGCACCCAACTGGGATCGCCGTTCGCAGTCGAACGGTGACCGCTCGTCGCGAAAACCTAGTTCCGATCGTGAAAATTCCCCCGAAGGGGTTACATCTCGGGTCACGATTCGGTATCCATGTTCCCGCCAGTGCGCGAACGCGAACTTGGAAGGGTGAACGAGCGGTGTCGATTGAGGACCATCGTCGGCGGCTGAACGGTGCGGCCGAGTCGACCGGCCAGCTGTCCGTCGCCGAGCTGATCGCCCGCCGCGAGGCGGAGACCGTCGAGATCCCGGTGATCACCGACGACATCACCCCAGAGGACTTCGAGCCGACGATCAAGTTCAAGGCGGTCAAGGCGCCGGGCAGCAAGCCCAAGAAGCAGCCCATGAAGGAGCTGCACATCACGGAGCTGCTGCGCCGTGAGGGCAAGGCCGACGACACGCAGCGCGGCGGGTTCACCGTCGGCAAGCTGGCCGTCGCGGCCAGCGGTGGCGTGGTGCTCTGCGGTTCCGTGGCGTTCGCCGCCTCCTCGTGGCTGTCCTCGCCGGACGAGCGCCCGCTCGCCGAGGTGCGGTTCGACGAGCGCGCCCAGGCCCGTGGCGCGAGTGCCGGCACCGAGGGCGTCGTGAAGCTGCCGTCGAACAAGCCGCAGCAGTCCGACTCGACGGAGACCCCGCAGGCAGAGACGGAGCAGGCCGACCCGACGACGCGCGTCGCCCCCTACGTCCAGACCCAGCAGCAGCGCCCGACGCAGCAGACCAGCAGCCGACGCAGCAGCCCTCTTCGGAGACGCCGCCGCCCGCGAGCACGCCGTCGTCGTCCACGTCGACCAGCCAGCCGAGCACGCCGCCGTCGAGCGACGACGCCCCCGCCGCCAAGTTCGTCCGCGGCCACCCCGCCGAGCAAGAGCACCCCGCCCAGCTCGAACCCGCTGCCCACGCCGTCCAACCCGGTCGACGTCAGCGTGGACCTCGGCATCCTCGACCCCGTCCTGAACACCGTGGGCGACACCGTCGGCAGCTTCGACTTCTTCAGCCCGGCGAACTGACGTACGACGGGTAGCTCAGCGGCGGCCCACGACAGGTACCCTGTGCGGGCATTCCGGACGACCGCTGACTACCGCACGAGGAGCACGAGCGTGGGACCTGCTGCCGCAGCCGCGGTCTCCCAATCGCCGCGCGACCGGAAGTCACTGTCGCTGCGCGACCGGTTTTTGCTCTGGAGCACCGCCAGGGTGGTCTTGTGACGACGTCCGACACCTCGGACGGCCGCCTGATCGCCGACCGCTACCGCTTCCTCGACCGCATCGGCTCCGGTGCGATGGGCATCGTCTGGCGTGCCCACGACGAACGCCTCGGCCGCGAGGTGGCGATCAAGCAGCTGCTGCTGGCGCCAGGACTGGACGAGGCCGAGCAGGACGAGGCCATCCAGCGCGCCATGCGCGAGGGCCGCATCGCCGCCAAGCTGCACCACCCGAACGCCATCGCCGTGTACGACGTCGTCGAGGAAGACGGCGTCCCGTGCCTGGTCATGGAGTACCTGCCGTCGTACAGCCTCGCGGACGCGCTCGCAGAGGGCGGGCCGATGGACCCGGTCGAGGTCGCCAGCATCGGCACCCAGTGCGCGGCGGCACTGGCCGCGGCGCACGCGGCGGGGATCGTGCACCGCGACGTCAAGCCCGGCAACGTGCTGATCGCCGAGAACGGCGTCGTCAAGATCACCGACTTCGGCATCTCGCGCGCCAGCGACGACATCACGGTCACCAAGACCGGCCTGATCGCCGGCACGCCCGCGTACCTCGCGCCGGAGATCGCGCGGGGCCAGGACCCGACGCCGGCCTCCGACGTCTACTCGCTCGGTTCGACGCTGTTCGCCGCGATGGAGGGCGAACCGCCCTACGGAGTGAGCGAGAACACTCTCGGTGTCCTGCATGCCGTCGCGGCCGGCCGGATCAACCCGCCGACCGTCGACCACCCGCTCGCCGACACGCTGCTGTACCTTCTGAACTTCGAGCCGGACGACCGGCCGACCATGGCGCAGGCCCGCGACATCCTCAACGCGGTCGCTCACGGGAAGTCTCCGTCGTTCACGGGCTTGGCAGTACCTGCCGGACCCGAGCCGACGGCGATCGTGGAGCCCGACCGCACCCGCGTGGTTCGTCCGGTGGCGAGGACCACCGTGCCTGCCCGCACTGCGCCGCCGATGGCGCCCGCGAGCAGGCAACAGGACAACAGGCCGCTGATGATCGCTGCGGTGGTTCTGGCGTTGTTGCTGGTCATCGGTGGTTTGATGGTCGCGCTCGGCGTGTTCAACAAGCAGAGCGAGAACCCGTCGGCGCCGCCGGTGTCCTCCTCATCGACGGTGACCCCGACCACGGAAACCACGACGCCAGAGGTGACCACCACCACGCCCGAGGCAACCACAACACGCGAAACGACGTCTGCACCAAAGACGACTACAACTACGACCCCACCTAGCACGCCGAGCAGCGTGAGCAGTGTGAGGCCGACGACCTCGGCAGTAACGCCGTCGAGTTCGCTTCCGGCCAGTTCTGTCCCTGCATCAGGTCCGTAGGGCTAAGCGCTGTTACGCCGTAGAAATCTCGTAAGGTGGGTACCCGCACCGTTGGGGTGAACTGAACCCGGTGGTGTGATCAGCCGTTGAACAGAGAGCAAGTGACCGCACAGCGGGGAGCAACTGTGACCGACGATGGCCGATTGGTCGCTGGTCGCTACCGATTGAGCCAGCGGATCGGTAGTGGCGCCATGGGCGTCGTCTGGACCGCACACGACGAACGTTTGCACCGCACAGTCGCGGTCAAGCAACTGCTCCTGCAGCCCGGACTCGCCGAAGCCGACACGGACGAGGCGAAGAGACGTGCCATGCGCGAGGGCCGCATCGCCGCGCGCCTGCAGCACCCGCACGCCGTCGCTGTCTACGACGTGGCCGAGGACGACAGCCAGCCGTGGCTCATCATGGAGTACCTGCCGTCCAAGAGCCTTTCCGCTGTGCTTTCCGAACGCGGCACGCTTCCGCCGCGCGATGTGGCGTCGATCGGCATGCAGGTCGCCTCTGCGCTCGCCGCCGCGCACAACGCGGGCATCGTGCACCGTGACATCAAGCCCGGCAACGTGCTGCTCGGCGACGACGGCACCGTCAAGATCACCGACTTCGGCATCTCCCGTGCGACCGGTGACGTCACCGTCACCGCGACGGGCATGCTGGCGGGCACCCCCGCCTACCTCGCGCCCGAGGTCGCCAAGGGCTATGACCCCGGCTCGCCGTCCGACGTGTTCTCCCTCGGCTCGACGCTGTACGCCGCGATCGAGGGCCAGCCGCCGTTCGGCCTGAGCGAGAACACCATCGCGCTGCTGCACAAGGTCGCGTCCGGCAAGGTCGACCCGCCGCGCAACGCGGGCCCGATGACCGCGCTGCTGATGCGTCTGCTGCGCGCCGAGCCGGAAGACCGCCCGACCATGGCCGAGGCCCGCGACGCGCTCGCCGCAGTCGCGAACGGCCAGGCCGCCCCCGCATTCACCCCGGCCGTGGTCGGCGCCGACGCACCCGCCGTCGTGGCGCGGTGCCCCCCGTCCAGAAGCAGCCGCAGCAGCAGGCCGCCACGCGGGCCATGACGCCCCAGCAGGCAGCGCCTCCGTCGGCCACGCGCGTGGACCTGCACACGCCTCCGCGTCCCGTGCCCACGCAGCAGCCGCCGTCGAACCACCGTCCGGCAGCCGCACCCCAGTACTCGCAGCGTCCGAAGCCGGCCTCGCAGCCGTTGTCGTCGAAGAGCAAGAAGTCGACCATGTACACCGCGCTCGCCATCGTGGCGGCGGCGGTGATCGGCATCATGTTCGCGAGCATGATCTCGAACAACAACGACCGCGGCGGCTCGGACAACAGCGCGGGCGGCAACACGCAGACCCAGCAGACCCAGGGCAGCACGCAGCCGTCCACGCCGTCCAAGTCGTCCGGCAAGGCGGGGCAGTGGACCGACACTCCCACCGACGGCGACAAGAAGGGCCTGCTGGAGGAGTACTTCCAGACGGCGCCCAGCAAGCCTGACGACGCGTGGCAGATGGGCAACGCCAACTTCCAGGGCCAGTACCCCGGCGGGCTCGACGGTTTCAAGACCTTCTGGGGCACCGTCAAGCAGGTCGAGGTCAGCAGCGTCGAGGAGCGGCAGCCCTACTACTTCGTGGTCACGCTGGACGTCACGAAGAAGGACGGGACGAAGTCGACCATCCAGCGCCAGGTCTCGCTGGAGTGGCGCTCGCCGAACTTCCTGCTGAGCTACGACAAGCCGTTCGGCAACGGGGCATAGCAGCCTGATTCGAACTGCGCTGGTCAGGAGGCCCGCGCGGCCTTCTCCAGCGCTTCCGCCAAAGCCACCACGGCTGGATTCCACGCGGCGTCCTCGCGGTACACGACGTGAATGTGCCGCACCGGTTCGGGATTGCGCAGCTTGCGCAGAACGACACCCGGATGCGCATATCCCAGACCGAGCCGCGGAATGATGGTGACGCCGAGCCCGGCGGCCACGAATCCCTGCGCGGTCGCGTAGTCGTCGCTTTCCACGACGACCTGCGGGGCGAATCCCGCACCCGCGCACGCGTTCGTCACGAGGTCCTTGCACGGTCCCGTGGCACCGCAGTCCGCGTTGATCCACGGCTCGTCGGCCAGCTCACCCAGGTCGATCACGCGCTTGCGGGCCAACGCGTGGCCACGCGGCAGCACCGCGTAGAACGGGTCGGCGAGCAGGTGCCGCGCGACCATGCCCTCGGGGGCTGGCTCCGCGGGCTCCAGGACGGTGATCGCCACGTCCGCGCGGCCCGCGGCGAGCTCCTCGAAGGGGTCGGTCGGCTCGGTGAGCTTCAGGTCCAGCTCGACACCCGCACGCTCGGCCTTGAACGTCGCCACCGCGGGTGGGACGAGGGCCGCGCCGGCCGTGGCGAAGTAGCGGACGCGCAGGTCCCGGCGCAGCCGTTGCGCAAGGCTGTCAGGGCACTCTCTGCCTCGGCGAGTTGCTCGGAGAGCGGCCGGCGTGCTCGGTGAGGAGCCGGCCGGCCGCGGTGGGCCGGATGCCCCTGCCGACGCGCTCCAGCAGCGGCATGCCTGCCTGCTTCTCCAGGCCCGCGACCTGCTGCGAGATGGCGGACGGGGTGTAGCCGAGGTTCGTCGCGGCCGCGGTGATGGAACCCGTGGTCACGACCGCCCTGAGCACCTGCATGCGTCGCACGTCCAACATCCCTCAACCTTACAGCGTTGCTTAAAGGTTCTACACAACAATTAAATTGTATTTACGGGTTGCAGAACGCATCGTTGACATGTGAACCAACGCGGAACGTTGATCAGGATGGGCGTGCTCGCCCTGCTGTGGGGATCCAGCTTCCTGTGGATGAAGCTTGCACTGGGGAGCCTCGCGCCCCTGCAGATCTCGCTCGTGCGGACGTTCTTCGGGGCGGTCGTGCTGTTCGCCGTGCTCGCCACGGCGAGGATGACGCTGCCCCGTGACCGCCGGATCTGGGGACACATGCTCTTCGTGGCCATGTTCGGCAGCGCCATCCCCTTCACGCTCTTCGCGTTCGGCGGCCAGACCGTCGACTCGGGCGTGTCCGGCGTGCTCAACTCCACGACGCCGCTGTTCGCGCTGGCCATCGGCCTCGTGCTGGGCACGGAGAAGGTCAGCAACTTGGTCCGCATGCTCGGCCTCGGGCTCGGCTTCGCGGGCGTGCTGCTGATCTTCGCGCCGTGGCAGCAGGCCAACAGCATCGCGAGCTGGGGCGCGGTGCTGTGCCTCGTCGGCGCCGCGAGCTACGCCATCGGCTACACCTACGCCGGCCGCTACCTGGTCAACACCGGTGCGAGCTCGACGCAGCTCGCCGCGATGCAGCTGACCACCGCGATGGGACTGCTCGTCCTGGCGATGCCGTTCGGCGGCCTGCAGCCCGTGCACCTGCACTGGATCGGCATCGTCGCCGTGACGATCCTCGGCGTGTTCGGCACCGGGGTCGCGTTCATCCTCAACTACCGCGTCATCGCGGACGAGGGCGCCACCACGGCCACTACGGTCGGCTACCTGCTGCCGGTGGTTTCGGTACTCCTCGGAGCGATCTTCCTCGGGGAGCAACTCAACGCGAGGGTCGTCGCCGGCATGCTCGTGGTGCTCCTGGGCGTCGCGCTGACCCGGAGGCGGCCGGTCCCGGCCGGTCAGAACGTCTCACCAAACGAGACACGCGACCTGGTAAAACGCTGAACGGTGAGACGCACGTCTCCCCCGTTAGGATGGTTCCGAGACGAATCACGTCCTTATCCAGCCGGTTGGCCGTCTCCTCTTTGTGAGCGGACATGGAGACCAGCCTGGGAAGGACATCGACATGAACAACGACAACCTGAAGGTCACCAACCGGACGACTTTTCAGTTGCTCGCCCCCGGCGCGGCTCCCGCGCCCGTCGAAGCCGAACTCGTCTACGACCCCGAGGACCCGTACGCGGTCGCCATCATCTTCCACACGGGCTCCGGCCGCGTCGAGTGGATGTTCGCCCGCGACCTGCTGGCCGACGGACTGCTGACCCCGTCCGGTGAGGGCGACATCCTGGTCCGCTCCGCGTCCGACGACCCGGAGCGCGTGCTGGTCGAGCTGAACGCACCGACCGGGTTCGCCATCCTCAGCGCGGTCGCCGAGGACGTGGCGGCGTTCCTGGACAGCTCCTACGACGTCGTGCAGCCGGGCGAGGAGGACCTGTGGATCGACTTCGACCGGGAGCTGCAGAAGCTCGTCTCGACGATCGACTAGTCCTGGGCGCCGAGGTGGTCTGACGGGCGCGGGGCGAGGTGCCGGCACGCGAGGCAGCTCGTCACCGGAGACCACCGGGACGATCGGGGTGTTCAACGTCGTGGGCAGCGACAACGAACTGCGGACTACCCGGTTGCCTTGGGGTGCGCGCCGGCGTAGTCGACCCACACCGTGTGCTTCTCAACGTCGAGCAAATACCAGACGCGGTCACCACCTGTGACTTCGATCTGCCAGTGCGGCAGAACCCGCCCACCATTGGATCCGGTCGACAGGCGACCCATGAGCTGCTTGTGCCTACTGGTTTGCACGGCAGGCGCCGGATCGGCGCGCATGGTGTCCCGGGCCCGGCGCAGGTTGTTCGCGGCGCGGTTCTCCAGCTCCTGCCAGCCCTTCGCGGCATCGTTGTTGCTGAAGCGGATCTGCCACTCCCCTTCGACGGGTGGAGGCGCGACCGGATCGTTCCTCCGAGGGCTCACCTGGGGGTTGCCCCCGGCTCGGGAACCTCACCGAAGTCCTCACCATCAAGACCGTGATCCGTGGTGAGAATCTCGACCAGCCGCGGATCAGCCCAGACCTCGGCGGTGTGCCGCCACGCCGTGATCAGCTGTATGACCGGCGCAGGAGTGCCGAGAGAGTTCGCGGCTTCGAGAGTCTCCACGATCTCGACGGCGAACAACTCCCTGTCCTCGGGCGGCAGGAAGCGCATCCACGGGAACACCGTGGGCATGACATCGGCGATCAAACCACTCACCTCCTTGCTGTGCTGCAGCAACGCGACGAACAACGAGGTGGTGAACGAGACGACCTCGCGCACCTCCTCAGCCCGGCTGACCGTGGTCAGCACCAGGTCCTCCTCGTCACCGCGACGGTGCACGAGCAGAGTCTGGTTCGGCGCCGCCTGCAGCTTGCGCACCGATTCAGCGGGCTTGTTGGACAGCTCGCTGAAGTTGATCTCAGCAGCAATGGACATAGTTGCAAGGTACTTTAAAACTCGATGCCGTGCCACCTCGCCGCCAGGAACGGCGAAAGCCGGTCTCCGTGATTGATTAGTCTCGTGGTGTGACAACCACCATCGGGGGCCGCTACACGCTGCTCGAGCGCATCGGCAGCGGTGCGATGGGGGTGGTCTGGCGGGCTCGGGACGAGGTGCTGGCACGCGAGGTCGCGGTCAAGCAGCTCATCACCGGAGACCACCAGCGGGCGATGCGCGAGGCGCGCAACGCCGCCCGGCTGCACCACCCGCACGCGATCGCCGTGTTCGACGTCGTCGGCAGCGACGACGAAGAGCCGTGGATCGTCATGGAGTACCTGCCGTCGCACAGCCTCTCGGCGCTCATCGCCGAGCGGGGGCCGATGAAGCCGGCCCAGGCCGCGAGCATCGGAGCCAAAGTCGCGTCGGCGTTGGCCGCGGCGCACACGGCGGGCATCGTCCACCGCGACATCAAGCCCGGCAACATCCTGATCGGCCACGACGGCACGGTCAAGATCACCGACTTCGGCATCGCCAAGTCCACGGGTGACGGCACGCTGACCGAGACCGGCATGATCTCGGGCACCCCCGCCTACCTCGCACCCGAGGTGGCGCGCGGCGAGCAGCCCGACGAGGCCTCCGACGTGTTCTCCCTCGGCGCCACGATCTACACCGCCATCGAGGGCGAGTCGGTCTTCGGGCCCAGCGACAACAGCTTCGGCCTCATCTACCGGGCCGCCAGCGGGCAGCTCCGCGATCCCAAGAGCGCGGGAGAGCTGACCCCGTTGCTCATGCGCCTGCTCGCGCAGGACCCGAAGGAACGGCCGACGGCTCAGGAGGCCGCGGACCTGCTGGCCGCCGAGCCGCAGCCGTCCCAGCCGTTGCCCGTGCCAGTGCCCGAACCCCGGAAGCTCAAGGCGCCGAACCGCCGGATCCTGGTGATCCTGTCGGTCATCGCGCTGCTGGCCATCGGCGGTGGCGCGGCCGCCGCGTACTGGAACGGCACCGGCGGCGGTTCCCCGACCAACCAGGCGGAGTTCCCGCAGAAGCAAGAGGTCCGCTACTACTCGGCTGGCGAGGCGAGCGCGTTCGTCAGCGAGCACTACGGCCAGCTGCCCCACAACCCTGAAGAGGCCTGGCGGAACCTCTACGAACGCGCGAGCGAGCCGGTGGACAAGTACGTCGCCCGGTGGAAGGGCTACACCGAGGTCAAGTGCAACGACGCGCGCGTGCCCGTGCGGTCGCACGGTGCCAACTGGGTCGTCACCGTCGAGCTCGTGATGAGGACGGAAAAGGGCGAGCAGTTGCGTGGCATCTACGAGATCGAGGTCGGCAACGTGAACAACCAGATGAAGATCGTCAGCACTACCAGGATGAGCTGAGCAGCCAGAAGCTGCCGCCGCCCACGATCACGCCCATCGCCGTCCCCGCCAGCACCTGCGCCGTCGTGTGGTCACCGAGCTCGACCCGCGACCACGCCACGAGCGCCGCGGGCAGTGCGATGAGCAGCAGCCACGGCCCGTAGACGATCGCCAGCGTCACCACGGCTGCCCATGCGACCCCGGCGTGCAGCGAGATCTTCCACTTCAGCCCGAACGTGATCGCCATGCTGACGATCAGCGACGCGAACATGCTGCCCGCCAGCGCGAGCATGGTCCGCGGCGCGTCGCCCAGGACCATGATCACCGTGCCTGCGGCCAGAGACGCACCGGCCGTGACGAGCGGGACGAGCCTGCCCTCGCGGTTCGTGACGTGGTGGCCGTCCCACTTGCCCTTGCGCGCGCCACGGACAATGACGGCCATCGGGATGACGGACGCCGTCACGGCGACCACGAGCCCCCACAGCAACGTCATCCACAAGTTCTCTGCGCTGAATCCCTCCAAAATTGAGGTCTGGGAACAAGTCGACGAAAAGCATGTCGACTTGTTCCCAGACGCCGCCGCCACGGCGAACGGCAGCAAAATCACCCAGACCCACGGCGCCAGCACCTCGGTGGCGCCGCGGGCGACCCTTTTGATCAAATTCTCAGACCAGTCTGCGATCAGTGGCCCAGCGGGAGAGCTCGTACCGGTTGGAGAGCTGGGTCTTCCGCAGGACGCTCGACACGTGCGTCTCCACCGTCTTCACGCTGATGAACAGCTCGGACGCGATCTCCTTGTAAGCGTATCCACGCGCGAGCAGCCGCAGGACGTCGCGTTCGCGCGGCGTCAGCAGGTCGAGCTCGGGGTCGCTGATCGGCGCGGCACCCGGCCGGTCCGCGAACGCGTCCAGCACGAACCCCGCGAGACGCGGTGAGAACACCGCGTCACCCTCGCTGACCCGGACGACGGCCCTGACCAGCTCCTGACTGGAGATCGTCTTGGTGACGTAGCCACGCGCACCGGCGCGGATCACGTTGATGACGTCCTCCGCCGCGTCGGAGACCGACAGAGCCAGGAACGTGACCTCTGGGATCTTGGTGCGGATCTGCCGCAGCACCTCGGCGCCGCCACCGTCGGGCATGTGCACGTCCAACAGCACGACGTCCGGCTTGTGGTGCGCGATCCCCGCCACCGCCTCGCCGACGCTGCCCGCCTCGCCGATCACCTCCACCTCGTCGGTGATGGTGTCGAGCTCGGCGCGCACTCCCGCGCGGAACAACGCGTGGTCGTCCACCAGGAACACCCTGACGCTCATGTCCTGGCCTCCGTCTTCCTCGGCATCTCGAGCTGCACCTCGGTCCCCTCTCCCGGAGCCGTGCGCAATCGCACCTCCCCGCCGTGCCGGTCCATCCTCCCCCGGATGCTGCCCGCGAGGCCATGCCTGTCCTCCGGCACGGCGTCCGGGTCGAAGCCCTTGCCCCTGTCGCGCACGAACACCGTCGCCTTGTCCGGCTCGACCTCGGCGTAGACGCTGACCTCGGCGACGCCCGCGTGCTTGGCCGCGTTGACCACGGCCTCCTTGCTGGCTTGGACGAGCGCGAACATCCCGTCCTCCAGCTCGCAGTCACCGACCACGACCTGGGAGACGGCGATGGCGAAGTCGTCCTCGACCTCCGCGCACACCTGGGCGATGGCGACACTGATGGAGTGCGGCTGTTCCCCGACCTCCCTGCCGTAGAGCCAGCTGCGCAGCTCACGTTCCTGGCTGCGGGCGAGGCGCTTGACCTCACGGGACGACTCGGCCTGCTTCTGAATGAGCGCAAGCGTTTGCAGCACGGAGTCGTGCAGGTGGGCGGCGATCTCGGCGCGTTCCTCGGTGCGGATGCGCGCACGGCGTTCCGCGTCCAGGTCGCGCACCAGCCGCATCCACAGCGGCACGGTCAGCACCGCGACACCGACCAGCGTGGCGACCACGGAGAGCACGACGGTCGAGAGGTTCTGCACGGAGTCGTTCACCACGAGGAACGCGGCGACACCCGCCACGACCAGCGCGCCTCCCGCCACCGTCCGCACGATCCCCGTCTTCCCCTGCGCGAACGCCCCGTCCTTCCAGCGGCGCCGCTGTGCCTCGTCCGCCTCGCGCCACACGACCGCGGCGCCCACGAGTGCCACGACGATCGGACCGGTGACCCAGCCGCTCCACGTCCCGTTGAGCAGCCCGGTGAACACCGCGACGCCGATGCCGACTGCGGCCATGCCGACGGCCTGCTGCCACTCCTTGCGGTCCTTGTCGGTCTCCGGTTCCGTCACCGTCGACTGCGGGACGAACATCCACAGCAACGCGTAGGCGATGATCCCGACGCCGCTCAGTGCGGCGGACACGGCGAAGACCGCGCGCACCCAGAAGACCGGTGCGCCCAGGTGGTCAGCCAACCCGCTCGCGACGCCCGCGACCACCCGGCCGGTGCGTCGACGGCGCATCGGCTCAATCCGTGCACTCACCATCCGATCGTCACACGTCCCGGCGAGTTGTTCATCAGGGATGACCCCGGTTCCGTGAATCAGGGCTGGTCCCTGATGTGGCCGGCGGCCGCGGAGCGCAATCTTGTCATCGTGAGCGGGACTGAGAAGGCAATGCAGGGCGTGGCGGACACGCTCAGAGAGTTCTGGGCCCACCGGCCGGTGCGGCCCCGTGCAGGGCGCAAGCTCGGCGGCGTCGCCACCGGCATCGCCCTGCGCTACCAGATCGACCCGGTGATCGTGCGGATCGCGTTCGTCGCACTCGCCCTGTCCGGAGGCGTCGGCGTTCCGCTGTACCTCGCCGGCTGGTTGCTGCTGCCGGAGGAAGGCGACGAGGTCTCGCCGCTGGAGTCGCTGATCAGCAAGGGCCACAGCTCCATGTCGCAGGCGCGGACGGTGCTGCTGGGATTCCTGATGTTCCCGGCGCTCGCGTTCACGTTCGGGAGCGGCGGGTTCCAGATCCTCGTGACGCTGGCCGCGGCGGTCGCGTGCATCTACCTGCTGCAGAAGAACCGTGGGCATCTGCAGCCGGCGACGCTCGCCGAGCCGTCGCCAGTGACACCGGTGCCGGGGGCGCCGGCCTGGGACCCGCTCGGGGCCGCCCCGTTCGCCTGGGACCTGCCGGAACCGACGCCAAGGCCGCAACCTCCGGCACCCAGGCAGCGCAAACCCCGAGTGGGCCTGGTGACGCTGGGCGTGGCGACGATGGTGATCGCCGGATCCGCGATCGCCGGGATCTGGGCGCCGTGGTTCACGCCGGTGCACACCATCGGTCTGGTGATCGCGGTGCTGGCGGCCGGTCTGCTGGTCGGGTCGTTCGTCGGCGGTGGCCGTGGCCTGATCTGGCTGCTGCTGCCGTTGTCCCTGGTGGGCTTCGGCATGACCGCGATCGACTTCGAGGGCGACACGACCAAGCTGGGCGGTTTCGACGCGACCCCGAAGGCCGTGGCGGACGTCCAGGACCGGTACGAGGCGGGCGTGGGCAGCATGCGGCTCGATCTTCGTCAGCTGCCGGACTCCGGTTCGGTGAAGACCGCGATCGAGGTCGACCTCGGCGAGGCGATCGTGCACGTGCCGAAGAACGCGGACGTGACGTTCAAGTGCGAAGCGACGTCCATCGGCGAGCTGAACTGCCTCGACAAACGGGCGGAGGGCAGCGAGGTGCAGGTCAGCGGTACCGACCTCGGGGCGAACGGTGAGGGCGGGTTGAAGATCGAGCTCGACGTGCGGGCCGGCGTCGGAGAGGTGAGGGTGCTCCGTGACTGAGCAGCCGGTGATGCGCAGGCGCATCGACGTGGTGGGACTGATCTTCGGGATCGGCGGTGGGCTGATGGCCGCCTACATCCTCAGCAACGGCTCGTTCTGGTTCGACTTCCGGTGGGCGCTGGGAGGGACGGCGATCCTGGTGGGTGTGGTCCTGCTGACCAACTCACTACGCCGAAAGCAGCGCTCCTGATGGAGAAACGGCCCCGGCGCATCGCGCCGGGGCCGTTCTCGTTCAGGTCCTACTCCCACTCGATGGTGCCCGGCGGCTTGGACGTCACGTCCAGCACCACGCGGTTGACCTCGGCCACCTCGTTGGTGATCCGGGTCGAGATCCGCTCCAGCACCTCGTACGGCAGGCGGGTCCAGTCCGCGGTCATCGCGTCCTCTGACGACACCGGGCGCAGCACGATCGGGTGCCCGTACGTGCGGCCGTCACCCTGCACGCCGACGCTGCGGACGTCCGCGAGCAGCACGACGGGGCACTGCCAGATCGTGCGGTCCAGACCGGCCGCGGTCAGCTCCTCGCGCGCGATGGCGTCGGCCTGGCGCAGCGTGTCGAGCCGGTCCTGGGTGACCTCGCCGATGATCCGGATGCCGAGGCCGGGGCCGGGGAACGGCTGGCGCTGCACGATCGTCTCCGGCAGGCCCAACTCGGTGCCGACGCGGCGCACCTCGTCCTTGAACAGCGCGCGCAGCGGCTCGACCAGCTCGAACTGCAGGTCGTCCGGCAGGCCGCCGACGTTGTGGTGCGACTTGATGTTCGCGGTGCCCGTGCCGCCACCGGACTCGACGACGTCCGGGTAGAGCGTGCCCTGCACCAGGAACCGGTAGTCGCCCTCGGCCTTGAGGTCGCGCTCGGCCTGCTCGAACACGCGGATGAACTCACGGCCGATGATCTTGCGCTTCTCCTCCGGGTCCGTGACGCCGGCGAGAGCGTTGAGGAACCGCTCGCGGGCGTCGACGGTCACCAGGTTGATGCCCGTGGCGGCCACGTAGTCGCGCTCGACCTGGGCGCGCTCGCCGGAGCGCAGCAAGCCGTGGTCGACGAAGACGCACGTGAGGCGGTCACCGATCGCGCGCTGCACGAGAGCCGCGGCCACGGCGGAGTCGACGCCGCCGGACAGCCCGCAGATCGCCTTGCCGTCACCGATCTGCTCACGGATGCGGGTGACCTGCTCGTCCACGATGGACGACGTCGTCCACTGCGGACGGATGCCCGCGATCTCGTGCAGGAACCGGCGCAGCACCTCCTGGCCGTGCGGCGAGTGGTGCACCTCCGGGTGGTACTGCACACCGGCGAAGCGGCGTTCAGTGTCCTCGAACGCGGCGACCGGCGCGCCCTCGCTGGTCGCGGTGACCGTGAAGCCCTCCGGCGCCTTGGTGACGGCGTCGCCGTGGCTCATCCACACCGGGTGGCTGCCGGGCAGCTCCTCGTGCAGCGAGCCGCCCGAACCCGTGACGCCGAGGTCGGTGCGGCCGTACTCGCGGGTGCCGGTCTGTTCAACTGCGCCACCGAGTGCGCGCGCCATGGCCTGGAAGCCGTAGCAGATGCCGAAGACCGGGACGCCGGTCTCGAACAGCTTCGGGTCGACCTGCGGCGCGCCCTCTTCGTAGACGCTCGACGGGCCACCGGACAGAACGATGGCCAGCGGGTTCTTGTCGAGGATCTCGCTCACCGTCGCGGTGTGCGGGACCACCTCGGAGTAGACCTGGGCCTCGCGCACGCGACGGGCGATCAGCTGCGCGTACTGGGCGCCGAAGTCGACGACGAGAACAGGGCGGTTGCTGGTGTCGGACACGCCGCCAAGGATGTCATGCGTGGACGAGGAGCTGCTGACCGGTGGCGGACTGAACCAGGTGTTCAGGGTGGGTGACGCGGTGCGCCGCCCGGCAGGGCCGTGGGCGCCTCGGGTGCACGATTTGTTGCGGCACTTGGCACCACTGGGGATCGCACCGCTGCCGCTCGGGCTCGACGAGTCGCACGAGCTGCTCAGCTACCTGCCCGGTGACGTTGGCCACGTGTTTCCCTCCGACGACGAGTCGCTGGTCGAATCGGCGCTGATGCTGCGACGCCTGCACGACGAGACGGTTCGTCTCGTTGGAGAGCTCGACGGGTGGCAGTTCCCCGCCAGGGAGCCCGTCGAGGTGGTGCTGCACGGCGACTTCGCGCCGTACAACACGGTGTACCGCGACGGCGTGCCGGTGGGTGTCTTCGACTTCGACACCGCCCATCCCGGCCCGAGGTGGTGGGACGTCAGCTGGGCGATCATCCAGTTCGTGTTCGGGCTGCCTGACGAGCGCAAACGTCGTGCTCAGCTGTTCTGCGAGGCCTACGGATGCGCGTACGACACCGACCACGTCCTCACGCGGCTGCACGACATGCTGCGGGTGATCAGGGAGCATCCGGCTTTCACGAAACAGCGCGCGGAACGCCACGACCTGCACTACTTGGAACTCGTCGAGTACATGCACGCCAACAGGGCCTAACGTGATCCCATGGACGCGTTCACGCCGCAACCCAGGCCGTGCTGGGTCGCCGGCCGCCCCGAGCAGGGCGAGCAGGCGTTAGAGGTCTTCCACCCGTTCGACGGCACCGAGGTCGCCTCTGTCGCCGTACCGGGCAGAGACCAGGTGGAACGCGCGGTGGCGGCGGCTCACGCGGTGGCGCGGGAGTTCCGGCGAACACCTGCGCACGTGCGCGCGGCGGCGTTGCTCAAGGTGTCGCAGACGCTGGCCGAACGCGCCGAGGAGATCGCCGAGACGATCACCGCCGAGAACGGCAAGCCGCTCAAGTGGGCCGAGATCGAGGTTTCGCGGGCGGTCAACACGTTCCGGTTCGCCGCGGAGGAGGCACGCCGGTTCACCGGTGGGCTGCAACGGCTCGACACCGATGCCAACGGCGTCGGGCGGATGGCGATCGTCCGGCACGTTCCGCGCGGGCCGGTGCTGGCCGTGGCGCCGTTCAACTTCCCGCTGAACCTGGTGGCGCACAAGGTCGCGCCGGCGCTCGCGGTGGGTGCGCCCGTGATCGTCAAGCCCGCTTCGGCCACGCCTCTTTCAGCTCTGCTGCTCGGCGAGATCCTGGCGGAGACCGATCTGCCGGAGGGCGCGTTCTCGATCCTTCCCGTGCGCGGCAAGGACATGGACGCACTGGTGAAGGACGAGCGGCTGCCGGTCATCTCGTTCACCGGGTCCACGAAGGTCGGCTGGTCGCTGATGGAAGCCGCGCCGCGCAAGCACGTCGTGATGGAGCTGGGCAGCAACGCGGCCGCGCTCATCTGTTCTGACTGGACTGACCTGGACCACGCCGCGCAGCGCATCGCGACGTTCGGCAACTACCAGGGCGGGCAGTCGTGCATCGCGGTGCAACGGGTGATCGTGGACCGCTCGGTCGCCGACGCGTTCCTGCCGAAGCTGGTCGACGCCGTCAGCGCGTTGAAGACCGGCGACCCGCACGACCCCGAGGTCGAGGTCGGCCCGTTGATCGACGAGGACAACGCACGGCGCGTCGAGGAGTGGGTCAACATGGCCACCGACGTCGGCGCGCGGGTGCTGCTCGGCGGCAAGCGGACCGGGACGACGGTCGAGCCGACCGTGCTGACCGACGTGCCGAAGGACGCCAAGGTGTGGACCGAGGAGATCTTCGGGCCGGTGCTCGTGGTCTCGTTGGCGGACGGCGTGCAGGACGCGTTCGCGCAGGCCAACGACACCAAGTACGGGCTGCAGGCCGGGGTGTTCACCCGTGACGTGCAGGTGGCGTTCGAGGCGGCCGCCGAGCTCGAGGTCGGTGGCGTGATCATCGGTGACGTGCCGTCGTATCGCGCCGATCAGATGCCCTACGGCGGTGTGAAGGGTTCGGGCACCGGGCGTGAGGGCGTCCGGTCGGCGATGGAGGACTTCACCGAGGAACGCGTGACGGTGCTGACCGGCATTCAGATCTAGGGCCCGTGGCCCAGCGCCCGGCGCACCACTCGATCGTCACCGCTGCTGCCGGCGACGTGCCCGTCCGGCCGGATCACGCGCCCGTCCGAGACCGTGAATCCCGGTCCGGCGGTGCGCGATCCGGACATCAGCTCGCCGCCGTCCGTGGTCAGCGGCGAATCGGTGTAGGCGAACGGCGTGAAGAGCTTGCCAGAGTCGATGCCCTCGCCGGATTCGAGCGCGCGCTGTCTGCGTGCTCGTTCTTCGGGAGTGCCAGGCACCAGAAAGCGCATGGTGTCGCCGGTGATGCGGAGGTTCTCGTCGGCGGCGGCACCGCGTTCGACGTCATAGGAGTCGAGGAGGTGCGGGCCTGCCTCGCCGCGGCGGTCGGCGGCGATCTTCCACGCCGCGTTGTCGGCGTCGCAGATCCCCGAGTTCAGGCCGCGGGCGCCGAACGGGCTCATCACGTGCGCCGCGTCGCCCGCGAGCAGGATCCGGCCTCTGCGCAGGGTTTTCGCGCGGCGCTGGTGGAACCGGTACGTGGACTGCCAGACCACCTCGTACGGCTTGTCGCCGACGATCGCGCGGATGTGGTCGTCGGTGAGCTGGACGTCCTCGGCGACCTGCCAGTCGATCCGCCACACGCTCTCCGGTTGCGGGTGCAGGAGGACCTGGCGGCCGGGGTTCCACGGCGGGTCGAAGTAGAAGCGGCGTTCGGGCGTCTCGAAGTCCAGGTCGACGCGGACGTCGGCGATGATGAACCTGTCGTCGAACGAGTAGCCCTCGAACGGGATGTTCAACAGTCGCCTGGCCGTCGAGTGCGCGCCATCCGCGGCGATGCAGTGGGTTCCGCGAATCCCGTCCTGCGTGGACACTCCTTCGTCGTCCTGGGTCAGGCCTTCGAGCGCGTGGCCGTAGCGGAGCTCGATCAGCGGCTCGGCGCGGACACGTTCCTCCAGGAGCTGTTCCACGACGGTCTGCGGGGTGTTCACGAACGGCGGGAAACCCTTGCCCTCCGGGAACGTCAGGGTCAGCACCTCGCGGTCGCGGTAGTACGTGCGGCCGGTGTACCAGGTGACGCCGGCGTCGGCGACGGCCTGCCCGACGCCGATCCGTTCGAGGATCTCCAGCACGTCGCGCTGCACGCAGATCGAGCGACTGCCCGCCTTCGCGCGCTGTTCAGCCGCTTCCAGGACGATGCTCGGCACGCCGGCGCGGGCCAGGAAGAGCGCTGAGGCCAGCCCGACCGGCCCGGCACCGACGACGAGCACCGGGTTCATTGCAGGGCGTCCCAGACGGCGCGGTCGCGTTCGGCGGTCCAGATCTCCGGCCAGTCCTTGCCGTCGCACTCGTCCCAGTAGCGCTTCACGTCGAACGGCAGGCAGTGCTCGAAGATCGGCCAGCGCCCGTACCTGCCTTCGAGCGTCTTGTGAGCCAGTTCGAAGGCCTGCTTGAGCGTGCCGCCCTCGGCATGGACTCCGCCGACCGTGCGGCGCAGCTCGTTGAGGAAGTGCCTGCTCTGGTTGATGGCCGCCTCGACCTCGATGCGGTCGCGGGCTACCTTGCCCCGCCCTCCGACGAGGACCTCGGCGCCGAGGTCCTCGATCTCGTCCAAAGTGGACGTCGCCCACTCGTCGTGGAACGCGTCGCCGGTGTAGAGCGCGGCCTGCGACTCGACCAGGTCGCCTGCGAACAGGATGCGCTGCTGCGGCAGCCACGCCACGATGTCACCGGCCGTGTGCCCGCGCCCGAGGTGCTGCAGCACGAGGTCACCGCGCTCGTCGCCGAGCGGGATCGTCATGCGGTCCGAGAACGTGAGCGTCGGCCAGGTCAGGCCGGGGATCTCCTCCGGCTTCTCGAAGAGCCGCGGCATGCGGCCGTACTCGCTCTCCCAGTCCTGTTGGCCGCGTTCGGCGATCAGCACGCGCGTCATCTCGTGCGCGACGATCTCCTGGGCGTCGAACGCGCTCGCCCCGAGCGTGCGCACGGCGTGGTAGTGACTTAGGACGAGGTACCGGATCGGCTTCTTCGTGTGCTCGCGGAGCTGCGTGAGCCACCGGCGCGCGGCCGCGGGTGTGGCGCGCGCTTCGAAGCAGATCAGGAAGTCCTCGGCCTCGATGGCCCCGACGTTGGGGTCGCCTTCGGCGGTCAGGGTGTAGACGCCCTCGGCGAGCTCGACGAACACCTCGTCCTTCGGGGCGAGGTCAGCGCTGGAGGCGAAAGGCTTTTTGGCCATGCCTCCACCGTGTCAGGACGCCTTCACGATCGGCAACCGCAATGCGGCTGGAGCTTGATCGGGAACGGCCGGGTTCTTCGGCTTCGTCGGGTTGACCCTCTTGTAGGGCTGGTCCTGCGCGGGCCGCTGGTCCTGCTCACCCTTGTTCGGCCACAGCGAGAACGCCCGCTCGGCCTGCGCGGTGATCGTGAGCGACGGGTTCACACCGAGGTTCGCACTGATCGCCGCACCGTCCACAACGGACAGTCCGGGGTAGTTGAAAACGCGGTGGTACGGGTCGATCACGCCGTCCTTTTCGTTCGCCGCGATCGCGCAGCCGCCGATGAAGTGCGCGGTCAGCGGGATGTTGAACAACTCGCCCCACGTACCGCCGGCAATGCCGTCGATGTGCTTGGCCGCCAACAGGTTCGCCTCGTGACCGGCGGGGATGAACGCCGGGTTCGGCTCGCCGTGGCCCTGCTTGCTGGTGAGCTTGCCGCGCTTGAGGAACGTGGTGATGGAGTTGTCCAGGCTCTGCATCACCAGCAGGATCACGGTCCGCTCGCTCCACCGGTGCACGCTGAGCAGCCGCAGCAGCCTGAGCGGGTGCCTGATCGCCTGCTTGATGAACTGCAGCCATCGCGGGGTGCTGATCGCGCCGTCCGTGGAAAGTGTCTGGAGCATGCCCATGGCGTTGCTGCCCTTGCCGTACCGGACGGGCTCGATGTGCGTGATCTCGTCGGGGTGGATGGAGCTCGTGATCGCGACGCCCTGCGTGAAGTCGTTGTCCGGGTCGACCGTGTAGCGCGCGGCCCCGATGATCGACTCGGAGTTGGTGCGGGTGAGCTCACCGAGCTTCCCGGAGATCTTCGCCAGCGTGGTCGCCTTGGCCTTGTGGAGAAGCTGCTGGGTGCCCCACGTGCCGGCGGCGAGCACGACCTGGTCGGCGGTGAAGGTCTTCCTGGCCCGGCCGCCGGTCATCTTGGTCTCGACGGTCCACTTGCCGTCTTCTTGCTGGAGCTGGGTGACCGTGGTCAGCGGGAAGACCTGCGCCCCGAGCTTCTCCGCCAGGTAGAGGTAGTTCTTGACCAGGGTGTTCTTGGCACCGACCCGGCACCCGGACATGCAGCCGCCGCACTCGGTGCAGCCCGTCCGCGTCGGTCCGGCGCCACCGAAGTAGGGATCGTCGGCCGGCTTGCCCGGCTCGCCGAAGAACACGCCGACGGGCGTCGGGTGGTAGCTGTCCTCGACCCCCATGTCCTTCGCGACCTTCTGCATGACGACGTCGCTCGGGGTCGTCGTGGGGTTCGTGACGACGCCCAGCATCCGGCTCGCCTGGTCGTAGAACGGCTCCAGCTCGTCCTGCCAGTCGGTGATGTGCGCCCACTGCCTGTCCTCGTAGAACGGCTTGAGCGGCCGGTACAGCGTGTTGGCGTAGACAAGGCTGCCGCCGCCAACGCCCGCACCGGCGAGCACCATGACGTTGCGGAGAAGATGGATGCGCTGGATGCCGAAGCACTTGAGCTGCGGCGCCCACAGGTACTTGCGAAGGTCCCAGCTGGTCTTGGCGAACTCGTCGTCGGCGAACCTGCGCCCCGCCTCCAGGACGGCGACACGGTAGCCCTTCTCGGTCAGCCGGAGGGCGGCCACGCTGCCACCGAACCCGGAGCCGACGATGACGACATCGAAGTTACCGGCGAGTTCACCCATGGACCGGAGAGTAGGCGTTACTTCCGGTAACGCCTAGTCCCCGATCGGTTCAGAGGGAGGCGGAGAACTGATGTACGCCGTCCACAGGTCGACTGCTTGCTCGAGACTCAACGCCGCCACGTGCTCGCGGGGCACCCCCGCCGTGTGCACAAGTCGCTGCGCGAGCCAATCCGGAACCGGCTCTCGAACAGGCGCTTCGTCGATGATCACGGCGCCGCCCAGACGACCAAGCCTGCCGATCACATCGGACAACCTGGCCAGCGTGGAATCCTCGTCCGCAACGGCCGCGACCCTCGCCGACGCCTCGGCGTAGACCTCGGCGTCCGAGCGCAGGCCCACGCACCAGACTTCACAGACCTCGACGGCACCGTCAGCGGTGACCCTGTAGACGATCCGCCAGTGATTGCGCCCCACCACCAGCTTCCGGAAGCCGGTCAACTCGCCGCCGAGCGGATGCCCCGCCTCCGGGTTGTCGAACAGGATCTGGATCTTCTTGAGGACCTTGGGCACGACATCAGGCCCGAGGCGACGCAGGTCATCGATGGCCGCGTCGGTGAACAGAACTTCAGCCATCGAGCGAGTCGTCGTCCTCCACCGCTGCCAGCGACTCACGGGTGTGCCCGAACGCCGCTAGCACGTCGTCGAAGGACGTGCGCCGACCCGAGTCCGCAGCCGACCGCGCGAGCACGAGTGCCAGGTCCCGCAGATCGGCCGTCGCTTCGTCGATCTCAGCCAGGCGGCCCATCGGAACAACGGCGGCGACCGGGCGACTGTGCCGGGTGACGACCACCGGACCGCCCTGCTCAGCATCGGCGACCAGACCCGCGACACCACGTTTCGTGGCCTCTGTGACGGTCAGCTCGCGAGCTTCGTGGAGTGCGGCCATGCGCCAACTATACAGAAATCTAGACAGAACGGCGAAGGTGCGCTTTCAGGCGAAGCCGTCGGCTCAGAGGACCAGCCCCTCGATGACCCAGACCATGAAGGCCACGACCAGAGCGGTGATCACCAGGCCGCCACAGATGAACAGAGCCAGCGCCTTCCAGCCGATGCCGGCCTCCTGCGCAGGCTCTTCCGCCACTTCCACGATCTCCGGTTCGTCGACCGTGTCCACACTGCTGTCGCCGCCACCGAACAAGGCATCCAATTCCACGCTCAAGAGGACGCGCGAGACCCTGCATCGGTTGCAAGATCAGCTCTGTGCCCAGGCCGCGACCGGCAGGCTGAGGTAAACACCGACGTCACCGAGGCCGGTGGCCTTCTCGATGGACGAGCACAGGCCGTTGGCGCGCTCCTGGCGGTTCGCGGCGCGGCTGGAGAACCACTTCGAGCGGACCTCGATCACCAGGTCCATGCCGTTGGTGTCGAAGGGGCCGCGCGGACGGAAGCGCAGCTCCACGTCGCCAGGCTGGAGGTTGCCGTCGTAGGGCTCCTCCGGGCAATCCACGGCCACCGACACGGCGTGCGGGAGCATCGCGGCGAGGTCCTTCAGCACTGCGTGGGGGACGTGGGGTGCGTAAGTGATCTCGACAAGCGGCACGTCACCCAGCAAAGCAGAAGGGCGCGCACCGGCAGGAGCGCGCCCTTCTGGGTGATCAGGTTCAGCCGCGGATCGTCAGGCCGACCTTCTGGAACTCCTTGAGGTCGGAGTAACCGGTCTTGGCCATCGCCCTCTTCAAAGCACCGAACAGGTTCGTCACGCCGCGCGGGTCGGACGACGGGCCGAACAGCAGCTTGCGCAGGTCGAGCTCCTGGTCCACGGCCTCGGCGACCAGGCTGCGCGGCACCGACGGGTGCGCGGACGCTGCCGTCCAGTACAGGCCTTGACCGGGCGCCTCGGTCGCGGCGGCGAGGGGCTCGCCGAGCATCACGGCGTCGGCACCGCAGGCGATGGACTTCGCCACGTCGCCGGAGGTCGTGACGCCGCCGTCGGCGATGACGTGCACATAGCGGCCGCCAGTCTCGTCGAGGTAGTCGCGGCGCGCGGCCGCGGCGTCGGCGATCGCGGTGGCCATCGGCACGCCGATGCCCAGCACCGAGTCGGTGGTGGTGACGCCGGGCGTGTAGCCGTAGCCGACGATCACGCCCGCCGCGCCGGTGCGCATCAGGTGCATGGCGGTGCGGTAGTCGCCGACACCGCCGGCGATCACCGGAACGTCGAGGTCCGCGATGAACGACTTCAGGTTCAGCGGCTCGCCGTCACGCGACACGTGCTCGGCCGAGATGATCGTGCCCTGCACGACGAGGATCTCCACGCCCGCGGCCAGCAGGTCCGGCGTGAGCTCCGCGGCGCGCTGCGGGCTGACGCGGGCAGCCACGGTGACGCCCGACTCGCGGATCTGCTTGATCGCCTCGGCGATCAGGTCCATCCGCAGCGGTGCGGCGTGCAGCTCCTGCAGCACCTTCACGGCCGCGCCGGGGTCGTCGTTGTCCTCGGTCGCCTGGACCAGGCGGAACAGTGCCTCGTCCACGTCGCCGTGCCGCGCCCAGAGACCCTCGGCGTTGAGCACCCCGAGACCGCCCAGCTCGCCGACCGCGACCGCCGTGCCCGGCGACACGATCGCGTCGGTCGGGTGGGTGATCAGCGGGATGTCGAAGCGGTAGGCATCGATCTGCCACGTCGTGGAGACGTCCTTCGACGACCTCGTGCGACGGGACGGGATGATCTCGATGTCGTCCAGCTCGTAGGCCCGCCTCGCGGTCCGGCCCATGCCGATCTCGACCAGATCGCGCACCTGTTGTTCCTCTCCGAAAACGATTGAGCGGCTGAGCCCTGGAAGGACTCAGCGGGTTGTGTAGTTCGGGGCTTCGACGGTCATCGTGATGTCGTGCGGGTGGCTTTCCTTCAGACCCGCCGCGGTGATCCGCACGAGCTGCTGGTTCTGCAGCTCGGCGATCGTGTGGGAGCCCGTGTAGCCCATCGCCGCACGCAGACCACCGTTGAGCTGGTGCACGACCTGCGACAGCGGGCCGCGGAACGGCGTGCGGCCCTCGATGCCCTCGGGGACGAGCTTGTCCTCGTTGAGCACGTCGTCCTGGAAGTAGCGGTCCTTCGAAAACGACTTGTTCTCGCCGCGGGACTGCATCGCGGCGAGCGAGCCCATGCCGCGGTAGGTCTTGAACTGCTTGCCGTTGACCAGGATCAGGTCGCCGGGCGCCTCCTGGGTGCCCGCGAGCAGCGAGCCGAGCATCACGGCGGACGCGCCGGCCGCGATGGCCTTGGCGATGTCGCCGGAGTACTGGATGCCGCCGTCACCGATCACCGGCACGCCGGCCGGGCGGCAGGCGAGCGAGGCCTCGTAGATCGCGGAGATCTGCGGCACACCGACACCGGCGACGACGCGCGTGGTGCAGATCGAGCCGGGGCCGACGCCGACCTTCACGCCGTCCGCGCCCGCGTCCACGAGCGCCTGGGCACCGGCACGCGTCGCGATGTTGCCGCCGACGACGTCGACCGAGTCGCCGAGCTCCTTCTTGATGCGCGACACCATCTCGAGCACGCCGCGCGAGTGACCGTGCGCCGTGTCGACCATCAGCACGTCCACGCCCGCGTCGGCGAGCGTCATCGCGCGCACGAACGAGTCTTCGCCCACACCCACAGCGGCGGCGCACAGCAGGCGGCCGTCCGGGTCCTTGGTGGCGTTGGGGTACTGCTCGGTCTTCACGAAGTCCTTGACCGTGATCAGGCCCTGCAGCTTGCCGTCACCGTCGACGATCGGCAGCTTCTCGACCTTGTGCCGGCGCAGCAGCCCCAGCGCGGCGTCGGCCGACACGCCGACCTGCGCGGTGACGAGCGGGCCGTTGGTCATGACCTCGCTCACACGCTTGCTGTGATCGAGCTCGAACCGCATGTCGCGGTTCGTGATGATGCCCACCAGCTTGTTGTTGGCGTCGGTCACCGGCACACCGGAGATGCGGTAGCGGGCGCACAGCGCGTCGACCTCGGCCAGCGTGGCGTCCGGCGAGCAGGTGACCGGGTCGGTGACCATGCCGGCCTCCGACCGCTTCACCGTCTCGGCCTGACGCGCCTGGTCCTCGATGGAGAGGTTGCGGTGCAGCACGCCGATGCCGCCCTGACGCGCCATGGAGATCGCCATCCGACCCTCGGTGACCGTGTCCATAGCGGCGCTGGCCAGCGGAATCTTGAGGGTGATGTTGCGCGAGATCCTGGTGCTCGTGTCGACGCCACTGGGGACGACGTCGGACTCGGCAGGCAGCAGGAGCACGTCGTCGAAGGTCAGTCCCAGCATGGCGAACTTGCTCGGGACTCCGTCAGCGTTGAGCTCGCTGGTCATAGCGGGTGACATGCCTTCCGTCGTGCGGTCTGCCCCCAGGGCCCGCGGGTCGGGTTTGCGCAGGCGGAGGCGGTGCTGCCCATGGTATCTGGACGGCTCGGGGGGTACGGCGGGTACCGTGCGGGGTCGTGCCGCACGACGCGTTGCCACCAGACCCCTTCGCGGGCGACCCAGAGGACCCCGCGCGAGTCCTCGGCGAGTCCGACCACGACCATCCCCCGATGGATGACGACGAGCGAGCAGAGCTGGTCAGCGACCTGAGCGACCTCGCCGTGTACCAGGCGTTGCTCGAACACCGCGGTGTTCGCGGCATCGTCGTCGACTGCGGCGAGTGCCAGGAGCCGCACTACCACGACTGGGCGCTGTTGCGAGCCTCACTCGAACAGCTGCTCGCCGACGGCCGGATGCGGCCGCACGAGCCCGCCTTCGACCCGGATCCCGGCGCCTACGTCAGCTGGGAGTACTGCCGGGGGTACGCCGACGGCGTGACCGCCACCGAATCGGCCCGCTGATCCGCCGCCCGTCACATTCCACCCGACGTGTGAACGCCTGAGCATGTGAACGGCCCCTGACCTCGAAAGATCAGGGGCCGTTCACATTGCGTCTCAGTTGGATCCGGTCTGCCCGACGGTCTCCCCGGTACCGGTGGACCCCGGTGACTGCGATCCGGGCTCAGGAGCGGGCGGAGGCGGAGGCGGCGGGTTCTCGCCGTTCGACGTCGGCGGCGCAGGGGTCTCTGACGACGTCGACGGGGACGGCTGTGTGGTGGAGGGCACGCTCGACGGCGTCGAGGACGGCGTCGACGGCTGCGTCGAGGACGGCGTCGTCTTGGGCGGCTTCGTCGTCGGGGACGGCGAGGTGACCGAGGTGTTGGTGTCGAGCTCCTTTTCGAGCTCCTTGTGCTTCTCCTCGAGCTGCGCCTTGCCATCCGCGGTGGAGACGGACTCCAGGCTGGCCTCGACCTTGTCGAGCTTCTCGCGGGCCTCGCTCACCTTGCCCTCGCGCAGGGCGAGGCGCGCCGACTCGAGGTCGGTGTTGATGATGGCCGCTGCTTCGATCGACTTGGCGTGCTCGGAGTAGAGCACTCGCGTCAGGCCCCAGAGAGCATCGCCGGGCTGGGCGTCGCGGGCCACGAGGCTCACGCCGGTGAAGGCGATGGCCATGACCGCGGCGGCACTCGCCAGCGGGATCAGGAAGCGGTGCCTGCTCACCGGCTGCGGGCGGGCAGCCTGGATCGTGGCGACGGCGGTCTCGGTGTCGACGAGCTCGCCGAACGGCGGCGTCTCCACCTCGTTGCGCCACGCGAGCAGCAGTGCGTTCAGCTCGTCGTCGACCAGGGAGCCGGCCGCACCCGGAGTCGCGGACCCCAGCGCATCCAGCAGCCTGTCGTCGGCCTGTACAGCCGAAAGATCATCTGCGACGGGTTCGTGCGGGGTTCTACCGTCCTGTCCGCGCACTTCCTCGTCGTCCTTCCCGTGCTCGTCGGCCACTCAGACCACCTCCTCCGCTGCCAGCGACTTGCGGAGCCGAGCCAGCGCACGGTGTTGCGCCACCCGGACCGCACCCGGCGTCGAACCGACCGCCTCGGCAGTTTCCTCGGCGGAAAGCCCGACCACCACCCTCAACAGCAGGATCTCCCGCTGCTTCTCCGGCAGGACGCGCAGTAGTACAGCCATCCGATCGGAGAGTTCGCCCTGCATCGCCCGCTGCTCCGGACCAGCTTCGGTCTCCGGTGCGTCGGGGACTTCAGGAACGGGCTCGGACCGGTTCCTGGCGGCAGACCGATGCGAGTCGGCAACCTTGTGCGCCGCGATTCCGTACACGAACGCGAGGAAGGGCCGACCCTGATCGCGGTAGCTGGGCAATGCCGTGAGCACCGCGAGACACACCTCCTGGGCCACATCGTCCGCCGAAGCGAAGCTTCGCTCCTGCCTGCCAACTCTGGCGCGGCAGTACCGCACCACAAGAGGACGAATGGAGGCCAACAGGCGTTCGATCGCCTGGCGGTCGCCGTCGACGGCCGCGCCCACTTCGGCGTCCAGTCCGTCCCCCAAGTTGGTCATCGCAGACAACAGCCCTGGTGTTACTTGTTGGCGTACCGACATGAACAGCACGAGTCACTCACAGCGACTCGTTGCAGCAAGCTCACCGTACCGGTCTTCGCGCCCTCTGTTCATCAGTGGGGTATGGACACCCCAGGTGACCAGCCGACACGCCCGTACGGCGTCAGCCAGGCGACATTGTCACCAGGCTGGGCTAAATGCGCGACCCGGAGGATCACCCCGCACGCGGGTGAGCCGTCTCACGCCACCGGCCCCGCTTCCCCACATGCGGCATGTGGGGACGCGGGGCCGGTGCGGCTGAAGCGACTACTGAACCAGGCCTCGCCGGAAGCCGTGCGCGACCGCCTGAGCCCGGTCACGAACACCGAGCTTGCGGAACAGGCGACGAGCGTGCGTCTTCACCGTGTCCTCCGACAGGTAGAGCTCGCGGCCGATCTGACCGTTGCTCTTGCCCTGGCTCATGCCGCGCAGCACCTGGAGCTCGCGCTCCGTGAGCTGCACGCCAGGGTCGGAGGGCTGGCGCGGCGCCGGCACGGAGGTGCTGGCGAGCGTGTGCGCGAGGGCTGCCACAAGCTCGGGACGCGATGCGTCCCACCTCAGGTAGCCGCGAGCACCACCTGCGATGGCGGCGGCGATGCTGCCTGCGTCGTCGGGTGCTCCGAAGACGATGACGTTTGCCTGCGGGTTCGCGGAGACGAGCCGACGGGTAGCTTCAACCCCGGTCGGGACGGCGCGCTGGGTTCCCACCAGGACGACGTCGACCGGCTGCCTTGAAAAGCGAGCCAACAACTCGTCACCGTGCGCTACGCAGTCGATGCGGCTAACCCCGGGGACAGCCGACATCACGCGGGTGAGACCCTCCCGCACACTGCGCCGGTCGTCGCAAATAAGGACCGTGGTCACGGGGACTCCTTTCCTGCAGCCGAGTGACGTTCCATCTCCCCTATCGGACGCTGGCGGCCCAACCTTGACACGATCCGGTGCTTAATCCGTCAAGAAGTTCGCCTGAGGGTCTGCGTTCGGGGGTTCCCCGGAACGGAGCAGCCCACTCGGCACCCACGGGGAATCAAGGGCGACCTGACGGCTGACGGGATCAGCTCTCCGTAACACGCAGCTCAGAGCATCCGTCGCCCGGTCGATGGCGACTGCGCCCACCGTGGGGGCATGGCCCACCAGGACAAGAGCGCTCGGCCAGATCAACGGATGAAGCCCCTTCGTGACACTGTGATTTAGCTCACACTCGACCAGTTCAACTCCTCTTGACAGGCCGTCGGGTGTCCCCCACACGACCAACGAGGTGCCCAGAACCAGCGCCGACTTGAGCTCGTGCCGCAGCGCCTTTCTGCTCGTCGCTACGCCGTACGCCTCCTCTGCGGGCGCCACCGCGGCGTGGGCCTGACCGGACGCCAGCTCAACTTCAGCGGATACCCACCCACGCCGAACAGAACCGCGCCACGAGCCACCCGTCTCAATACGCGCGAGCAGCCGGCGGGCCTCACCCAGCCGTCCGGCCCCGAGCGCGTCGGCGGCGAGACCCAGCAGCGCGTCCGTTCGGGCACCGAGGGCGTCGATCCCGTCCGGATCCCCGCCATCCGCGGTCCGAACGCGTGCGAGCGCCAAGCCGTCCAGTTCGCGGGCGAGGTGATGCCCACCCAGCTGGCGGTGGTGCGAGGCGCGGGTCGAGAGCGCCAGCGACGCGATCACCGGGTCGGGGTCGTGACGGAGCGCGTCCAGCACTGTCGCCGCGGCGGCGTAATGCCCCTGCCCGCCGAGCACCACGGCGGCGAGCCACCGGACGCGAGAGCTGGAAGCCGACAGCGCTCCCCAGACCTCGCGGTCGGGTGCGTCTCCGAACGCGGCGCGCCTCAGCTCCTCTTCCACGAGGAACGAGTCTGCCGTCAGGTGACCGCCGCCTCGACGCAGCCACCGCCTCGGCGAGGTCGTCCACGCGCTCCGCCGGCGACGTGACCACCGCGCGCCGCCAGCCCGGCCCGCCGACGAACAGCCGGACCTGCTGCCGGGTACGGGGCAAAGCGGTGATCACCCCCGGATCGGCGTATCTCGGCAGCTGCGCCCACAGCACCACCGCGGAAGGAGCGGTACGGCGCACGGCGGCAGCCAGCGCGTCCATCGGCAACGCCGCTCCGAGCTGACGGACGACCACGCCGCGATGCGCCAGCTCGGCGGCCAGTGGGTAGAGAGGAAGGTTGTGCCTCTCCTCCGGCATGCAAGCGAGCAACACGGGCCGATGGTTGCGCCCAAGAGTGACGAGCGGCGTCGCGCGCACGAACGATGCGAGCACGCACTCGTTCAGAAGGTGCTCCACCTCGACGCCGGCACCGGAGAGCTGCCACCGCGCGGCCACGGCGGTCAGCACCGGGCGCACGACCTCGTTCCAGGTCGCGATCACCCCGTCGGAGGCCAGCGAGTCGGCGAGCATTCCCTGCACCGCGATGGAGTCCATCGCGACCGCCGCCCTGCCGAGTCCGCGTGCCAGTCGAGAGGCGCCGGGCATTTTGAGGCCACGTCCACCACCCGATGGCGCGACAGAAACCTCGCCATGCGTCATCGACGATTTCGAGTCGAGCGCGAAACGGGCCGCCTCGGCGGATGAGGCGCCACGAAGAAGAGCGCGCTGCATCAATTCCAGGCGGGCAACGTCGCGCGGCCCGTATTTGCGATGCCGCCCGGTCGTGTGATCGCTCGGCCCGAGCCCGTAGCGGCGGTCCCAGGTGCGAAGGGTGGCGGGAGCCACGCCGAGTCGCCTGGCCACCGCGGCCACTGAGAGAAGGGGCTCACTCGTGTGACTACCGGCAGATCTGTGCTCCGGCTGTGTCATCACGAGAGCCATGTTCCGTTCACCTCATCCGGGCGGCAACTCCGGGCGGTGAGTGATCGAACACGCGTGCCGTCACCCATCAGTTGATTTGGGTCTTCTGCCTCTTGAACAAGTTTTGACGCGGTTCTACGGTGGATCATCGTTAAGCCGAATGGAGCAGTCGTCACGGAGGCGGTCTCGATGGCGGACACCCGAAGGCTCCCCGGTCCCAACGCAGATCTGTGGGACTGGCAGATGCGCGGTTCATGCCGGGGTATGGACAGCGCGTTCTTCTTCCACCCCGACGGCGAACGGGGTCCGGCGAGATCTCGTCGGGAAGCCCGAGCCAAGGCAGTCTGCCTCGCCTGCCCGGTGCTGGAGATGTGCCGCAAACACGCGCTGGCAGTGCAGGAACCGTACGGAATTTGGGGCGGGCTCTCGGAATCGGAGCGCGACCACATCATCAAGTCCCGCAAGCGTCAATTGGCGATCGTCTAGACGGAAAAACCGGGTCGGCACCAAACGAATGGTGCCGGCCCGGTTCTCTTTTGAGTTCGAAAAAACTCAGTGGCCGTGCCCGTGACCGTGGCCGTGGCCACCAGCGGCGGGCTCGTCCGCCTTCTTCTCGACGATGGCGCTCTCGGTCGTGAGCACCATGCGTGCGATGGAGGCGGCGTTCGCCACGGCGGAGCGGGTGACCTTGACCGGGTCGATGATGCCCTGCTCCAGCAGGTCGCCGAACTCGAGCTTGGCGGCGTTGATGCCGAAGCCCCAGTCGCCCTCGCGGACCTTGTTCACCACGACGGCGCCCTCGAGGCCGGCGTTCGCGGCGATCCAGAACAGCGGCGCGGACAGGGCCTTCGCGACCAGCGCGACACCCGTGGCCTCGTCACCGGTCAGGTCCAGGCCGTTGTCCAGCACCTTGGCGGCGTGGACCAGCGCGGAACCACCGCCGGGCACGATGCCCTCCTCGACCGCGGCCTTGGTGGCGGCGACCGCGTCCTCGATGCGGTGCTTGCGCTCCTTGAGCTCGACCTCGGTGGCCGCGCCCGCCTTGATGACGGCGACGCCGCCGGAGAGCTTCGCGAGGCGCTCCTGGAGCTTCTCGCGGTCCCAGTCGGAGTCCGAGGCCTCGATCTCGCGGCGCAGCTGCTCCGCGCGGCCGGCGATGTCGGCCTTGGTGCCGCCGCCGTCCACGATCGTGGTGTCGTCCTTGGTCACGACGACGCGGCGGGCGGAACCCAGCTGGTCGAGCGTGGTCTCGGACAGCTTCAGGCCGATCTCCGCGGAGATCACCTCGCCACCGGTGACGACCGCGAGGTCGTCCAGGAACGCCTTGCGGCGGTCACCGAAGAACGGCGCCTTCACGGCAACGACCTTCAGGGTCTTGCGCACCGCGTTGACCACCAGCGTGGACAGGGCCTCGCCCTCGACGTCCTCGGCGATGATCAGCAGCGGCTTGCCGGCCTCCGCGACCTTCTCGAGGATCGGGAGGACGTCGGCCAGTGCCGAGATCTTCTCGCGGTGCAGCAGGATGCGGACGTCTTCGTAGACGGCCTCCTGCGCCTCGAGGTCGGTCGAGAAGTGCGTCGACACGTAACCCTTGTCGAACTGCACACCCTCGGTGATGACCAGCTCGGTGGCGAGCGTCGAGGACTCCTCGACGGTGATCACGCCGTCCTCGCCGACCCGCTCGATGGCCTCGCCGAGCAGGGCGCCGATCGACTCGTCACGCGAGGAGACGGTGCCGACCTGGGCGATGTTGTCGCGGCCCTTGACCGGGGTGGCCTTGGCCTTGAGCGCGTCCACGACGGCGTCGGCGGCGGCCTGGATGCCACGGCCGAGCGCGGTCGGGTTCGCACCCGCGGCGATGTTGCGCAGGCCTTCCTTCACGAGGGCCTGCGCCAGCACGGTGGCGGTGGTGGTGCCGTCACCCGCGACGTCGTTGGTCTTGGTGGCGACCGACTTGGCGAGCTGCGCGCCGAGGTTCTCGAACGGGTCGTCCAGCTCGATCTCGCGCGCGATGGTCACGCCGTCGTTGGTGACGGTCGGGCCGCCGAACTTCTTGTCGAGGACGACGTGGCGCCCGCGCGGCCCAAGGGTGACCTTGACCGTGTCCGCGAGCTTGTTCACGCCGCGCTCGAGAGCCCGACGAGCGTCCTCGTCAAAGCTGATCTGCTTGGGCATTTACCTCAAAGCCTCTCTGGGTAGCGAAACGCCCCGGTAGCCCCGGGATGGGGCGCCGGGGCGTCAGGCATGTCAGCCGCTGCGTCTTAGTTGACGACGGCCAGCACGTCGCGGGCGGAGAGGATCAAGTACTCCTCGCCGTTGTACTTGACCTCGGTGCCGCCGTACTTCGAGTAGATGACGACGTCACCGACAGCGACGTCCAGCGGGACGCGGTTGCCCTTGTCGTCGATACGGCCGGGGCCGACCGCGAGGACCTTGCCCTCCTGGGGCTTCTCCTTCGCGGTGTCCGGGATCACGAGGCCGGAGGCAGTGGTCGTCTCGGCCTCGGAGGCCTGAACGACGATCTTGTCCTCGAGCGGCTTGATGTTCACGCTCACCGGGATGACCTCCACGGGTCGTTGGCAGGTTTCGTTGTTACGGCTCCTGCCACCCCGCCGTCGCGGGGGTCGGGGCGGTGCTGGTGCCGTGCAGTTGGCACTCTACCCACGAGAGTGCCAACGCTTCAACGAGGGTCCCGAACCGCTCACCCATCGGGAGCCGTATTCAGTGCATGTCCACGTTGACGCGCCGAACGCTGCTGCTCGCAAGCATGGCGGGAGTCACAGCGTTCTCGGCCGCCGCATCCGCCCGGCCGAGCGACCCTTTCACACTCGGTGTGGCCTCGGGTGACCCGACACCCGACGGGGTGGTCCTGTGGACCAGGCTGGCCCGCGAACCGCTCGCCGAGGACGGCATGGGCGGCATGCCGTCCCGCCCGATCGAAGTCGAATGGCAGGTCGCCGGCGACGAACGATTCACCCGGATCGTCCAGCGCGGCTCCACCCCCGCCCGACCGGAGGAGGGGCACACCGTCCACCTCGAGCTCGCCGGGCTGGAACCGGGCCGCGAGTACTTCTACCGCTTCAAGGCGCTCAACCACCTCTCGCAGACGGGCCGCACGCGCACCACACCCCTGCCCAGCGCTTTGCAGGTGCCGCTGACGATGGCCTTCGCGTCGTGCGCGCAGTACGAGCACGGTTTCTTCACGGCCTACCGCAGGCTGGCGGAGGACGAGCCCGACCTGGTGCTGCACCTCGGTGACTACACCTACGAGTACGAGAGCGGCATCCACGTCGCGCCGCAGGGCAACGTCCGCCGCGTCGAGGGCCCGACCACCACGACGCTCGCGGACTACCGCCGCAGACAGGCGCAGTACAAGGCCGATCCCGACCTGCAGGCCGCGCACGCCGCCGCACCGTGGTCCGTGGTCTGGGACGACCACGAGATCGCCAACAACTGGGCGGGCCTGCAGCCGGACACACCCCAGGAGGACTTCGCCAAGCGCAGGGCGGCCGCGTTCCAGGCCTACTACGAGAACATGCCGATCCGCAGGTCACCGAGGCTGTACCGGCGGATCCGGTGGGGATCGCTGGCCACGTTCCACATGCTCGACACCCGGCAGTACCGGACGGATCAAGCCTGTGGAGACGGCCTGCAGCTGTGTCCGGAACGACTGGCTCCCGAGCGCACGATGCTCGGCGCGGCGCAGGAGGAGTGGCTGTTCAACGGGTTTCGCGGCTCCGAGGCGCGCTGGGACGTGCTCGGGCAGCAGGTGTTCTTCTCGCAGTACGACTACATCCCCGGCGACGTCGACAAGTTCCTGCTGGACGCGTGGGACGGCTACGTCGCCGACCGGGACCGGGTCGTCGCGGGGTTCGCGGACGTGCGGAACCCGATCGTGCTGACCGGAGACGTGCACGCGGCGTGGGGTGCGGAGGTCAAGCAGCGGTGGGACGACCCGTCGTCGAAGACGCTCGCGACCGAGCTCGTGACAACGTCGATCACCGCCGGCGGCGACGGTTCGGAGGAGTACGCGGAGACACAGTCGTGGCTGGCGGAGAACCCGCACGTGAAGTACTTCAACAACCGGCGCGGGTACACGCTGACCAGGTTCACACCCGATGAGCTGCGGTCCGACTTCCGCGGACTCGACTACGTGACGCGGCCGGGCTCCCCCGTGCACACCAAGGCGTCGTTCGCGGTGGAGGATCGAGTTCCAGGGCTTCACAGGCTCTAGGGGAACCGTTCACCTGACAGCCACCCTGGTGCGTGAGGGTCTCACCATGACTCGAGTGACGCGACGCGCACTCCTCATCGGGGGACTTGCGCTCACCACCGTCGGCGCGGGGTCGGCAAAGCTCACCGACCCGTTCACTCTCGGAGTCGCTTCCGGCGACCCGACCTACGACGGCGTGGTCCTGTGGACGCGCCTGGCACCCACTCCTCTCGCGGAGGACGGCATGGGCGGCATGCCGTCCCGCGTCGTCGACGTGAAGTGGGAGATCGCACTGGACGAACGGTTCCGGCTCGTCGTCCGCCGCGGCACGGCCCACGCCCGCCCGGAGGGCGGCCACAGCGTCCACGTGGACGTGCGCGGGCTTCTGCCCGGCCGCGAGTACTTCTACCGCTTCTCGGCGGAGGGGCACGTCTCGCGGACCGGCCGGACGCGCACGGCACCGGCGCCGTGGGCGTTGGGCAGCGGGCTCACGATGGCGTTCGCCTCCTGCTCGCAGTTCGAGCACGGCTACTTCACCGCGTACCGCAGGCTCGCCGAGGACCAGCCTGACCTGGTGCTGCACCTCGGCGACTACCAGTACGAGTACAAGAAGGGCACGTACGTGGCGCCGGGCGGCAACCCGCGCGACCACGAGGGCCCGGAGACCGAAACGCTCGCCAACTACCGGCAGCGGCACGCGCAGTACAAGTCCGACCTGGACCTGCAGGAGGCGCACGCCGTGGCGCCGTGGTCGGTCGTGTGGGACGACCACGAGATCGACAACAACTGGGCCGACGAGATCTACGAGAAGCCGGAGATCCCGCAGCCGAACTTCCTGGCACGTCGGGCGGCGGCGTTCCAGGCCTACTACGAGAACATGCCGATCAGGAACAAGCCCAACGGCATCGACCTGCAGCTCTACCGGCGGATCCAGTGGGGCGGGCTGGCGACGTTCCACATGCTCGACACCCGGCAGTACCGCGACGACCAGGCGTGCGGCGACGGGCTCAAGACCTGTCAGGAGCGGCTGAACCCGACGCGCTCGATCACCGGCGCCGAACAGGAGAAGTGGCTGCTGGACGGAATGCGGCGTTCACGCGCGCGTTGGGACGTCCTCGGCCAGCAGGTGTTCTTCTCGCAGCTCGACTTCACTCCGGGTGCGGTGGAGCGCAACAACATGGATGCGTGGGACGGCTACGCGGCCAACCGCGACCGTGTGGTCGCGGGCTTCTCGAACGTGCGCAACGCGGTCGTGCTGACCGGTGACGTCCACGCGGCGTGGGGCGCGGACATCAAGGAGCGCTGGAACGACCCGTCGTCGCGGACCCTCGGCACCGAGCTGGTGTCGACGTCGATCACGTCCGGCGGTGACGGCTCGGAGGAACGTCCGGAGACGCCGGCGATTCTCGCGGAGAACCCGCACGTGAAGTACTTCAACAACCGGCGCGGGTACGTGCGGACGAAGTTCACCGCCCGCGAGGTGCGGGCGGACTTCCGCGCGCTGGACTACGTGCAGAAGCCCGGCGCTCCGGTGACCACGAAGGCTTCCTTCGTGATCGAGGACCGCAACCCCGGGCTCAACCGCGTCTAAAGGATCTGGACCGTGCCGACCGGAAGGCCCGGCGTGGTCGAGAGATCCATCGGGGACGGCTTGGCGCCCGCCGCGACGAGGTGGGCGCCGACCGCCGCGATCATCGCACCGTTGTCGGTGCACAACCTCGGCCTCGGCACGCGCAGCTCGATGCCGGCCTCGGCGCACCGCTCGGCGGCGAGACCGCTCAGCCGCGAGTTCGCCGCGACACCACCGGAGATCACCAGCGTGCCGACGTTCAGGTCCTTCGCGGCGCGGATCGCCTTGGCGGTCAGCACGTCGGCGACGGCCTCCTGGAACGACGCGGCGACGTCGGCCAGCGGGATCTCCTCGCCTGCACGTTCTGCGCGCTCGACCCAGCGGGCGACCGAGGTCTTCAAGCCTGAGAAGGAGAAGTCGTACTTCGCGTCGCGCGGACCCGTCAGGCCGCGCGGGAACGCGATGGCGCACCCGTTGCCCTGCTTGGCGAGCTTGTCGATGGGCGGGCCACCGGGGTAGGGCAGGTCGAGCAGCCTGGCGACCTTGTCGTACGCCTCACCGGCCGCGTCGTCCACAGTGGACCCGATCTCGGTGATCGAGTTCGCCAGACCGCCCTCGACGAGCAGCAGCTGCGAGTGGCCGCCGGACACCAGCAGGGCGAGGCAGCGCTGCGGCAACGGGCCGTGCTGCAACGTGTCCGCGGCGACGTGGCCGGCGAGGTGGTTCACGCCGTAGAGCGGCTTGCCGAGCGCGGCGGCGTACGCCTTCGCGGCGGACACGCCCACCAACAGCGCACCGGCGAGACCCGGTCCGGCGGTGACGGCGATGGAGTGGACCTGGGAGAGCTCGACCTTCGCGGTGTCGAGCGCGCGGCGCATGGTCGGGACCATGGCTTCGAGGTGGGCGCGAGAAGCGACCTCCGGCACGACGCCACCGAAGCGGGCGTGCTCCTCGACGCTGGAGGCGACCTCGTCGGCGAGCAGTTCGAGCGCGCCGTCCGGGCCGAGGCGGACGATGCCGACGCCCGTCTCGTCGCACGAGCTCTCGATGCCGAGAATCAAGCGATCAGACACTGTGTGCGGGCCTTCCCATCGTGTACGCGTCGGCACCCGACGGCTGGTAGTAGCGGCGGCGCAGGCCGAGGTGCTCGAAGCCGTGCGCCAGGTACAGGGCGATCGCGGGCTCGTTGTCCGTGCGGACCTCGAGGTAGACCGGCACGCCGATCTCGTCGACGCGGGCAAGAAGGTCCCTGAGGAGCATCTTGCCGACGCCCCGGCCCTGCCAGTGCCTGATGACGGCGATCGTGTGCACGCTGGCTTCGTGCTCGGAGGCGGCGAGCCCGGCGTAGCCGATGAGCTCGTCGTCCGCGTACGCGCCGATGTAGTAGTTGCCGTTGTCGAGCTCGCTGTGGAACGCGTTCTCGCTCCACGGGTCCTCGCCGGGGAACAACGCCAGCTCGATCTCGTGGCACTTGGGCACGTCGGCGTGCTGCAGGGGCGCGAGCGTGACGGTGCCGGTGGTCATGCCCTGGTCACCCGCTTGCGCCCGGCGGGCTCGACAGCGTCGGGGCGGCGCAGGTAGAGCGGGGTGAGCGCGGCAGGACGGGCCTTGGCGAGCACCTCGGCGGCCGCGGCGGCGACCAGGCCCTCCGGGCTCGGGTGCTTCGCGCTCAGGAGTTCGAGTCCGAGG
>NZ_VSRL01000004.1 GCF_012184385.1 Lentzea indica
CGTCTCCCCCGTCGCGATCCGGCGCACCACCGAACGCGGCGGCATCGCGATCCGTCGCGACGTGTTCGACCTCCTGCCCGGTGAAGGGCGCTGGCACCACGTGCTGCTCGCCGACGGCAACATCGGCATCGGCGGCGACCCCGCCGCACTCCTCCGCCGCATCAGGGAACTCCTTCGCCCCAGCGGAACCGTCGTCGTCGAGGTCGAGCAACCGGGCTCCGGACTGACGATCGGCCAGGCTCGCGTGCGGACGGAAGGCACGCTCGGCAAGTGGTTCCCGTGGGCGTGGAGCGACGCCGAGTCGGTGCCCGCGGACGGGTTCTTCCTGCTGTGGCAGATCGAACGCGCCGGACGCTGGTTCGCGTGCTGGGAGCGGCTGTGAAGACCCCGGCCTTCAAGGCCCCCGCCCACCACACGGGCGTGACCAGCCGGGTCGGCACGTGGCTCGGCATCACGTTCGGGCTGTGCTTCGTCACCGGGCTGCTCAGCCACGGCGTGCAGCACGACTGGCCGTGGCCGACCCGCCCCGTCGACCTCTACCGCGTCACCCAAGGGGTGCACGTGATCTCCGGGGTCGCGTCGATCCCGTTGCTGCTGGCCAAGTTGTGGAGCGTCTACCCGAAGCTGTTCGAGCGGCCGCTGGTCAAGTCGGTGCCGCACGCCCTGGAACGCGGCTCGATCTTCGTGCTGATCGCGGCGTCGTTCTTCGAGCTGGTGACCGGGCTGTTCAACGCGGCGCAGAACTACCCGTGGTCGTTCTACTTCCCCACCGCCCACTACGCGGTGGCGTGGATCGTGATCGGCGCGCTGCTGCTGCACATCGCGGTGAAGATCCCGCTCATCCGGCGCTCCCTCGAACCGGCGTCAACCGAGAAGACCGTGTTGTCCCGCAGGGCTTTCCTGCGCACGACCGCGCTCATCACGGGTGTGGCCGTTGTGGCGACAGCGGGTGTCACGGTGCCGTGGCTGCGCAAGATCTCGGTGCTGGCGTGGCGGTCGGACGGCGACCTGCCGGTGAACCGGACGGCCAAGGCGGCCAACATCGTGGTGCCACCGGACTGGCGGCTGAAGGTCGGCCAGAAGAGCTACTCGCTGGCGGAGCTGAAGGCATTGCCTCAAACAACCGTCGAGCTGCCCATCGCGTGCGTCGAGGGATGGAGCCAGAACGCGACCTGGACCGGCGTTCGGATCTCCGAGCTGGTGAACAGAGGGGACGTGCGGGTCGAGTCGCTGGAGAAGGACGGGCTCTACCGGGCCACCACGTTGCCTGAGGCGTTCGCCCAAGACCCGCTGACGTTGCTGGCACTTCAGCTCAACGGCGAGGAGCTCAGCCTCGACCACGGCTACCCCTGCCGGCTCATCGCGCCGAACCGGCCGGGTGTGTTGCAGACCAAGTGGGTCACGTCGTTGGAGGTGCGGGCATGAGGATCGCTCTCGGCATCGCGGGAGTGGCACTCGCGGCCTGGGGTGCGTGGCTGCTGCTCCCCCAGATCACCGTCGAACTGCTGATCTGGCTCGGCGGCGGCGTTGTACTGCACGACTTCCTGATCGCCCCGCTGGTCGGCGCCTCCGGCCTCGTGATCAAACGAGCGTCGATCGGCATCGGCCTGACAGTCTCCGGAATCATCACGCTCCTCGCGATCCCGTTGCTCTGGCGGGCGAACGACGGGCCGGTCAACCCAGGACTGCACGACCGCGACTACCCCACCGGGGTCGCGGTCGTGCTCGGCCTGACCTGGGCCGCCGTCGCCCTATACGAGGTCGCGGCGCACCTTCAGAAGCGTCGCCGCGCCGAGGAAGAACACCACGTACCCGACGAGGAACAGAGCCGCCGTGGTGCCGCTCAGGTCGTTCAGCACGCCGGGCGCACCGGATCCGCCGACGGCACCGGCCAGGTTCCCGGCGGAGCCACCGGGCAGGACCTTGGTCAGCGACTCGACCGGCCCGAGCAGGGAACCCACTCCCCGCAACAGGTTCTCGGTGACGATCGCCCACATCAGCCCGAGACCGACGGCCAGCGCGGGTCCCTTGGTGACGACGCCGAGGAACACACCGAACCCCGTCCACATCGCGGCGACCAGCAGTGACGCGGCCAGTTGCTCGAACAGAACGGTCCCCGGCAGGCTCCAGTCCCAGCCCTCCAGCGACGCCACCGTGACCGCCGCACCGAAGTTCACGACCAGCGTGAGCGTCACCAGGATGACCACGATGATCGCCAGTGCGCCCAGCGTGCCGGCCATCGCCGAGATCCGGCGCGGACCGGCGGTGAGCGTGGTCTTCCAGGTGCCCCAGCCGTAACCACTGCCGATGGCCAGTGCGGCCAGCACCAGGATGATCGCGCCGCCGAACATCGGCAGGCCGCGCACGACGGCCGCGCCCACGTTCTCCGGCTGCATCGCGCTGATCAACTGCTGCTGCGAGAGGTCACGCGTGTTGGTGCCGCCGTTCAACGCGAGGTAGTTGAACAGGTAGCCGAACGTCAGCGACATCACCAGCCAGACGCCGATCAGCACCCAGGTCGCCGGCCACTTCCACAGTCGCAGCAGCTCCGCTTTGACGCTGCCCATCACGCCACTCCCGTCATCTCGAAGAAGACCTCTTCCAACGTCCGGCGCAGCGGCCGGACCTCCTGCACGTCCACGTCGGCGTGCACCAACGTCCGCACCAACGCACCTGCGTCCGTCTCTCGCACGTGCAGCACGTCGCCGTGCAACGAGCTGCCTTCGATCAGCACGTGCGCCTTCTCGATCGGATCCGCCTTGATCAGCAGCACGGTGTCACCGCGCAGTTGCTCGACCGTGCTCTCGGCGACCAGCTTGCCGTTGGAGATCACGCCGACGCGGTCGCAGATCTCCTCGACCTCGCCGAGCAGGTGGCTCGACAGCAGCACGGTCTGGCCCTGCGCCGCCAGCGCCCGCACCAGGTCGCGCATGTCGGCCATGCCCGCCGGGTCGAGGCCGTTGGTCGGCTCGTCGAGGATCAGCAGTTCTGGCTGACCGAGCAGGGCCGCGGCCACGCCGAGCCGTTGCTTCATGCCGAGCGAGTACCGGCGGAACTTCTCGTTCGCCGCCCCAACGAGATCCACCTGCTCCAGCGCGGCTTCCACGTGCGTCTTGCCCACGCCACGGCGATGAGCGTGGACGCGCAGGTTGTCGCGGCCCGACAGGTACGGGTAGAAGCCCGGCCCTTCGATCAGCGACCCGACCTTGAGCAACGCCTTGGGGGTGCCCGGTGCTTCGCCGAGGACCCTGGCTGTTCCGCTGGTGGGCTTCACGAGCCCCAGCAGCATGCGGATCGTGGTCGTCTTGCCCGCGCCGTTGGGACCGAGGAACCCGTAGACCTCGCCCCGCCGCACGGACAGACTGACCTCGTCCACCACGGCGCGGTCGCCGTAGCGCTTCGTCAGCTTCTCCGTCGTCACGATCATGGGACCAATCGTGTTCCCGTGAACCGATGGGGTCGTCCGCTGCGGAGCGTCATCAAGATACGCACATCTGCGTACGTCTCCGGTCGTATCGTCGGCACCATGCGGTTCAGCTCGGGCAGGATCAAATGGCAGGACGTGGCGTTGACGGTGGCGCTGCTGTTCTTCGGCCTCGCGGGCACGCGGTTCGCCGCACGCCTCCAGACCGGAGTGCCCCTCGACGTGGTCGCCTACCTGCTCATCACCGTGGCGGCCGCGGGCCTGCTGTTCCGCTCGGTCCGTCCGCTGTGGACGTTCGGACTCACCACCATCGCCATCGCGGTCTACCTGGCAATGGCCTACCCGTTCGGGCCGATCCTGATGAGCGGTGTCGCCGCGATGTACGCAGTGGCCGTGTACGCGCGCATCGAATACGCCGCCGTGTGCGCCCTGCTCTACGCGCTGGTGATCCTGCCCTGGTGGAACGGCTCGGTGACGTCGTGGATCACCTGGTCGGCCGGCTGGATCCTGTTGCCCGCCGCCGCCGGCGTGCTGATGAGGTTGCGCCGGCGGTCCGCTGTGGACGCTCGCGAACACGCTGTCGTCTCCGAACGGCTGCGGCTCGCCCAGGAGGTCCACGACGTCGTGGGCCACGGCCTGTCGGTGATCGCGATGCAGGCCGGGGTCGCGTTGTACGTGCTGGACAAGGATCCCGCGAAGGCACGCGCCTCGCTGGAGGCCATCCGCGACACCAGCAAGGAGGCACTCGACGGCCTGCGGTCCGAATTGGACACACTGCGCGGCTCGGCTCCGCTGCGGCCGGCGATCTCGCTCGCCGACATCCCGGCGCTGGCGGGGCGCATGCGGGAAGCCGGGCTCGAGGTCTCGGTCGAGGTGGACGAGGTCGAGCTGCCGGACAACTATCAGCTCGCCGTCTACCGGATCGTGCAGGAGTCGCTGACCAACGTGCTGCGGCACTCCTCCCCCGGAGTCACGGCGTCCGTGAAGGTCTACGCCGTGCGTGGCGAACTCGTCGTCCACGTGACCGACACCGGCACGCCCGGCCCGCACGTCGAGGGCCACGGGATCACGGGCATGCGCTCACGGGCCGAGGCGCTCGGAGGCACGCTCGAAGTCGACGCATCGCACGGCTTCGCGGTGATCGCCCGGATACCGTTGCCGTCATGATTCGCGTGGTGGTGGCCGACGACCAGCCGCTGGTCCGGATGGGACTGCGGACGTTGATCGAGACCGAGGACGGCGTCCAGTTCGCCGGTGAGGCCGCCGACGGCCGCGAGGCGCTGTCGCTGATCCAGTCCACGAAGCCCGACGTGGTGTTCCTCGACATCCGGATGCCGCTGATGGACGGCCTGGAGGTGCTGCGCCGAGTCTCGGCCGATCCCGCTTGCGCGGAGGTCCGGATCGTCATGCTGACGACGTTCGACCTCGACGAGTACGTGTTCGAGGCACTGCGGACGGGCGCGTCCGGGTTCCTGGTGAAGGACTCCGACCCGACCGACCTGCTGCGCGCCGTGCACGTGGTGGCCGACGGCGGCTCGCTGCTCTCACCGTCAGTCACCCGCCGGGTGATCGACAGGTTCGCGTCCGGCGCGTCGGCCAGGCCCGTGCCGCACCTGGACAAGCTGACCGAACGCGAGCGGGAGATCATGCGGCACGTCGCGTCCGGCGCGTCCAACGACGAGATCGCCGCCAGGCTGGTGATCTCGCCCGCGACCGTGCGGACGCACGTGTCACGGGCGATGGTGAAGCTGGGCGCACGCGATCGCGCCCAGCTCGTCGTGTTCGCCGTCCAGTCAGGCCTGACGTGAGTCGAACGCGGCCTTGAGGCCCCGCGCGATCTCCGGCGGGATCGAGTCGTAGGACCGCGGCGGCTGCGGGTCGTACTCGATGCCGACCTGCACCGCCTGCGCCACCATCTCGCCGAACTCGGCCTCGACCAGCCGCAACGCCATGTCGATGCCGGCCGACACGCCCGCGCCGGTGACGACCTTGCCGTCGAACACCACGCGGTCGGTCGACACCTCGACGCCGCGCACCTCCAGGTCCTCTCGGGCGGCCCAGTGCGTCGTCGCCTTCGAGACCAGCCCGGCTTCTGCCAGCAACGTCGACCCGGTGCACACCGACGTCGTCCACTTCGTCGTCCGATGCACCTCCCGCAGCCACTCGACCACGCCGCCGGAGTCCTTCAGCAGCTCCCGCCAGTGCCCGGACCCCGGCACCACCACGATGTCGGTCGACTTCAGCGAGGAGAACGTGTCGGTCGGCATGACGACCAGCCCGCCATCGGACTTCACCGGGTCCAGCGTCGCGGCGACGAACCGCGTCGAGACCACCGGCACGCTGCCGAGCACCTCGAACGGGCCGACGAAGTCGAGCGCGGTCATGTTCGGGTAGAGCACGAACGTGGCTTCCATCAGGCAACCCCAGTTGTCCGGAAACGGGCGCGGTAGCTGCCCGGCGACACGCCGAGCACGCGCAGGAAGGCCCGGCGCAGGGTCTCGGCAGAGCCGAACCCCGAGTCGCGGGCGACGAGGTCCAACGAGTCACCGGTGCTCGCCAGCCGGTCGGCGGCGGCCTCGACACGGGCTCGTTCGACGTATTGCGCGGGCGAGACGCCCACACTGCGCGAGAAGACGCGCGCGAAGTGCCGCACGCTCATCATCGCCTTGCGCGCCATGACCGGCACCGTCCACTCGCGGGCAGGGTCGGCGTGGATGTCGTCGAGCAACGCGCGCAGCGAGCCGTCCGCCACCGGTCGCGCGCGGGTGTGCACGCTGAACTGCGACTGACCGCCCGAGCGCTGCAGGAAGACCACCAGGTACTGCGCGATCCTCCTGGCGAGCGCGGGGCCGTGGTCCTGCTCGACCATGGCCAGCGCGAGGTCGATGCCCGCCGTCACCCCTGCCGACGTGGCCACGTGACCGTCGCAGACGAAGATCGCGTCCGGCTCCACCTCGATGCCGCGTTCGGCGAGCTCGCCGGTGAACGCCCAGTGCGTGGTCGCCTTCTTGCCCTCGAGCAACCCGGCGCCGGCCAGCACCACGGCACCCGTGCACACGCCCGCGACGCGACGCGTACTTCTGCGCCAGCCGCCGCAGGTTCGTCGTGAGCACCGAATCGGCCGCGGCCGCGTCGTACCCCCAGCCGCCGACCACGAGCAACGTGTCGATCGGACGGTCCAGCGTGCGCAGATCGGCCCCGGCCTCGATCCGCACCCCCGCGGTCGCGGTGAACGGTGCTCCCCCGAGCGTGGCGACCGTGACCTCGTACCGCTGTTCGCCGTAGTTCGCTGCCTGGAACACCTCTATCGGTCCCGCCAGATCCAGCAACGCCGTGCGGTCGTAGCCGACCACGACTATTTCCCTCAGATTCCCCACACCTCCACTTTCCTCATGACCCGTCGTGGCGGCAACGCCATATCTGCCTCGCATTCGGCCACCCCCGTAGACTGACGCGCGATGCGCAGAGTCCTGCCCCTCGCGGTGATCGGTCTGCTCGCGATCCTGGTGATCGTGAGCGACCACCCGTTTCCGCCGCCGTCAGACCCGGATCGCGAGTCCAGGACCGCGGTCGTGGCGCTCGGCGACAGCACGATGTCCGGCGAGGGAGCCGGCGACTACGAGCCCGGCACCAACGGCGAAGACGGCGGCAACTGGTGCCACCGTTCGCGCGGGGCGTCGATCATGAAGACCGTGATCGAGGCCGACCAGAAGTTCAACCTGGCGTGCTCCGGCGCAAACTCGGACAAGCTGCGCAACGAGCAGCTGCCCGCACTCCGCAAGATCGCCGGTTCGCACCGGGTCGTCGCGATCGTGGTGGCCGTCGGGGCGAACGACGACCCGCGGTTCTCCGAGATCCTCAACAAGTGCTTCGAGGCGTGGGGCAAGCGCAGCGACTGCACGTCGGCCGCGGCGCCGGAGTGGTCCAAGCGCGTGCGGCGGATGATCCCCAAGGTCGAGAACACGCTCAACGGCATCCGCCAGACCATGCGCGACTCCAACTACCTGGACTCGAGCTACCAGCTGGTCGTGCAGTCCTACGCGGCGCCGGTCACGCCGAAGATGCCCCGTTCGCTGCAGAACCTGTCCGGCTGCCCGTTGCGCACCACCGACCTGGAATGGGTCGTAGAGGAAGCGGTGCCGGAACTCTCGAACGGACTGCGCACCGCCGCCGACAAGGTCAACGCCCGGTTCCTGGACCTCTCCCGCGCCGGTGAGGGCCACGAGGCGTGCGCGGGCGGGCCGGATCCGTCGTCGGAGTGGTTCACCCGGCTGACGGTCGACTGGGACGGCCTGAAGAACGAGAAGCGCTCCTCGCACGCGTTGCAGGAGTCCTTCCACCCGAACGCCCGCGGTCACGAGCAGATCGGCCGGTGCCTCACCGAGTTCCTGGCGACCGACAAGCGCGACGGCGCGTGCGTGCCGCGGCTGGACCGCTCGCTCGGCCTCACGACGGAGAACTGACCCAGCGCTTCAGCTCGCCGGAAGGCCAGCCGGGGTCGCCGTCGCGAGCGAACCTCGCCCACGCCTCCGCGATGTCGCCGCGGAACATGTCCGGCACGTCGGCGCCGTGATGGGCCGGTGTCCTGGCGTAGATCGACCGGAACGCGCGCCCGTGCTCGTCGGCCAGTCGCATCGTCGGCCGCTGGAACAGCTCGGCGTCCTCGTCCGCCGTGTGGCACACCAGCAGATCCACGTCGTACGGGCCTTGCAACGGCGTTCGCGGCAGCGTGTCGCCGTCCACGATCGGCTGATACAGCACGACTCCCGGCTCTGCGGCGCGCTGGACCTCGACGGCTTCCTCTGGCGTGAAGAACCGCCCGGCCAGGCTGTGCGCGATCGCCCGGTGGAACAACCCCTTCGCCGCGGGCATGACCATCAGGCTCGCGACCGTCTGCGCCCCTGACGACTGCCCGGCCACGGTGACGTTCCCGGGATCTCCGCCGTAGCGCGCGATGTTGCGCTGGATCCACCGCAGCGCCGACACGACGTCGAGCAGCCCGCGGTTGTGCGGAATCCCTTCCAGCGCACCGTATCCGTCGACCGCCAGCCGGTAGTTGCAGCTCACGAACACCACACCGTGACCAGCGAGCACGTCACCGGCGTACTCGGGTTGTGCTGACGAGCCGACGGTGTTCGCTCCGCCGTGGATCCAGAGGATCACCGGCGCCGGCCCATCCGCCACGGACCAGACGTTCAGGGTGTGCGCGTCGCCGAACTCGCCGGCCGGCTCGCCGTCGCGGTCCATCGGTGGGTGGAGGCGCAGCGGGCCGATCGGCGGTTCGGCGTACGAGATACCGAGGTGGACGTTCAGGCCTGCACCGTCACCTGGTGCGAGACCGGCAGCACGCGCAGGTTCGCCGCCGCCCGTTCCAGCTGCGAGAGCACGCTCGGCCGCAGCCCCGCGATCTCCTGGTCCGCCGCCGCGCCCGCCATCTCCTGCAGCAGCACCTGCTGCGGGTGATCGCCCTCGGCCTCGGCCACCGCGAGCACGCGGAAGGGCGTGCCGGGCGCGAAGAGCACCCGTTCCTCCGTGGCCACGCGACCCGGTCCGCCACCTCGACCCTGCGGCCGGTGACCGACCACAGCAGGTACTCGGTGGCGCCCTCGATGCGCTGCGCCGGGTTCGCGACGGCGTCCAGCAGACCGTGGTCCACCAGGACGTCGCCGGAGCGGTACCGGCGCGGGCCGGTCGGGCCGCTGGCACCCCACACCGTTGCCACGCCGTTGTGCACGGGCAGGCGGTTCAGGCCAGAGACGATGCACGCGACGTAGGGGCGCAGGCGGCCGAGGCGTCCCATGCGGAGCGTCTCGACGACCATCTCCTCGTCCTGCGACACGCAGGCGAGCAGCGCCGTCAGGTCGGTGACCATGGCCTCGAACGCGGCAGGGTCCTCCTCCGCGTCGGGACGCTGAGCCAGCAGACGGCAGACCGTTGCCGCGTGCACGCCGTAACGCTCGCCGAGAGCGCGGCGGACGGCGTCGCGTTCCACGTCCGAGCTGTTGTGGTCCGGGAGAACCGTCTCGCGTTCGCCGTTGCTCTGCGCCGGAATCTCCCACAGGGCCAGCGGCTGGAGGGGCAACGGGCCGTCCACGCGGAACCGGACGGCGGCCGCGTCGGGGTCCGACGACGGGAACGCGGCCTCGTCAGGATCCTCCAGCGCGTGCGAGGTCACGGCCGCCATCGCGGGACCGGGTTCGATGCTGGCGAACGCGGGCCGCTCCGGCTCGGGCTCGGCGGGGATGACGGGCGTGAAGAAGCCGGAGCCGGTGTCCGCCGAGTCACGCGACGACAGAGCCTGCGAGGCCGCGCTCAAAGCCGATGCGACCTGCGCGGGGCTGCTGGCAGGAGCGGGCGGTGCAGGTGGCGGGGGCGGCGGAGGTGCGGACACCGTGGCGTCGCAGAACACGAGACGCAGCAGCTTGCGCACCTCGGGCTCAAGCCGTTCCACGAGAGCAGCGCCGTGCACCGCGACCGCACCTGGCGTGGTGCGCCCAGGCGTGCCAACGGTCAGACGTGCCCACTCCGGGTCAACGGGCTGAGAACGCACCTCGGCCGCGTTGTACGGCTCGTCGTGCTCGCGCACCCACAGACCTGACGGCACGACTTCGAGCACAACGCCGTCGCCGAGAGAGAACACACCGGGTGAGACCTCGGCGAGCCCCGGCACGGGAGCGCGGTAGCCGGAGACAGCGGGAACGCTCTCGTCCGGCATGCACAGCACTTCGGTCACGAACGGCCGCCACGTCTGCTGCCCGCGCGGGTCGACCGCGATCACCGCGGGCCCGCCGGTACGCAGGTTGCCGACCGGTAGACCGGTGAACATCGCGATCGGCTCGCCGAGCTGATCGGCGACCAGCCGGCCGAGAGCAGTGTCGATGCCGTACGGAACGAGCCGAACGCGCGACCGAGCCGCCTGAGGCAGCGCGGTCAGCAGACGGCACACCTCGTCGGTCGGGATCGCCGACTGGCCGGGGCCACCGACGACGACGGTCAGCACGTTCTCCCGGCAAGGCAGCGCGACGATCGGGCGCGCGTCCTGGGCGGCGGGGTCGAACGGCGGCTGCTGAGCACGCAGCCAGAGTCCGGCGGGAATGGGCTCCGAGACGCCGATCTCGCCCGTCGGCCACGGCGAGTTCGGGTCCATCGCCTCCCACTGCGGCACCGGGAAGCGGCGGCCGAACGGCATCGGTGACGCGTTCGGCTGGAACCGCACCCAGCTGCCGTAGCCCTGGGTGCCCACGACGAACGCGGCACCCGGAACCGTGGTCAGCACTCCGTCCGGGGCCACGACCTCGGCCTGGAGCTGCTCGGCCAGCCACTGCGCCGGCGCCGTCGGGCGCATCGTGCCCGCGTGCGAGACCGCGAGCCGGATGGGCCCGCGACCGCTGAGCGCCGTCACGACGTGCGGCCAGAACGTGCTTTGGTCTCCGCCGGGGAAGTCGACCACGACCACGGTCCGGCCTCTGTCGACCGGAAGCGTGCGCGCGAGGCCCGTAGCCGCCTGGCCAGGGCCTTCAGGTGCGGAAACAACGAGCGTCGCGCCGACGAAGTTCGCCGCGAACGGCGTCCTCTGCGGCAATGGCTCCGGCTGCGGCGCTGCTGCCGGGGGCTGCTCGACGGGGTACAGCTCAGTGTTCTGTGTCGTCGCTGAACTCTGAGTCTGCGTTTGCTGGTCGCCATGGGCGGCGGCACGTCGGCCCATCAAGCGCCTGATCACCTCCGTGCCATCCCGTTCACTCGCCCTTTCGGCTTAATCGGGCAACGGTCGTGCACGCTACCAAGACGCCGCGCACCCGTGTCACCCAGTCGGGTTATTTGGTTTCATCCGATCGAGACCCACACCGCGCGTGCTCGTCCGCACACACCGTGAGGGCCGATGATGGCTGATGCGGAGTAGGCCTTGCGTCCGTCCCGGCCAAGTTCCCACGCAAGGAGCACGTGGTCCACGCCCAGTTCCACCGGCTGCTCCACCTGGGCGACAAAAGTGCCGAGAACGAACGCCGGCCCGCCGTCCGGGGCGACGGGCTGTGCCGACGGGCAGTCGAGCGCCGCCCAGACGACCTCCGGCAGCACGTTCGTGCCGTCGTTCGGCAGCAGGCCGGTGGGCCGCCAGACCCCGGCCCATTCGGCCCTTCCGTCCAGCGGGCCGAGCAGCGCGGCGATGCCGTCCTCACGACCGGGACCGCAACCGAAACACGTCGGGAACGGGTGCTTGTCGCGCCACGGCACCTTCGCGGCGGCCTTCCGCGCCTCGTCGAGCGTGGGAACAGCGGGAACGTCGAGGTCGAGCACGGCGGGCTCGGCGGACGCGATCACGGTGTGCTCGCCATCAGGGTCGCCGTCGAGCAGCTGACCGTCGCGGACCTCCATCTCGCGATCCAGCGGCACGGGTTTGCGCAATCGGACACTGACCGCCGGCGAGTCGACGTGCGCCGCGAGCAGGCCGGCCGAGTAACCGCCGTTGCCATCCCCGGCGGGCCGTTGAACCGGCTCTCGACCTTCACGGTGCTCACGACTGCGCCTCCACGTAAACCCACTGGCCGTTCTCCCTGACAAACCTGCTGCGCTCGTGCACGACGCCCCCGACATAGTGCGCCCGGAACTCCACAACGCCCTCGTTCTGAAGCAGTCCGCCGTTTTCAGTTGCCAGTATTTCGAGCTTCAGCCAGCGGTCGGAGGCGTCGACTCCCGCGCTCGCTGGGCGGTGTTTCGAGGCCCACGTGCGCAACAGGTAGTCCTCATCGGACACCGCGAAAGCGCTGTAGCGCGAACGCATCAGCTGCTCGGCGGTGGCCGCGGTACGGGCACCGGAGTGCAGCGCACCGCAACAGTCCACATAGGACCGACCGGTACCACAGGGGCACAGTTTGTTGTTCACGCACACATTGTGCCTGGTGAACCCGTTAGAACCGATGCCGCACCACGTACGTACACCCAGTCAAGACTGACTCGCGGGAGGCAGAGGAGACGGCAGTGAGTGTCGACAGCAGGACTGAGCTCGTACCGCTACGCACGTGGTTCGGGCTGCGGTGGCGCGGCTACGACCGCGACGAGGTGGACGACTACGTCGCGGAGCTGGAGGCCGAGCTGCGCTTGGTCACCGCGGACCGCGACGCGTCAGAAGCCCGTGCCGAAGCCCTGGCCAGCAGGTTGATCGCGGTCCAGGAGGAGAACGCCGCCCTGCAGGACGGCCTGCACCGCATCTGCCTGACCCCGATCGACCTGAAGGGCCTGCCGGAACGGCTCGCCCGCATGGTCGCCCTGGCCGAGGAAGAACGCCGGGAGGTCATCAGGGACGCCCAGCTCAAGGCCTTGATGATCGTCGGCGAGGCGGAGCAACGCGCCCGCAAGCTCGACGAGGAGGCCGCGGACAAGCGCGAGTCGATCCGCGAGGACTTCCGGCTCGCCATGTCCGCCCGTCGCGCCGAGGCCATGCGCGCCCTGGCGGAGCTGCGCAGTGTCGCCCTGGACGAAGCGGAACGCATTATCGCAGAAGCGAGGGTGCGTGGCGCAGGAATCGACTAGACAATTCCCCGGACTCACCTGACAGATCGTCCGATTCGGCGGTGAAGGCCGGGCTGGAACTCCCGAAAAATCCAGCCCGTCTTTTGCCGTACGAACGTGCTCGGTGCGTTGCGACGCATGACCTATTCGATTCTCTTATCGCCGCTTGGTGCTATCGAGTGAATGCCACCGGCGACCGTCCACAAAGGTCTTGCACCCATAGATTTGAAATGTTTTCATCTCGTATGGATATGGGGACGTTCACACCGATCACGGCGTATCTCGTTGCATGCCTTGGCTCCGCCCTCGGCCTTTTGTCCAGCGAGCGCGCACGAAATTCGATCGGCGCGTCACGCAACTGGTGGCTGACGGTGGCCGCGGTGTCGATCGGCGGGCTCGGCATCTGGGGCATGCATTTCACCGCGATGCTCGGCACGTGGATGGGTGCGAACGTCGCCTACGACATCCCCACCACATTGCTGAGCATGGTGGTCGCCATCGTGGTCGTCGGCATTGGACTGTTCCTGGTCCTCCGGCAGGGCGACAGCGACGACGAGCGCATCTGGCCACTCGCGGCAGGCGGACTCGTCACCGGCGTCGGCGTCGCCGCGATGCATTACACCGGCATGTCGGCAATCGTGATCAGCGCCGAGGTCACCTACGACCCCGTCACCGTGGTGCTCTCCGTCGTGATCGCCGTGGTCGCCGCGACCGCCGCACTGTGGTTCACGACGAAGGTCAGCGGCCCGCTCGCCGTCCTCTGCGCCTCCCTGGTGATGGGATTCGCCGTCACCGGCATGCACTACACCGGCATGCACGCCATGAACATCACGGTCAACCAGCGCGCCTCGGTCATCGTGGGCAACTCGGAGGACCTGATCACGAGTCTGATCATCGGCAGTGCCGGGTTCAGCGTGATCATCGTCTTCCTGCTCGCACTCACGTCCTCCGACGAGGAGCGACGTGAAGAAGCCGAAGTGCTCGACCGCGTCCTGCGAAGGACCGAGTCACGGTGGCACAGCCGAGGCTGAACGACACCGTCCGGTTGCGCCGGCGAGAGAGTCAGCTGATCCCTGGCCGGCGCCGAACCAGCCGGACTCAGTCCCGTTCGATCAGGTGCCCGATCACGTCAGGGCCCGGATGCGCGTGACCGGATCCGTCGCGCCGCGGATCGATGTCCGGCAACTCGACCGGAGTGCCCTTGTCGTCCGCACCCGCCGGCCTGCTGCCGATCCACGCCAGCACCAGGTGCGACTCGCCCTTGAGGAACCGCTGCGACCGCACACCGCCCGTGGCGCGCCCCTTCGCCGGATACTCGCTGAACGGCGTGACCTTGACGCTCTGCCCGGACGAGGTGACGACCATCGGCTCGCCGTGCTCGTCGTCGTCCGTGCGGATCGCACCGAAGAACACCACGTACGCGTCACCGCTCAGGTTGATGCCCGCCATGCCGCCGCCCTTCAGCCCCTGCGGCCGCACCAGCTTCGCGTCGTAGCGCAGCAGCGACGAGTCCGAGCTGACGAACGCGAGCGTCTCACTGCCGTCCGTGAGCCAGGTCGCGCCGACGATCTCGTCGCCGTCCTTGAGCGTGATGACCTCGAACTCGTCCGACCGCACCGGCCACTCCGGCACGCACACCTTGACCGCGCCGAACTTCGTGCCGAGCGCGATGCCGGGAGAGTCCTTCGGGTCGAGCGGCGCGATGCCGACGACCTTCTCGCCCTTCTCCAGCGGTACGAGCTCGCTCGCCGCCATGCCACCCCTGAGGCTCACGGTCCCGCTCTGTTCAGGCAGTACCGGCAACGGCAGCACGTCGGTCTTGAACGCCCGGCCGAGGTTCGTGATCAGCACGACCTGGCCGCGTGCCGTGGAGTGGACCGTCGCGGCGACGGCGTCGTGCTTCACCCTGCCAGCCCGCCGCTTGCCCTCGGACACCTCCTCCGACTCGGCCGCGGTGCGCGCGACGAGCCCGGTGGCGCTGAGGATGACCTGACACGGGTCGTCCGTGACCTCCAGCGGCCCGGCGGGCTTGGACGCCGCCAGCACCTCTTTGAGGTCACCGTCGATGAGGCTGGTCCTGCGCTCGCCGCCGAGGTCCTTCGCGACGGCGGCCAGCTCGGTCGAGACGAGCTTGCGCAGCACACCCTCGTCGTCCAGGATCGCGCTCAGCTCCGCGATCTCCTGGTTGAGCTTGTCCTGCTCGTTCTCGAGCTCGAGCTTGTCGTACTTGGTGAGGCGGCGCAGCGGCGTGTCGAGGATGTAGGACGCCTGGATCTCCGACAGCTTGAACTGCTTCATCAGGCCGTCCTTGGCGGCAGCGGCGTTCTCGCTGCCCCGGATCAGCTTGATGACCTTGTCGATGTCGAGCAGCGCCAGAAGCAGACCCTCGACCAGGTGCAACCGCTCCTCGCGCTTGCGGCGGCGGAACTTCGTGCGCCGCGTGACGACCTCGTAGCGGTGCTTGAGGAAGACCTCCAGCAGCTCCTTGAGACCGAGCGTCTGCGGCTGCCCGTCGACCAGCACCAGGTTGTTGATGCCGAACGACTGCTCCATCGGCGTCAACCGGTACAGGTCGGCGAGCAACGCCTGCGGGTTCACACCCACCTTGCACTCGATGACCAGCCGGATGCCGTTCTCGCGGTCCGTGAGGTCCTTGACGTCCGCGATGCCGGTGAGGCGCTTGGACTTGTTCACCTCGTCGGTGATCTTCTCGACGATCCGCTCCGAACCGACGCCGTACGGCAGCTCCGTGACGGTGATGGCCTGCCGGCCGCGGGATCCCTCCAGCGGCCCGATCTCGACCTTCGCGCGCATCCGGACGACGCCGCGGCCGGTCTCGTAGGCCTTCCTGACCTCGTCGAGGCCGAGCAGAATGCCGCCGGTCGGCAGGTCGGGCCCCGGCACGAACTCCATCAGCTTGTCGAGGCTCGCCTCGGGGTGCGTGATCAGCCACCGCGCCGCCCCGATCACCTCGCGGAGGTTGTGCGGGATCATGTTCGTTGCCATGCCGACCGCGATGCCGGACGTGCCGTTGACCAGCAGGTTCGGGAACGCCGCCGGCAGCACCACCGGCTCCTGCAGCGAGCCGTCGTAGTTCGGCCGGAAGTCGACCGTCTCCTCGTTCAGCTCGCTGACCAGCTGCATCGCGACCGGCGACATGCGGCACTCGGTGTACCGGCTCGCCGCAGGGCCGTCGTCAGGGCTGCCGAAGTTGCCGTGACCGTCGATCAGCGGCTCGTTGAGGCTGAAGTCCTGCGCGAGGCGGACCAACGCGTCGTAGATCGCCGTGTCACCGTGCGGGTGGTACTTGCCCATGCAGTTGTGCACGACCTGGCCGTCGACGACGAACGCGTGTTCGTCCGTCGCGACCTGGATGTCGTAGGTCGTGTCCGGCGCGACCGGCTCGACCGACGTCACTTCGAGGAAGCTGAAGCCGGACAAGGCTTCCAGGCGTGCGGCCAGCGGCGAACCGATCCGGCGCAGCTTCTCGACCCAGCCTTGTTCCTGAGCCCGCCACAGCGGGAAGGAACGCTCGGCGAGCGTCTTGCCGTGCCGGTTCTTGCCGTACCGGACATCCATTCCCAGCGACGCGCGGAAGGCCACGCCGTCGGTGTCACGGAACCAGCCGCCACCCTGGTGTGCCGCGGAGAACTCCGCCATCACCGGTGCGCACGGAAGCCGGTCGTTGCCCTGCTTGCCGCCGTAGCGGTAGCCGATGGACAGCACCTGACGCAGGCCGTCCTGCTTGTAACCGATCTTCGTCCACGGCAGCAGAGCGAGCGCGAGGGTGGCGGCGTCACGGCCCGAGATCGACAGGCCCAGCAGGGTCTTGTGCCCGGTCTTGCTGACGCGTGACCAGTGGTGTCCGTGGATGCCGGAGTCCGCCAGCATGCCGTGCAGCTGACCGATGAGCCGCGGACTCGTGCTGACCAGCACGATCTCACGGTTCTGCTTGCGCACGTACCCGTCGCCGTCGAAGAACCCGGCGATGAACGGCGCCCACGCGGACCGATCGGCCAGCACGCTCGGCGGCACGACCTTCTGGTCGCTGCGCGGCGTCGCGACCTCCAGCAACGCCTCGTGGCGCGCGAAGGTGAGGATGTGCTGGTCCTTGTGCTTCGGGTTCTTCGCGACGCGTTTTCCACGCGAGACGTCGACCCCGTTGAGGATCGCCCACCCGTGCGCCACGTCGAGCGGCTCGACGTCGCACATGTGGATGCGCACCCGTCCATCGGCGGCACGCTTGCGGTCGACGGCGAACCCCTCGGCAACGATCAGACCCTGCACGTAGGCTCCGACATCAACGGCATCCGACGGAAGCACCGCCTGCCGGTCCGCGCCGTACGCGATCGTCCGTCGGCCGGCCAGGTCCGTCGCCGCGGTCCAGCCGATCGAGAGGTCGGACTCGACGGTCCGGAACCGCTGCCCCGGCGTGACGAGCATCGTGCGGCCGTTCGACCAGGTGACTCGCACGAGGTCGGAAACCGGGTTCTCGTACACCTCGCTCACCCGCACCGGCGTGCCGTGGCCGTCGAGCACGAGATCACCGATCTCGATCTCCTCGATCGGCCGCAGCCCCTCCGGTGTGGAGACGAGGGCGCCCTTCACGAAGCAGTCGCCGACCACACGCGACGACTTCACGTACGCGTGGTTCGGCCGGTACCCCTGCTCGTGCATCGAGAAGAGGATGCGGCGGTGCACCGGCTTGAGGCCGTCCCGCGCGTCCGGCAGAGCCCGCGAGTGGATGACCGAGTACGCGTACTCCAGGTACGAGTCCTCGATCTCCGTCTTCAGCGAGTTGTCGAGCACCTGGGCGCCGGCCCGGTCGAACGCGGCGGGGTCGACCTTGGTCGTGGGTCCCTTGCGGCGTGCCATGACTGTCGTTGCTCTTTCTGTCTCAGAGGTCGATGGCCGACTGGTCGACCCGTGCGGCGGACTCGACGAGCCAGTTGCGGCGCGGCTCGACCTTCTCACCCATCAGCAGCTCGAGCGCGTTCTCGGCGGCGTCGACGTCGTCCATGGTGATGCGGCGGACCGAGCGCGTGGACGGGTTCATCGTGGTCTCCCACAACTCGTCCGCGTCCATCTCACCGAGACCCTTGAACCGCGGCACCGGCGTGACGACCTGCTTGCCCGCCTTCTCCAGCTTCGCGACGGTCTGCTCCATCTGGCGCTGGGTGAAGGTGAAGTGGGTCTCCGGGTTACGGCCTCGGGTCATCACCTTGTGCAACGGCGGCATCGCGGCGTACAAGCGCCCGTCCTCGATCACCGGCCGCATGTACTTGGCGAACAACGTGATCAGCAACGTCCGGATGTGGCTGCCGTCGACGTCCGCGTCGGCCATCAGGATCACCCGGCCGTACCGCATCTGCGAGATGTCGAACGTGCGGCCGGTGCCGGCGCCCAGCACCTGGACGATGGAAGCGATCTCAGCGTTGCGCAGCGTGTCGGCGAGCGAGGCCTTCTGGACGTTGAGAATCTTGCCGCGCAACGGAAGCAGCGCCTGGTACTCGGAGACGCGCGCCATACGAGCCGAGCCGAGTGCGCTGTCGCCTTCCACGAGAAAAAGTTCGCTACGCGAAACACCTGTCGTGCGGCAGTCGACCAGCTTGGCCGGCATCGCCGCACCCTCAAGCGCGGTCTTGCGCCGAGCAGCGTCCTTCTGCTGTTTCTGCGTCAGCCGGACGCGCGAGGCGTCGACGACCTTCTGCAGCACGGTCTTGGCCTCGACCTTGGTCTTGCGGTCCTCGGTCCACGCGCGGATCTGCTGGTCGACGATGCCCTGCAGCACCTTGGTGATGCCGGCGGTCGACAGCTCGTCCTTGGTCTGCGAGGTGAACTGCGGCTCGGGGATGCGGACGTGGATGACGGCGGTCATGCCCTCCAGCACGTCGTCCAGGGTCGGCATCTCCTCCTTGGGCTTCAACAGCCCGCGGGTCTTGGAGATGGCGTCCTGCACGGACTTCAGCACCGCGCGGTCGAAGCCGCGGCGGTGGGTACCGCCGTGCATGTTGCGGATGGTGTTGGTGAAGCACTCGACGGTGCGCTCGTAGCCGGTGCCCCAGCGCAGTGCCACCTCGACCTCGGCCTGACGCTCCACTTTGGACCGCATCACGCCGTTCTCGTCGGCGGCGTTCTCGAAGTAGGTGCCGGTACCGGTGATCACCAAGGTCCCCGAGACGGCCCGGTCGCCGGACGGCGCGAGGAACTCCACCATGTCGGTCAGGCCGTGGGGGTAGTGGAAGACCTCTTCGGAGATCGAGTCTTCCAGCGCGGTCTTCAGAACATAGGTCACGCCGGGCACGAGGAACGCCGTGTTGCGCATCTTCATGCGGACGGCTTCCACGTCCAGGGCGGCGTTGTTCTCGAAGTAGCGGGCGTCGTACCAGTAGCGGATCGAGGTGCCGGTCGACTCGTTGCGCTTCATCTTGCCGACGACGTTCAACCCGCCCTGGCGCGTGAACTTCGCCTTGGGGCCGGGGCCGTCGAAGACGCCGGGAACGCCGTGGGCGAACGACATCTCGTGCACCTTGCCGCCACGCCGCACCGTGACGTCGAAACGGTGTGAGAGTGCGTTGACCGCGGACGCGCCGACGCCGTGCAGGCCGCCGGAGGTCTTGTAGCCGGAGCCGCCGAACTTGCCGCCGGCGTGCAGCTTGGTGAGGACGAGCTCCACACCGGACAGACCGGACTTCGCGTGCACGTCGGTCGGGATGCCCCTGCCGTTGTCGTCGACCTGAACGCTGCCGTCGGCGTGCAGTGTGACCACGACCTTCGAGGCGTGGCCCGCCACACCCTCGTCGGTCGAGTTGTCGACGATCTCGCTGAAGAGGTGGTTGATGCCCCGGCTGTCGGTCGACCCGATGTACATGCCGGGCCGCTTGCGGACGGCCTCCAGACCCTCGAGATGCGTAAGGTCGTCGGCCCCGTACAGGGTCTCTGCGGTCACGGGTATTTCTCCCAGGTCGTGTGCGGACTGCCAGCAGGGTATCCGTACACACCGACAATTATTTGCAGGATGCCCGTCGTGGCGGCCGTCACGGCACGTGAATCTCACCGGGAACGGTTGCCGAACGCGCTGGAGTCCTGGTCCAGTGACCGCGCAGGGCCCTGCTGACCAGCGGCGGCGTCCGGAAACCGCCGAAACGGGCACGCAGAGCGACCGGCGGGCGATGTCGTGCCGGCCGGCGGCGAGTTGGCGAAACTCACGCACGCGTCGGGGCAGCCGTGCGCCCGTTCGACCGTGAACGACCCCGTGGACCTGCCAGGGGCCACCCGCGCATCTGTCCGTTGTGGACAGTCGGAGCCCCGACGGACCGGCGTGCCCGAGGTTGCGCGCGTGACCTGGTCGAGACCTTCCCGAGACGGACCCGTGAACCGCGATCGACACCTGCACGTATGCCCCGTTGTCGGAATCTGACCGAGGGACGGAGTGATCGCGTGCGGCATGGTGTGGACTCGGGTCTCTTCCAGCAGACCGCGCACAGCCCGTCCTATTTCGAGCTGTCGCGGACCGGTGCCGGGGAGCTCGTGGACTTCTGCATCCCGTGCAATCCGTATTTTCCGACGCCCGAGATGTTCGAGCTGCTCTCGAAGAACCTGGAATCGGTCCTGAAGTTCTATCCCAGCGACGCGTCCAAGATCGCGCAGCAGCTTTCCACCGTGCTGGGGCTCAACCCGGCCACGATCGCGATGTCGAACGGATCGACCGAGCTCATCACGTGGATGGACCACATGTGGATCCACGAGAGCATCGCCATCCCGATCCCCACCTTCGGACGCTGGACCGACCAGCCGATGGAGAGCAACAAGCGCGTCGACATGTTCCTGCTCCAGGAGAGCAACAACTTCGAGCTCGACATCGACGAGTACATCAAGTTCATCCGCACGCGCGGGTCGCGGACGGCCGTGATCTGCAACCCGAACAATCCCGACGGCGGCTATCTGCCGCGCCGGGAGATCGTCCGGTTCATGGACGAGCTCGCCGACCTGGACCTCATCGTGATCGACGAGTCGTTCATCGACTTCGTCGAGGTCGAGCGCAATCCCTCCGTCGCAGCCGAGGCGTCCATCCGGCCCAACGTGGTCGTGCTGAAGAGCCTCGGCAAGAACTTCGGCCTGCACGGCATCCGGTTCGGCTACCTGGTCGCGAATCCGGGGCTCGCCGGCAAGATGCGGCAGACGCTGCCGAAGTGGAATCTCAACTCTCTCGCGGAATCCGTCGTGTTCATGCTGGCCGAGCACGAGGGCGAGTACGCCGAGAGCCTGCGACTGCTCAGCCGTGACCGCTACCGCATGGGCATGGAGCTGTCGCGCATCCCTGATCTGACCGTGTACTCGTCGCAGGCCAACTTCCTGCTGGTCAAGCTCGGCGGCGGCATGGACGGCCGCGAGCTTCGCGACCACCTGCTGTCCCGTCACCAGGTCTTCATCCGCGAATGCGGCAACAAGCTCGGCATGAGCAGCCGGTTCGCGCGCCTGGTGGTGCGGCCGGAGCAGGACGTCGACCGCCTTGTCGAAGGCATCCGCGACTTCACCCAAGCGAGGTGGACGACAGACCACGCAAGCCACACGAGCCATGCCAGCGAACCGTCGCTGCTCATGCACAGCGCCTGATGTCACGTTTCCCGAAAGGTTGCCCAGAGATGTCATCACCGCACGTCCTCAGCGGTCGGCGCGGCCAGGTGGCTGCGGCCGCGCTGGTGGCCGCCACACTGCTCAACGCGGCCATGTTCGGCGGTACCAACGCCACCGCCTCGTCACACCGCGAGGCCCCGCTCATCGCGGGCGATCCGGCCGTGGACAACACGGACCTCTACGCGTTCGTGAGTCCCGACCACAAGGACACCGTCACGCTGGTCGGCAACTGGTCCGGGTTCCAGGAACCCAACGGCGGCCCCAACTTCTTCCCGTGGGCCCAGGACGCGCAGTACGACTTCAACATCGACAACGACGGTGACGCGAAGGCGGACATCGTCCTGCGCTGGCAGTTCCACAACGACGACCGGCGCAAGAACACCACGTTCCTGTACGCCAACGGTGTCGTGGACTCGCTGGACGACGAGAACCTGTTGTTCCGGCAGCGCTACAGCATCGAGGCCATCTACGAGAACGGCCAGAAGGTCCAGCTCGTCAAGGACGCCCCGGTGGCGCCGTCCCCGAACGGTCCCGCGTCGATGCCGGACTTCAAGAAGCTGCGCGACCAGGCGACCGTGCAGATCCCCGGCGGCGGCAAGGTCTACGTCGGCCCGTCCGAGGACGCGTTCTTCGCCGACCTGAGGGTGTTCGACCTGCTCTACGGCGGCAACCTGAGCGAGGTCGGCCAGGACACGCTGCGCGGCTACAACGTCAACACCATCGCGCTCCAGCTGCCCAAGCAGGCGCTCGCGCTGAAGAACGACGCGAACCGCAACCCGAACATCGGCATCTGGAGCACCACGCAGCGCCGGTCGCTCAAGCTCTCGCCGGGCAAGGCGGAGGCGCAGGGCGACTTCGTGCAGGTCTCGCGGCTGGGCAACCCGCTGGTCAACGAGGTCGTGGCTCCCGCGGGCCTCAAGGACGCGTTCAACGGCCTGCGCCCCGACCAGGACGCCGGCGTGAAGGAGCTCGTGGACCGGGTCAACAACCCCGAGCTGCCGAAGCTGATCGAGGGCATCTACAAGATCCCGGCTCCGAAGGGTCCGCGCGACGACCTGGCCGAGATCTTCCTGACCGGTATCACGAAGAAGCTCGGCGGACAGATCAACGCCGATCTGAACTCGCAGGTCAACAACGCCGACGTGGACCAGAAGCGGTTCCGCCCGGCGGAGATGCTGCGGCTGAACATGTCGATCAACCCGAACGCCAACCCGAACCGCCTCGGTCTGCTCGCCGGTGACACACAGGGCTTCCCCAACGGCCGCCGCCTCACCGACGACGTGGTGGACATCGCCGTCCAGGCGATGGAGGGTGCCGCGGCCTCCGGCAAGCTCGTCGACGCGCTCGCCACCGGTGACAAGGTCGACGCGAACGACCAGCCGTTCGAGGCGGCGTTCCCGTACGTGGCTCTGCCCCGCAACGGCACCGCCGTCAACGCTTCCGGCAACACGGCGAACGTCGCGGTCAACCCGGTCGGCAAGATCGGCAACCTGGACCCGATGGCGATGACCACCGCGGTCGGCTCCGCGTTCGTGTTCGGTGCGGGCTTCTTCTTGTGGCGCAAGCGTCAGCAGCAGATCCGCAAGTACGGGTCGCACTCGAAGTGAAGTACCAACAACGGCAGGCCGTCGCGGTGGTTCTCCTGGTCACCGCGGCGCTTGCCTACCTAGCCGCCTCCGGTCCTGCCGACAGCAGGGCCGGGGGCGAGCCCCCTGTTCCGGCTGTGGCGCAGCAGAACCAGATGCACCGCGTGGTGCACCAGCTGCAGCAGCGACTGCACAGTGTTCCCCAGGACACGACTTCCTGGGCGCAGCTCGGTGCGTCCTATGTGGAACTGGCGCGCGTCACGGCCGACCCGGCGTACTACGCCAAGGCCGAGGGCGCGCTGAAGAACGCGGGCGACACGGGCCTCGCCGCCATCGGCATGGGCACGCTGGCCAACGCCCGCCACGACTTCCACGCCGCCCGCGACTGGGCGACGAAGGCTCTCACCCAGCTTCCGCGGTCAGCGGAGGCTTATGGCGTTCTGGCAGACGCGTTGACGCAGCTCGGCGACGACGCGGGTGCCCAGGACGCGGTGCAGAAGATGCTGGACATCAAGCCCAACACCGCATCCTTCGCCCGCGCTTCCTTCCACTTCGAGCTCCACGGCGACGTCGACGGCGCCCGCGACGCGATGCAGCGCGCGCTCACCGCGGCGGCGACACCGGAGGAGGTCGCGTTCTGCCGCTACCGGCTGGGCGAACTCGCGTTCGACCACAACCGGCTCGACGAAGCCGCACAGCACTACGAGCAGGGACTGGCGGCGAGAGGAGACGACATGACTCTCACTCAGGGCAAGGCCAAGGTCGCGGCGGCACGGGGTGAGACCCCGGTGGCGCTGGAGACCTACCGCAGGCTGGTGGCTCGCGCGCCCCTGCCCCAGTACCTGCAGGAGTACGCGGAGCTGCTGGAGGCCGGCGGCAAGCAGGACGAGGCCGCCAAGCAGTACGACGTGCTGTCCGAGCAGCAGCGGCTGATGGAGTCGCAGGGAGCTTCCGACGACCTGGCCGCGGCGCTGGTGGCCGCGGACCGCGGTGACGCCATGCAGGCGCTGCGGAGGGCAGAGGCCGAGTGGAACCGCCGTCAGAGCGTGTTCGTGGCCGACGCGATGGCGTGGGCGCTGCACGTGAACGGCCGTGACGCCGAGGCGTTGAGCTACTCGGACCGTGCTGTGGCCCTGGGCTGGCAGAACGCCACGTTCTCCTACCACCGCGGCATGATCCTCGCGGCGTTGGGCCGGATAGCGGAGGCTCAGGAGGCGCTGGTGCAGGCGTTGCGGCTCAACGCGAACTTCTCCCCGCTCCAGGCGCTGAAGGCGGGTCGCAAGCTCGCCGAGCTGCGAGGCGGCCGGTGAGTCTTTCCGGCTGGGTCGTGCGCCCCGTCCTGGTGGCCGCCCTGCTGTTCGCGGGCGTCTTCTTCATCAACGGCGAGGCGTTCGGCCACCCGCTGGGCAACTTCAGCGTCAACCACTACCACGGGCTGCACCTGCACCCGGATCGCATCGACCTCAGATCCGTGGTCGACGTGGCGGAGATCCCGACGCTGCAGGAGAACCTGAAGACCCGTGACGCGAAGCAGTGGTGCGACGAGGTCTCCAGGACCGATCGGTCCACAGTGGACGGCCGGCGGATCACCTGGTCGCTCTCCAGCGCCACCAAGGAACATCCCGTCGGCCAGGCCGACCTCATCACGACCAGGCTGGTCTGCGACTTCACCGCCAAGGTCGACCTCGACCGGCCGGCCAGGCTGGAGTTCCGCGACGAGTCGAACGTCGACAGGGTCGGCTGGCGCGAGATCACCGCGGCCGGCACGGGGATCAGGCTGACGGACTCGTCAGTTCCCACCGAGAGCATCAGCAACGAGCTCCGCGCGTACCCGGAGGACCTGCTCAGCAACCCGATGGACGTCCGGGCGGTCACGTTCAACGCCGAACCGGGCAGCGGGTCAGAGCCGAAGGAGGCCTCCGGCTCCCCCATCCAGTCGTTGAGCGTCACGGCGGCCGCGTTGAACGACATCCTGGGCAGCGACGACCTCACGCCGTGGCTCGGGTTCCTGGCTTTGCTGCTGTCGTTGGTGCTCGGCGCGTCGCACGCGGCGTTGCCCGGTCACGGCAAGACGCTCATCGCCGCTTATCTCGCCGGCCGTCAGGGCACGCCGAAGGACGCGTTCATCGTCGGTGCCTCGGTCACGGCCACGCATACCGGTGGCGTGCTGGTCCTGGGCCTGATCATCAGCGCCTCCAGCGCACTGGCCGGCGAGCAGGTGCTGCGCTGGCTCGGCCTGATCAGCGGTGTGCTGATCGCGGTGATCGGCGTGATGCTGCTGCGCTCCGCCGTCACCCGTGAACCCGCGCTCGCCGGCGTCGGACACGGGCACGGCCACGGACATGGGCACGGTCATGGCCACGGACACGGTCATGGGCACGGCCACGGGTACAGCCGCGCGAGCCTGATCGGCATGGGCGCGGCCAACGGCCTGGTCCCGTCACCCTCCGCGCTCGTCGTCCTCCTCGGGGCGATGGCCTTGGGCCGAACGTGGTTCGGCGTGCTGCTGGTCCTCGGTTACGGATTCGGCATGGCCGCCACTCTCACCGCGGTCGGACTGCTGCTCGTGAAGGCCCGTGAACGCGTCGAGAGAATCCTGGACGGCCGTGCCACCCGTGCGCTCTCGCATTACGCACCCGTCGGCACAGCCGCGATGGTGATCCTCGTCGGAGCATGGCTCACATTGCAGGCCGTCTGAATTACATCAATGTAAGTAGAAGGGCCCGCATTCTGATGAATGCGGGCCCTTCGTCCGTTTCCGTCCTTACAGGTTCGCCACCACGAACGTCTTGCCCTCCGCGTTCTCCACCAAGATCGACTTCACCTTGTCCGGTGGCACGCTGACCATGACCCGCACCTTGGAGCCGTCGACCCGCTGCTTCTCGGTCGTGGTCCACGCGTGGGCCTCGGTCCTCGTGCCGTCCGTGCCGACCACGATCAGCTTGCACTTCTGCGCGGCAGGCAGACCGTCGATGTCGGCGGCCACCAGGTAGCGGTCCTGCGATGACGGCGAGATCTCCGCCACCATCTTGATCCCGCCCGCCGTCGCCTCGCCCGTGCGAGGTCCGGCGATGGACGTTCCCGGCGTCTGGTTCTGCATGAACACCGCAGCGCCACCGAACGCCACCACCGCGGCTACAGCCGCGGCGGCGAGGTAGCCCGGCCAGCGCCGGGGCTTGGCGTGCTGCGGATCGGGAAGGTCCTCCACCGGCACCGGACTGGCTCTGGGACGTTGATCCGCCACCCGCGGCTGCGGGATGACGGACTCGTTCCGGATCTGCCGCAGCGCACGCTGCAGCACCAGATCCGACGGCTTGGGCAGGTCGGCTTCGAGCTCGTGCAGGAACACCTCACGGGGCACCTCGTCGAGCACCTTGCGGATCCGATGGAAGTCGGCGACCTGCGCACGGCAGGACGGACAGCCCCTCAGGTGCTGCTCCACGCCACGACTCTCGTGCGCGTCCAGAACGCCGAGCGCGTAGCAGCCAAGGGTGACCGCGTCGTGCGCGCCAGCTGTCATACGACCTCCTCGTCGTCCCGATTCGACCCCCGCGGCGAAACGGTGTCATAAGGAAAACGCGCAGATAGGAGTGGTCGGTTCATCCCGAGAACGAGTTCATTCTGATTGCTCATAACAATGGCATTACGTAACCGCGCAACTACGGTTCATGGGCTGTCTGAGCTGGGCTTTTCACTCGATCGGACGACTCAAGTCGTCTTGTATGGCTACAGGCACGTCTCTCGACGAACCAGCGGTCGGTCCTCGGCGTCGATGAACACCGCGAGTCCGTCCAGCACCCGCGCGAGACCGAACTCGAACTCGTCCAGTGGGCGTTCGAAGCCGCCCGAGTTCCATATGTGCGTCATCATCGGCAGGCGATCCGGCGTGAAGTGCTCCCAGAGCGCCTCCCTGCCGTTCCACCAGTCCTCCTCCGACACCCCGGTCTCCCGTTCGGACCGCACGCGGTCGGCCATCGTCCGGCCGACGCCGTCGACGAAGTGGGCAACCGTCGTCACCACCGCCACGATCTCCTCCGACCGCAGCCCCAGTTCGGAGACTGCGGCGTAGGCCGCGTCCTGACGCGTCATCGCGTGCGGGCCGGGCATCCGCCGCGAGGTGGTCAGCTGCAGCATCCACGGGTGCGCGCGGTACATCGACCACATCTGCCGCGCGAAGAACTCCAGCCCCTCCCGCCACGGCCCAGCCGGAGCGTGCTCGGTCTCGCCCCACACCGCGTCGACCATCAGGTCGAGCAGCTCGGACTTGCCGGGCACGTGCCGGTACAGCGACATCGTGGTGAAGCCCAGCGTCTCGGCGACCCGGCGCATGGTGAGCGCGTCGACGCCCTCGGCGTCGGCCACCTTGATGGCCGCGTCGACGACCCGCGCCCTGGTCAGCGCCGCCTTGGGCTCTCTCGCCGTCTGGGCGTCGGGTTCCCACAGCAGACGCACGCTCCGGTCCCGGTCGCTCTGCTTCACCCAGCCCCCTCTTTCACAACCAGCTTGCCTGTGAATCCTAGTACCGTGTACAACGTACACCTGGTGTACGACGTAAACAGCGCATGGGGGTGAACGTGGGACACGCGGTGCTCGCGGAAGGCCTGCACAAGAGATTCGACAAGAAGGCGGCGCTGGACGGCTTCGACCTGGCAGTGCCGGCGGGAACGGTGTGCGGGCTGCTCGGCCCGAACGGCGCGGGCAAGACGACGGCGGTGCGCATCCTGGCCACGTTGCTGCGACTGGACGGCGGCCGCGCCGAGGTGGCGGGCCACGACGTGGTGCGGGAGGCGCCCGCGGTGCGCCGTCAGGTGGCGCTGAACGGCCAGCAGTCCACCGTGGACGACGTGCTGACCGGCAGGGAGAACCTGGTGATGTGGGGGCGGCTCTACCACTTCTCCAAGCGGCAGGCCGAGGCTCGGGCGGACGAGCTGCTGGAGCAGTTCGGGCTCACCGACGCGGCGGGCAAACGGGCCAAGCACTACTCGGGCGGCATGCGGCGGCGCCTGGACCTGGCGTCGAGCTTCATCACGCGGCCGTCGGTGCTGTTCCTGGACGAGCCCACGACCGGCCTCGACCCGCGCAACCGCGGCGAGGTGTGGCGGGAGGTGAAGCGGGTCGTCGCGGAGGGGACGACGGTGCTGCTCACCACCCAGTACCTGGACGAGGCCGACCAGCTTGCCGACCAGATCGTGGTGCTGGACACCGGCCGGGTGGTCGCGCAGGGCACGCCGGACCAGCTCAAGTCCAAGCTCGGCGGCGACCGGATCGAGGTCGTGGTCAGGACCTCCGAGGAGCTGCCGGTCGTTCGTGACGTGCTCGGGCCGGACGCCGAGGTGGACCCCGACGCGTTCAGGGTGAGCGTGGCGGTGGCCGACCGGGTGGCGGCGCTGACCCGGCTGACGTCGGCGCTGGCGGCCAAGGGCGTGGAAGCGGAGGACATCGCACTGCGCAGGCCCACTCTGGACGAGGTCTTCCTGGCGATCACGGGACACAAGGCGGAGGAACGCGCGTGAACGCGGTGCGATTTGCAGCGATCGACTCGTGGGTCGTCGCCAAGCGGGACCTGATCCACTGGGTGCGCGAGCCGGTCAGGGTGTTCGCGAACCTGGCCTACCCGATCATCTCGGTGCTGATCTTCGGGTTGGTGTTCGGCAGCGCGATGAACGTGTTCGGCGGCGGCGACTACATCGAGTTCCTGCTGCCGGGCATGTTCGGCCAGACCATCGCGTTCGGTGTCGGCACCACGCTGATGATGGTGTCGATGGACGCCGACCGCGGCGTGACGGACCGGTTCCGGGCGTCCCCGATGTCGCAGACCGGTGTGGTGGCCGGGCGCAGCATCGCCGACCTGGTGAACTCCTCGCTGGAGCTGCTGGTGCTGGCGCTGTGCGGCCTGGTGATCGGCTGGTCGTTCCACGACGGGCTGCTCAACGCGCTGGTCGCGTTCGCGTTGTTCCTGTGGCTGCGGTTCGCGCTGGTCTGGGTCGGCATCTACCTCGGCCTGCTGGTGAAGCCGGAGGCGGCGCAGGCGTCGTGGATGTTCCTGTTCCCGCTGACGATGTTCGCGAACACGTTCGTCTCACCGGAGCTGATGCCGGGCTGGCTGCGGGCGGTGTCCGAGTGGAACCCGCTGTCGTCGACCGTGGCGGCGGCGCGTGAGCTGTTCGGCAACCCCGGCGTCGGCGGCGACTCGTGGGCGGCGCAGAACTCGCTGCTACTGGCTGTGTTGTGGCCTGCGGTGTTCGTGGCGATCTTCTGGCCGCTGTCGGTGCTGAAGTACCGCAACCTCAGCCGTTAGACCGTCAGATTCCAGGATGGCTGTCCGGAACTGGTCGGCGAGCCAGCTCGCGAGGAGCCGCCGCCAGTTCCGGACCCTGGCCAGCATCTCCGGCTTGAGCGTCGTGTCGTCCTCCCACTCCTGCCAGTCCTCGCCGGAGAGCCAGCCGATGCAGCCCGCTATCCGGTGCACGCGCAGCAGGTTCAGGTCCGGCGTGTGGCCGTAGCCGGCCCAGAACGCAGGGGGCAGCACGGTTCCGTGCAGGTAGAGGTGTTCCTCGAACGCGGCGAGCTCGTCGAGCGGGTTGCCCTGTCCCGGGTTGTCCCAGTCGATCAGCGTGGCTTTCCCGTCGCCGACGATGATGTTGTAGAGGTTCACGTCGTTGTGCAGCAGGCCGATGCGGTGGATCTTCCGGAACGCCCGGCCGATGCTCCGCCAGACCTCTTCGGACACCGGCAGCGCGTCCGCGAGCGTCCGGCCCTCGACGTACTCGACGAGCACGTCACCGCGGCCGTTGTGCGCCAGGACCTCCGGTGCGCCGGGCACGACGAACTTCGGCAGGTCGCGTGCCACCTTCGGTTGCCGCAGCACGGCCTTGCGCCCGTCGGCCAGCGTCACGAGGTGCAGGACGTTGGTGAGACCTTCCCCTTCCAGCGGTTCGACGCGGACGGCGGTCTGCAGCAACGGAAACAACACCCACCTCCAGTGGCAATGGTCTAACACACGACACATCGGCCAGTGAAGGAACTCCTCTGCCGAGGTGACCAACGCCCGTGGCGGAACCGCCGGTGTCGCTTGCGACCCGTGTTACCACCAGCCGTGCGACGGGCGAGTGCCGCCACGGGCGCTCCTTGTCCTAGGAGGACCAGAGGTCGCACCGGTAGTCCGCCGGTGCGACCTGCTCGGTCGCGAACAGCCGGACGTCCTGGCGTGACCAGCCGGGATGTCCGGTCTTCGCGAACCTGGTCCACACCTCGACCATCTCGTCCGACAGCTCCTGCTGCCTGTCGGTGAGCTTGGTGTTGCCGTACCTCAGGAGGAACGGCAGCTCCGACCCGTGGTAGGCGCCGTACGGGAACTCCGGCATGCCCTGGAAGATCATCGGCGGCTCGGGTTCAGCGAACTCGTAGCCGAACGCCCGTGTCTGGTTCCTGAGCTCGCCGGTCGTGCAGGCCGAGGTCATCGCGGTCAGTGCCGCGGACAGCTGGACCCGTTCGTCGCCGCCCTTCGGCGGGTATCGCTCCAGGATCCGCTCGGCCTTGGCCGCACCGAAGCCGTCGGTGAGCGCTTGCTCGTACCCGTTGGCGTCGAGCCGCGGGTAGAACATCGCCACGAACACCGTCAGCTCGTCGCGCGTGGTGCCGGCGAGCACGGGGATCTTGTGGAAGTGACCCTGCTGGAGTGCCGTGATCGGGTTGTACGGCAACGCTTCCGTGTCGTACGCGGGCGCCGAGAACTTCGGTGTCAGCGCTTTGACCTGCTGGACGTTCAGTTGCCGCAGGCACTTCAGGTCCGTGCAGCCGTGTGGTGCCTTCACGCCGGCCTGCTCGACGTCCTCGCGTTTCGCCCAGGTGTGGTGGACCTGGTTCTCCCCCGCCGGAATCCCGAGCTGGCACGGTCCGCTCTGGATGATCGCCCGGTGGAAGAGGCCTTGTGTTCGTGGCGAGGTCAGCTGCGCGCACGTCGACAACCCGCCCGCCGACGCCCCGAACAACGTGACGTTGTGCGGGTTGCCGCCGAACTGCCTGATGTTGCGCTGCACCCACTCCAGGGCTTTTTGCTGATCCTTCAGTCCGAACGCGCCCGATCCCTCGAGACCGGGGAACCCGAAGTATCCGAACGCGCCGAGCCGGTAGTTGACCGTGACGACGACAGAACCGTTGCGCACCAACTGGTCCACGCCGTAGTCCGACCCGGCGCCACTGGTGAAGCCGCCACCGTGGATCCAGACCATGACCGGCCGGTTGGCGGCCTGGAGCGGTGCGGTGACGTTGAGGTACAGGCAGTCTTCGCTGTCGCTGGCAGGACTGCCGAGCCCTTCGTCCTGCGCGCACCTCGGCCCAGGCGCGTCAGTTTTGAGGACGCCTTGCCAGGGCTTCACGGGCTGCGGGTCACGCCACCGGTTGTCCCCGGTCGGCGGCGCGGCGAAAGGGATGCCCTGGAAGGCGCGCTGGGCGTTGGTGATGGTTCCCGACACGAATCCGGTGTCGGTGCGGACGGTCGTTCCCGCGGCATGGGCGGGAACTGCGGTTGCGGCAACGAGAACGGCCGCTATCAAGGTTGTGGTTGAACGCATGTCGCTGATCAACCTAGCCGCACGCGCAACTGCTTTAGACCACAGCCTTCTTGCGCGACAACAACCGTGCCGCCACCGCCGCAGGCACGTACATGAGAACCCCGTAGACGGCAGGCGGAATCGCCATCGTCTCGTTGTCCAGCACCGTCAGCGCCAAAGTGATCGCGATCGTGGCGTTGTGGATCCCGATCTCCATGGCACTGGCGATCGACTCCTTCTCCCCCACCTTGAAGGCCTTCGGCACGTAGTAGCCGATCAGCAGGCTGAGGATCGACAGGAGCAGCGCCACCGGCCCGAGCGTGCCGATGTTGTCGACGAGCTGCTGGAACGCCGAGGCGATCGCCGCCAGGATCACCAGCACCAGCACGACCACCGACGCGATCCGCACGGCCCGCTCCATCTTGAGCGCCCACGCCTCGAACCGCTTCCGCACCCACATGCCGATCGCCACCGGCACGAGCACGATCGCGAACACCTGCACGAACTTGGCCGGCTGCAACCCGACAGCGCCGTCGTCCTGCATGAAGTGCGCCATGCTGAGGCCGACCACCACCGGCAGCGTGAACACCGCCAGCACGGAGTTGATCGCCGTCAGCGTGATGTTGAGCGCGACGTCACCACCCGCGAGGTGGCTGAAGAGGTTCGCCGACGTGCCGCCGGGCGAGGCGACCAGCAACATCATCCCGACCGCCAGCACGCCCTTGAGCCCGAACGCGAGAACCAGGCCCAGACAGATCGCCGGCAGGACGAAGACCTGGCAGACCAGTGCGATCACCGCGGCTTTGGGGTACTTCGCGACCCTGGCGAAGTCCGCGACGGTGAGCGTGAGGCCGAGGCCGAACATGACCAGGGCCAGCGCCACTGGCAGGAAGATCTGGGCGACGAGCACGGCGGCCTCCGCGGATGTCCGGCTTGTGAAGTTTGATCTGTTGCGCAGATCCTGGCGTTACGCCGGGCCCGATGGAATCGGCCAGGTGGCGGCAGCAGTCGAGTGTCAGACCCCGTGAGTATCGTTGGAAAGCGGGGGATCCCACGACGCGGGGGACGCCTGCGTCAGCGCGCGGTCGTTCCGGTTGCGGGGTTGCGTGTGGCCGGTCCCGTTGCGTTGGGGAGACGAGTCGGGTTGCGTAGGGCCGTTCCGGTTGCGTAGGGCGGCACGGCTTCGCCTTTCGCCGACCCGGCACATGCCCTCCTTCGTCGGGCGTGCGCCGGAACGAATTTCTGTGGCCGATTTCCGTAGGTGGTTGCGGGTCGTGGTCAACGTGCGTGCAGAAAGCTTCCTGTTGCGTGCGTGGTTGCTAGTGGTTGCGTATGTCTAGAGAGATGGCACATAACGGACCCTATGAAGTTTGACCACTCGGTTCACCTGATCGTGTAGTGCTTGACGTGCGGTTACGTCGTGATCTTGCGGTAGGTTCGAACACGTGAACGAACCGGACTTCCGCCTCCTGCCCACCGACGAACTGCTGGCAGCAGTCGTCGGAGACGTGCTGGAAATTCGCGTTCTCGAAAACGCCATGATGCACAAGATCGCCGAACTGGAACACCGCGGTGCAGCGGCCGAACTGGGTTACAAGAATCTGCCTCAGGTATTGCGACATGCCGTTCGGTGGGATCTGAAGACCGCCCGGCAGTGGCACGAACGCGCCCGGCTGCTGAGCCGCGAGATCACCCCGACCGGCACTCGGCTCGACCCCGAGCTGCCCGTCACCGCCGACGCCGTGGCCGAAGGCGCCCTGTCCGGCGAGCACATCACCGCGGTCGCCGAGGTGATGAAGGATCTCCCGCCCGAGGCAGAACAGCCCGTGGTGGAGTTCGCCCGCGAGCACGAGCCCAGCGCCGTCCGTTCCTTCGGCAAGGAGCTGGCCTACCGTCTGCACCAACAGGACGCGGAACCACGCGAGCCCGAGCCGAAGCGGCCGACGAACCAGCTGCGCCTGCGCTGGACCGACGACCAGCTGGAGGTGTGGGCCAAGCTGGACAAGGTCACCGGCGCCAAGTTCGAAGCCATGATCGACCCACTGGCCAAGCCTCGCCCCGACACCGCCGACGAAGGCCCGGACCTGCGATTCCGCGCCGAACGCGAGGGCGACGCCTTCGCCGACCTGATCGACATGATGGCCCGCGCCGACCAGCTGCCGGAGCACGGCGGCGAACCAGCCCGCCGACTGGCCTGCAACGCCGGCGTCATCCCGATCGTCCTCGGCAGCCGTTCCGAACAGACGAACATCGGGCGCAAGTCCCGCACCTTCCCCGCCGCGATCCGCCGCCTGCTGGTCGCCAGGGACAAGGGCTGCGCCTTCCCCGGCTGCACCAGACCGCCCAAACACTGCGACGCCCACCACATCAGACACTGGGCCGACGGCGGCGACACCTCAGTCGACAACGCCGTCCTGCTCTGCCGCCACCACCACACCCTGATCCACCACAGCGGCTGGCAGGTCACGATGGTCGCCAACATCCCGATCTTCACCAAGCCCACCTGGCTGGATCCGAACCGAACCCCTCAACGCAACCTCCTCCACGCCGTCTGACGCGCCACGGCAACTCAAGCTCATCCACGCCGCCCGACACGCCACCAGCAAACGCAACCTCCCCCACACCGCCTGACACCACCGGCAACGCAAGCTCATCCACGCCGCCTGGCGCCACTGGCAACACAGGCTCGTCCACGCCACCTGACGCACCACCGGTAGAGGAAGCCGCGATGACGCACGCGCTCCAGACTTCACGCTGCGTCGATCCACCAGTCGCGAAATCCGCGACCCAGGCGCACCCTGTTGCGATGGCGCGCCTGCTGACCCCGCGCTTCGCCCTGCTCACCGCCGCTGACCTGGGCTACTTCACCGCGATGGGCATCGCGGTCTACACGCTGCCGCTGTACGTCACCGGCCCGCTCCACAGCACCAACGCCGCAGCAGCCTCGCGTTCGGCGCCTTCGCGGTCTCCGCACTCCTGCTACGCCCCTACGCCGGCCACCTCACCGACCGCATCGGCAGAAGGCCACTCCTCCTCGCCGGCACTGCACTGGCCGCCACCAGCCTCGCCCTGACCGCGCTCGCCACCGACCTGACCACGATCATCGCCCTGCGACTTCTGCTGGGCGTCGCCGAAGCCGCGTTCTTCGTCGCAGGATTCGCCGCCCTCGTGGACATCGCCCCGCCCGACCGCCTCGGCGAAGCCCTCAGCCTCAACTCCCTGGGTCTGTACCTGGGCCTGGCCGCGGGCCCGCCACTCGGTGAAGTCCTGACGCAGAGGTCGTTCCCCACCGCCTGGCTGACAGCCGCGGCACTCTGCGCGGCAGCCACCGCAGCAGCAGCGTTCATCGGCGAAACCGGCACACCCTCACGGACGAGGAACGCCAAGCTGATCCACCGCCCCGCGATCCCACCGAGCATCGGCCTCTGCGCGGCGCTGGCGGCGAGCGGCGGCTTCCTCGCGTTCGCGGCACTCCGAGCCCAGGAAGAGGGATTCGAGAACACCAGCCTCCCGCTCTTCCTCTACGGCGCCACGGTCGTGGTGTCCAGAGCGGTGTTCGCCAAGGTGCCAGACCGCATGCCGCCCCTGAAACTCGGCGCCATCGCCCTGGCCGTCATCGCGACAGGACTGATCCTCACCGCCACCCCGCACACGCTCATCGCGGGCAGCATCGTCCTGGGAGCCGGCGTCACGTTCAGCACCCCGGCGTTCTTCGCCGCCATCTTCGCCACCGCTGAACCACATCAGCGAGGAGCGGCGTCCGGGACGGCCAGCGCGTTCATCGACATCGGACTCGGCGGCGGCCCGATCCTGCTCGGCGTCATCGCGAACGCCGGCATCCCGGCCGCCCTCGCCACCGGAGGCGCGCTGGCCGCGGCAGGCTGCCTGTGGACACTCATCCTGAGCCGAGCACGGTGATCACCTCCGCCAGATCACCAAGGCCACCACCAGGATCAGCACGCCGACCGCCGCCGCGGATCCGAGCACCCACAGGCCGTAGACCGCGAACGCCAAGATCTCCGACCCGATGGCGGCAACAGACGTGACAGTCGCACGAGCGTCGGACTCGATCCGGTGCTGCAACTCGGTTTCCACGTGCACCAACACGAACCGGTACAGCCCGTAGAACAGTCCCAACAGGACGATCGCAAACGGGACGGCCAGCACAGCCGCTACGATCAGCAGCACACCCGACGCGAACAGAACCCAGCCGCGGAACGGCAACCGACCGGCGAGAGACGCACCGGCCGCACCCAGCAACGGCACGCCGATCGTCGCCATGGGCACCCACACCGTCGGAACGCGCCAGTCCTGGGCCAGCAGCGTGAAGTACTCCTCGAACGCGTCGATCGCGTAGACCAACGCCACCGCCAGCACGGCGCGTTTGATCGGCACGGCCTCGCGCACGCCGGTCCGCAGGGTCGCGAAGTACCCGATCTCGTCATCGTCAGAGCCACGCGGCGGTTCCGGGAAGCGCGACGCGATCACTGACGACGCCAGGCACATCGCGACGGAGACCCATCCGGCCAGCTGGTAGCCGCCGAACGAGAACAACGCGGTGGCAACGACCGCGATCGGGACCTGGGCGATCAGACCGATGGTGTCGATGCGAGCGTTGAGCCGCCCGTACGACGACTCGTCGCCGTTGGCCGCCAGCCCGTCGTACAGCAGCGCCTCGAACGCGCCCGAGGTCAGCGTTCCGCCGAGGCCCCACAGCACGAAGCCGGCCGCGAAGCCCCAGAACGACGGGAACAGCACCCAGGCGGCATATCCCGATGCCTGCAGCACACCGGCTGCGACCAGGGAGCTCCGCCGCGAGAACCGGTCCGCGATGGCACCGGAAGGCACCTCGAACACGATCGCGGTCGTGGACCAGATCGCGAACAGCACGGAGATGGACGTGTCCGACAGCCCGCTGTCGGCGAAGAGCAACGCGTACAGCGCGTAGATCGGGATGAGGTGCGAACACCACGCCCACGCCGTCGCGGTTCGGGAGAGATCAGTTGAAGATCACCGTCGTCGTCGCATGGGACAAGGTTATGCCGCCAGCGCCACCGATTAAATGGCGCTGACGGCGAGTGACGACCTAGAAACCAGCGGTGATGCGGGTGAACGCGAGCTCGGTCTGCTGGATGCCCGAGCAGTGGGCGGCCACCTGGCCGTCGCAGCCTCCGCGGTCGCGGTTCACCGACCAGAAGGCGAGACGCCCCAGCCCGTTCGACTTCGACCAGTCGCGGATCGCCGTCCAGTCGTCGACGGTGGTCAGCTCGCGCTGGTCGGACAGTCCGTTCATGCCGGAGATGCCGACGTGCTTGAACGCCTCGGCGTCGCTCCAGCCGAAGGTCGACTTCAGCTTGTTCTTCAGCCCCGTGGCCGCGCCGATGGTGTCGGTGCGGATGTTGGAGCTGCCGAAGTCGAACGGCATGATCGTGAAGACGTCGATGTTCGCGTTCAGCGCCTTGGCCTGGTCGATCAGCCGAGCACCGTAGAAGTTCGGGCCGGTGGTGCCGGTGCCGAACGTGACGATCGTCTGGATGCCGGGGTTGTTCTGCTTGACGATCTTCAGCGCGGTGATGATCCGGTCCTGGACCGTGGTGTTCTCGAACTCGTCGGAGTTCTCGATGTCGATGTCGATCGCCTTCAACCCGTAGGCGTTGATCACCTGCTGGTATGCGCCGGCCAGTGCTTCCGGCGTTGAGCAGTTCGGGCCGAGCTTGTTGCCGCTCCAGCCGCCGAACGACGGCACGATGTCACCGCCGGCCGCGCGGATGGCGTTGATCGTCTGCTGGTCGACGCCTCCGGTGAGCGGGCGCTGGCTGTCCCACGACGGGGTGCACCCGCCGCCGGACAGGACGAACGCGAGGGTGAACCACTTGACGCCGGTCGAGCTCATGACCTGCGTGGCGCTCTGCGGGTTGCCCCAGCCCAGGTACAGGTAGGGCGCGCCGCGGCCGGTGCCGGGCAACGGCGGGTTCGAAGTCGTCGTCGTAGTGGTGGTCGTGGTCGTGGGCGGCTGCCCGGTGCCGTCACACGAACCACCGTTGACCTTGCAGTTGGACGGGCTCCCGCCGGAGCCGCGCACGGTGAAACCGAAGCTCGCGGAACCTCCGACTGGGACGGTGCCGTTCCAGGTGTTGCGGACAGTGATGTTCTGCCCGTTCGCGGCATAGCTGCCGTCCCACAGCGACGCGATCGACTGTCCGCTCGGGAGCGTGAACTCGACGGTCCACGACGTGAGCGCGGACGCGCCGCTGTTGGAGATCGTGTACTTGGCCTCGTAGCCGCTGCCCCAGTCCGACGTCTTGGTGAACGCCGCCGTCACGCCCGTCGCGCCGCTCGCGGGAGCGGCGAGAACGCCTCCGACCACTGTCGCTATCGCCAGACCGATGGTCAGGATCTGCCAGCGGAACTTCTTCATGGTGCTCCATTCACGTGCAGGGGGAACGTGATGCCGAGCACGTTAACTGGTCTAAACCAATGGTTCAAGGGTGTGAACGCCGCTACCCTCCGACGCGATGAACGCTCAGGAGATCGCACGCCACATGGCCGCTTGGGCCGCAGATCCGGACGTCCAGGTCACCCAGACCGGATATCGCCTCGACCTGGCAGAAACCTGGCAGATCCCCGAGGGCGCGAGGGTGCTGGAGATCGGCTGCGGCCAAGGCGACATGACCGCCGTGCTCGCGGATCTCGTGGGTCCGAACGGGACGGTCGTCGGCATCGACGTCGCGCCACCTGACTACGGCACGCCGGTCACCGTCGGCCAGTCCGCGCGGCGCCTGCTCGACGGGCCGCTCGGCGACCGCATCGAGATGCGCTACGAGACGGACGTTCTGGCCGACGACGTCGGAACCGGTTACGACCTCGTCGTGCTCGCCCACTGCTCGTGGTACTTCGCGTCCGCCGACCTGCTCGAACGGACGTTGAAGAAGGTCCGTGAGCTCGGCTCCCGGCTCTGCTTCGCCGAATGGGACCCGGAACCCGCGCGCCCTGACCAGGTCCCGCACCTGCTGGCCGTGCTCGCCCAGGACCGCATGGCCGAGACCGGCGGCAACATCCGGGCCCCGCTCACCCGCGCCACCCTGCTCGCCGCGCTCGGCCGCGCCGGCTGGCAGGTCGAGCAGGTCACGGACGTGGACACGGGCGCGTTGCAGGACGCGGACTGGGAGATCTTCATGGCACTGCAGCAGGCGCCGGAGGGTCTGGCGAAGGACCTCCTGCGCCAGACCGCACGCGAACGCGGCAACGTGCCGTTGCCCGCCTATGCCCTCACAGCGCGCTAAAGCTGATCCACCCGCTCCAGCTGATCCACCCGCTCCGCAACCCTCTCGTCCAGCAACTGCAGCAAGGCGTAAGTGGTCTGCCGCTGCTCCTCCACCAGCTTGGTCAGCCAGGAACCGAAGTACAGGAAGCCACCCACCCCGATCAGCCCGACCCCGAGAATCCCGCCCGAGACCACGTAAGGGATCTGCTCCCACACGTACCCGGTGTGCGCGACGCCCCACCAGGCGAAGAGGATCGCGGCGATGCCTGCCGTCATCAGCATCGTGCCGACTAAGCCGAGCCCGCTGCGCATTCGTGCGCGGCGCCGGTCCTGGATGGTCATGGTTCACCCGTTGCGCAGGTCTGGGACACCGGTCGGGTGTCCGGACGGACAGGGAGCGCCGCCGAGCAGGAAGGTGCCGAACGACTTCATGCCGAACGCGGAAGCCGCCGCGACACCGAGCCCGGCGAGGACCAGAAGCGCTGGTACACCGGGGAAGTCGAGCAGCGAGCGGGGCTTCGCGCGAGCCGACGCCACCGGCGTGACGGCCTTGGGCGGCGCCACCCCGGCCACCGGCGGCGAACCGGGCAGCGGAGGCGCGTCCCCAGCAGCGGGCGGAGGTACCAGAGGTGCTTGCGGCGCAGGGACATCAGGCGGCGTGAGAGGCGCTGCCGCAGAGGCGTTCGCGACGGCCTCGGTGTCGCCGACGATCACCACCATCTTGCGCAACGGGTTCAGCAGCGGCACCAGTTCCTTGGGCAACAACGGCGCCACCACCCCGTCCAGGATCCCGCCGAGACCCAGCTTGGTGCGCAACGCCAGCACGTCGACGGTCAACGTCAGGCCACGGCTCGCAGAAGTGGCCTGAGTCCCTTCGAGTTTCGTGGCCGCCGATGGCCAGGCCAGCGTGATCCCCAGTGGCTCCAACGCCTTCAGCAAGCCGTCCGGCGGTGCATCCGGCGCCTTGACCGGGAACTTCTGGCCGAGCACGGTGAACTCGGCGACCGAGAACGTGCTCGTGCCGCTCCCCTTGCTGCCGTCGCTCACCGCGACGGACTCGAAGCGCACTCCCGACAGCACGACCATGCCGGCCAGCAGCGAGATCGACTGCGCGGACGTCACGGCGGAAGAACGTGCCTCCGACCCCGAAGCCGAGCTCACACTCGTCGACGCCAGGCCGTCGGTCGTGAGCAGGAACGGCACCTCCTGCTTGGCACCCGCGTAGGACTCCGCTTTCGACGCACCCGCCGCGGCACGCATGCCCGACTTCGACTCGTCCGCCGGGCCGCCGGGGTGCGCGGCGTTGGCCTGCACCGGATAGGCGAAACCGAGCAGCTGCGGCAGCCCGGTGCCGACGGCGGCGCCCGGCCACAGCGAGCTGGCGACCGACCGGCCGATCGGACCGGAGCCCAGCTCGGTCTGGGTGTACGAGAGATGCACCTCGCCCTGCGGTTCCGCGGGCACCGGGATCAGGTCGGTGTGCAGCAGCACGGAAACCGGTGCCGCACGGGCGGACAGCGTGAACCCGCCGATGTCGGCGGCCGGCCGCGCGGGACGCCGGGGACAGCAGGATCAGCAGCACGACGAGCGCGTACCTCATGATGTCCCTCCGAAGTAGACGGAAGCCAGATCGTTGTCGGCAGCGATTTCGCCGTGCTTCATCACGACGACCTGATCGGCCACGGCGGAGGCCGTTTCGGCGAACTGCTCCACGATCAGCATCGTGACGCCGGAGGTGGCCAGCTCCCCCACGACCTCGTACAGCTCGGCGACGATCACCGGTGCGAGTCCCATCGACAGCTCGTCGATCACCAGCACGGCCGGGTCGGTGATCAACGCGCGGGAGAACGCGAGCATCTGCTGTTCACCGCCGGACATCGAGCCCGCGAGCTGCCGATGTCTCGCCTTCAGCTTCGGGAACCGCTCGTAGACCACAGCGGGGTCGCCGCGCATGAGCCGCAGGTTCTCCGCCACGGTGAGGTTCGGGAAGATCGCGCGGCCTTCCGGGATCGTGCACAGGCCGGCGCGAGCCAGCTCGTCGGGCGCGGCGTCGTTGACGTGCACTCCACCGAGATGCACGTGCCCGCCGGAAGCCCGCAACTGTCCACTGAGGACTTTGACCAGCGTCGACTTGCCTGCGCCGTTCGGGCCCAGCAACGCGGTCACGGTGCCGCGCGGCACGTTCAGCGAGACGCCGCGCAGCACCTCGATCCGGCCGTACCCGGCGTGGACGTCAGTAAGGTCGATCATCCGAGATACGCCTCCCGGACTCCCTCGTGGGCGCGAACGACATCCGGTGTTCCGGACACCAGCAGCCGCCCCAGGTTCAGCACGTGCACGTTGTCGCAGTAGCCCATCACGAGGTCCATGTCGTGCTCGACCAGCACGACCGAGCGGCCCTCCGCGCTCAGCTCGCGCAGCAACACGCCGAACGCGTCGGTCTCGGCACGGTCCAGCCCGGACGACGGCTCGTCGAGCAGCAGCAGACACGGATCGGTGGCCAGCGCGCGGGCCAGTTCCAGCAGCCGCGCGGCGCCGGTCGGCACGGTGTCGGCCTGGTTCGAGGCGAATTCCGCGATCCCGACCCGTTCCAGCAGCCCCGTGGCGAGCCGGGCCGGCCGGTGCCGGCTTTCCAGCGCCACCACGACGTTCTCCCACACCGTCAGCGACCCGAACACCTCGAGCCGCTGGAACGTCCGCGCCACCCCCATCCTGGACCGCTGGTGCGGCCCCTTCGTGGTGATGTCCGCGTCGTCCAGCAGCACCCGCCCGGCGGAAGGCCTGCGCAGCCCGCTGATCACGTCGAACAACGTCGTCTTGCCCGCGCCGTTGGGCCCGATCAGCCCGGTGACGCCGGGGTCGACCACCAGCGACACGTCGTTGACCGCGGTCACCTCGCCGAAGCGGACCGTCACACCCTCCACCCGCAACGTGCTCATGCGCGCCGCCAGGACCATGCCCGGAAGAACCAGCTGACCAGGCCGTTGGGATCACGGGCGAGCCCGGCCGCCGCGACACCGAGCAGCACGACCGCCGCGCCGGCGAACGCAGGGAACCCGCTCTGCAGCACAGGAAGCAGCATCAGCAGCAGTCCGCCGAGCGCCGCGCCGGACACCGACGTCACACCGGCGATCACCGCGAAGAGCAGCAGCGGGAGGTTGTTGAACAGCTGGAAGTCGCTCGCCGCGACGGTTTTCGCGCAGCTGGGCGAAGAGCCCGCCTGCGAGCCCCGCGATCGCCGCCGACAGCGCGAACACGCCCACCCGGATCCAGCGCACGTTCATGCCCAGCGTCGCGCACGCCGCCGAGCTGTCCTTGACCGCGATCATCTTGCGCCCGAGCCGTCCGCGCCGCACCGCCAGCACACCCACCCCGACGAGCGCGAACACCCCGGCGGCCAGCAGCAGCTGCGCGGTCGCGGACTCGACCAGCTTGGGCACCTGCAGGCTGCCCGCACCCCGAACGCGATCGGAGACTGCAGCACGAGCTTGTCCATCAGCTGCGCGAACCCCAGCGTCGCCAGCGCCAGGTAAAGCCCGCTCACCCGCAGCACCGTCAATGCGATCAGCGCGCCGATCGCTGCCGCGACCAATGCGCCGAGCAGCAACGCGAAAGGCGACGAACTGCCGAGCCTCGCCACCGTCACCGCGCCCACACCGACGAACGTGAACTGCCCCAGCGACACCACCCCGCCGTACCCGGTGAGCAGCACCATCGACAGCAGCACGATCCCGAACACCAGTCCCAGCGCGAGCTGCCCGGCCACCACAGAGCCCACCAGCAGCGCCAGCACGACCACCACGCCCAGGAACAGCGCGGCGCCGACGCCGGTCGCGCGAGCCGTCGGCACCGCCACTCCGCGCGAGCCCCGCACGCCACCGATCCGCAACGGCGACTGCGGCATCGCGAGCAGCACGACGAACAGCAGCAGCGCAGGAATCGCCGCGCGGAACGAGATCCAGAACTGCGACGACGGCAGGTACGCGACCGCGTAGGACTGCACCAGCCCGAGCCCGAGCGCGCCCACGAACGTCCACGGCAGACTGCGCAGCCGCCCGACCAGCGCCGCGGTGTAGGCGGTGATCACGAGCAAAGTCATCGTCACGTAGTCGAGCTGCACCACCGGCGTGAGCAGGATGCCGCCCAGCGCCGCCAAAGCAGACCCGATCGCCCAGCTCAGAGCGGAAAGCCGATCGGGGCGGGTGCCGTACAAAGCGGCGAGCTCCGGCGCGTCCACGCACGCCCGCATCGCGAGCCCGGTCCGCGTCCGGTTCAGCAGCAGGTACAGCCCGCCCGCGACCAGCACCGCGCAGACCAGCGTCACCAGGTCGTGCCCGCTCACGAACGACTGCCCGATGTGGACTCCGAGCTGGTCGAGGAACGGCCGCACCGGACGGGCCTGCGGTGGCCAGATCGCCTGGGCCGCGCCGATGAGCCCGACCAGCACGCCGACGCCCGCGACGAGCGTGATGCCGACCGGCGCGCCGGCGAGCCTGCGCATCACGAACCGTTCGATCAGCAACCCGAACAGCGGCGCGCAGCCGCCGACCACGATCAGCAGCGCGAGCCACTGCGGCAGGCCGCGGTTCTCGGCGAGCTCCCAGTAGAGGAACGCCATGACCATGCCGATCGCGCCGTGCCCGACGTTGAACACCTTGGAGGTGCTGTAGGTCAGCACCAGGCCACTGGCGACGACCGCGTAGGCACCGCCCGTGACCAGCCCGAAGATCGTGTAGGCGAGCAGAGCGGTCATCCGCCCACCCCTGTGTCGATCAACGTTCCGCACGAGTACCCGGACGCGGGAGCCAACCTGCCCCACGTACTGCCCTTCAACCGCACCAGCGTCATGCAGGCCGACGTTCGCTTCCCGCCGACGTCCTGCGGCGCGACCATCCCCTCGGCCGTGAAGTCGTGCACCCCTCGAACGGCGTCGAGCATCGCCTTGCGGGTGAGCTGCGGCCCGACCTTCGCGGCGGTCGTGACGAACAACCGGGCCGCCGCCCACGCGAACATGCCGAAGTACGAGGGCGCCGCGCCGGGCGCCACCCGCCCGAGCCACTGCTTGTACAGCGCGACCTGAGCGTTGTTCTCCTCGAACAGCGCGCCGTTCGTGTAGACGACGGTGCCGTCGACGGCCGCTCCGCCCTGCCGGATGTACTGCGGGTCGTACGCGGTCGGGTCCGTGATGAAGGCTTCCGGCGTGTACCCCTGCTGCCTCATCGCCTGTTGCAACCGGACCGCGTACTGCGCCGACCCGATCCAGTAGACGATCTTGGCGCCGGTCTCCTTGAGCTTCGCCACGTACGGCGCGTAGTTGACGTCCGTGATGTCGATGGCCTGCGAGTAGACGAACTTGATCCCTCGTGCCTCTGCCGCCTTCTGCATGCTGCGGGCGTTCTGCGCGCTCGCGTCGGCGTTGAGGTAGAGGTACGCCGCGTGGTTGATGGCGCCGGGAAAGCTCGACTTGACCAGGTCGGGACCGGCGGACGACACGAGGTTCACGACGTTGGACGCGGCACCGAAGCTGACCGGCGTGCGCTGTCGTTGTGCGGTGACGGTCGAGGCCCGCAGATCCGGGATGCCGCACGCGGTCGCCGCCGGTCCACCGCCCTGGTCGAACGCCGACATCGACCCGACCATGGCGAACGCCTGCTCACAGGCCTGCGAGGTGGCCTGCTGGTCGCCGCCGCTGTCGGTGCGCGAGTCGAACGACACGAGCTTGAGCTTGCGGCCGCAGACCGAGCCCTGGGTGGCGTTGAAGTACTCGACGAACGCCTTGGTCGCCTGCTGCGCCGACTGGAACAGGCCGGGCACCGGGCCGCTGATGTCGGAGATGTTGGCGATCGTGATCTCGCCGGAGGTGACGCCCTTGTCGGTGGCGCCACCGGTGCCCTGGCAGGCTCCCGCGATGCTTCCGGGAGGGTTCGGCTGCTTGTTGGGCTGCTGCGGGTTGTTCGCGCCGGGCTGACCGGCGGTGCCGTCGGTGCCGGGCACCGCGCCGTCCTCGCCCTGCGCCGTGCCCTCCTGGGTTCCCCCTCCGCCCTGAGGCACGACGAGTGCTGCGCGTTGCTCGTCGGTGAGCCTGCTTCCGCAGCCCGCGATCAACGCGCAGACCACCAAAGCGATCAGCGCAGCCCTGCGATGCATGCGGAGGAACGCTAGGGCACTGCATCAATCCAGTCCGGGGCGCCCATCAGCGGTTTCACCCATCTGGCCGACACGATTTCTAGAACACGTTCTATGTGCAAACAATCGCGCGAAAAGCCGTCACCAAATCAAGGTTACGTCGTTTGACTGGGGCGCTCCGAGGAACACGTTCTACTCACGACGGCGGCAGCAGCTCCGGCCGGCGCGGCCGGATCACGTCCCCGGACGACTCACCGCGCAGCCGCCGCATCACCCACGGAACGACGTGCTCGCGCGCCCACTTCAGGTCCTCCGCACGCCTGGCCCTCCTGTCGACCATAGGAGCGACGCCGAGCGCGTTGCGCTGCAACGAGTGCGGGACACCCAGACCGTCGAGAACCGAGATCGCGACCTCGGCGTGCCCGAGCGAGTTGAGGTGCAGCCGGTCGGGAGACCACATGCGGCGGTCGCGCAGCTGCCGCATCGCCCACATGTCGACGAGCACGCACGAGTGCTCAGCGGCGATCGCGCGCACGTGCTCGTTGTAGATGGCCACGCGACCACGCATCTTGCGGAACACCGGGTCGTCCACGCCGTCGACACCGGTGAAGAGGATGACCTGGGCTCCAGCTTTGACCGCGCGCGCGACGGCCGCGCGATACCGGCGCATCAACGCGTCGATGTCCACCTTCGGCCGCATGAGGTCGTTCCCGCCCGCGTAGAGCGAGACGAGGTCCGGCTTCATCGCGAGGGCGCGCTCGAGCTGTTCGTTGAGCACCTGCGGCAGCAACCGGCCGCGCACGGCCAGGTTCGCGTAGGTGAACTCCGGGTCGGCGGCACCCAGCACATCGGCGACGCGGTCCGCCCACCCGCGCACACCGTTCGGACGACTGGCGTCGTCGTCGCCCACTCCCTCGGTGAACGAGTCCCCCAACGCCACAAAACGCTTGCTCATGCTCACGACCCTAGGTCGTGCAATAAGAGCGGGGTTGCGCGGGGCTGGATAACGTTTCGATAACGCTGGGGTCTCGAACTGAGGCGCGCTCCCTTTCCTGGCCGTAGTCCCGATCGTGCGACTCCCCATGGACTTGGCGATGCCGACGCGACTGATGGTCGCGTTGGCGGGCTGTGCGCTGGCCTTGCTGCTCAACACCGGGAGCGCGATCGGCCAGCCTTCGAACCCTTCAACCCCTGTCTCCACCCCGCCGCCCGGCAGTGGCGGGACGGGCGACGAGGTCGTTCAAACGCAGTGGGGCCCACTGGGACCTGCTGACCGGGACTTCATGAACCGGGTCAAGCAGGCCGGGTTGTGGGAGAAACCCGCGGGAGAGAAGGGCAAGGCCAAGCGGGCGGACCAGCCCAAGATCCAAGAGGCCTGCAAGCACCTCATCGAAGGGCACACGCTTCTGGACAACGTGGTGAACCGGGCGGGCGTTCTGCTCGGCCACACGTTGCCCACGGAGGCCTCCGAGGAGCAGAAGGGCTGGCTCGCCGAGATGGACGCGGCGAACGGCGACGAGTTCGACGCCATCTTCGCCAACCGGCTCCGCGCGGCGCACGGGAAGGTGTACGCGTATTCCGCGCAGATCCGGGCGGGCACCAAGAACGAGCTCATCCGCATCCTCTCCACGCAGGCGATGATCACCGTCTTCGACCACATGAAGGTGCTCGAGGAGACCGGTCGCGTCGACTTCGCCGGACTGGAGTCCCCCCAGCCGCTCGCACCCCCCACGGCGGCTTCCGGGGAACCGGAACCGACCGGGGACAACGCGAACGCTTCGGCCAACCCGACCGAGGGCGTGATCCCGACCGTGCCGGAGGGCACCAAGTTCACCCGCACCGCCGAGCAAGGCGTGTTCGGTGACAACAACGGTGTCTTCTTCGGCGCCATAGCGGTGCTCGCACTCGCACTGGTCGGAATGCGAATGATATCCCGGTCCAAGAAGAACACGAGACGTAAATCTCGGTCTTACTAACCGCACACCGCAGTTCAACCCGAACACACGGCTAACCGCCGTCAGCTTCACCATGCCGTTTTATCGGACTACACGAGGTGGCAAATGGCTTTTCACCGTAGGAAATCCACGATCTGGCTGACCGCCGCCGCCGCGGCGATGGCGCTGGTCGCTGGCGGTGCCGCGGTGGTGGCCATCAGTTCTTCTGATGGCGCCGCGCTCGCCGACGGGGCGGACAAATCGCAGTTCGTCGACATCACCAAGGTGAAGCCGAACGTCAAGAAACCAAAAGCGGAGAACGACGCCACCACGGGTACGTTCACCGTCGACTGCGGCCGGAACGAGAACGGGCACTTCAACCCGGACAACTTCATCGCGCAGCCCGGTGTCCGCAACGGTGCCGAGCACCTGCACGACTACGTCGGCAACCTGTCCACGGACGCGGACTCGAACAACAAGTCGCTCCAGGCAGCCGGCACCACCTGCAAGAACGGTGACAAGTCGGCCTACTTCTGGCCCGTCGTGCGCATCAACGACGGTGCGGACGAGGGCGGAGAGGCCGGAGAGCAGGCGCCGCCGAAGAAGGACGACAAGGCGCAGCAGGACAAGGACAAGGCCGACAAGGCCGCGGCCCGCCTCGACTGCCCCGACGTCGCTTCCGCGCTGCCGGAGGACGTGCCGGACAAGGCCCAGGCTGAGATCGGCCGCGAGCTCGAGAACATCGAGAAGGTCACGGCCGAGGCCGAGAAGAAGCTCGAGCAGACCAAGGCCCAGGACGTCAACAACGCTGTCGTCGGCCCGGTGAAGGACAAGCGCGCCGCGATCCTGGACCGCATGATGCTGGCCATCAGCCGCCAGAACAAGCAGGCTCCCGACCTGAACCCGCTCGCGGCGTGCAAGGTCAAGGACCAGAACAACGCCGGCGTCGACAACGGCGACGAGAACAGCGACAACGCCCAGGCCGAGGGCCTCGAGGACAAGAAGAACCAGAACAACCCCGAGGAGAACGCGAACAACGAGCTCGAGGGCAACGAGGGCGAGATCCAGCGTCCGGAGGTCGTCGACCTCCAGTTCCGCGGCTCGCCCACCGGCAAGGTCGTCGCGATGCCGAAGTTCCTCCGCGTCCTGTACGGCGACGCCAAGGTCACGGCCAACGGCAACAAGAACGCCAAGGACTCGTGGACCTGCACGGGCTTCGAGGACAAGGTGCTGATCAACAAGTACCCGATCTGCCCGCAGGGCTCGAAGGTCAAGCGCATCCACGACTTCCCGAGCTGCTGGGACGGCAAGAACATCGACTCCGCGAACCACCGCGACCACATCGTGTTCCCGGACCAGAACGGCAAGTGCAAGCAGGGCTTCAAGGCCGTTCCGCAGCTGCGGATCTCCCTGACCTACAACATCCCCAGGAACATCCAGCAAGAGGGCAAGTACGCGGTCGACTCGTTCCCGGAGGAGGAGCACAACCCGTTCTCCGACCACGACGACTTCGCGAACGTGATGTCGCAGCAGATCATGAACCGCCTGGTCAACTGCGTGAACACCGGCAAGAAGTGCCGCGAGTGACGCTCTGACGGCTCAACCGAAGTCCCCCGGTGCACCTCCCTCGCACCGGGGGACTTTCGTTGTGCCACCGAGGGGTTGTTCACCTGCGTGAACCTTGTGCCGGAAACATTGACCGCAAAGGTATAGACCACTAACACTGGCCGCATGGTCACCCGTTCCTGCGCGGTGCTGATCGCACTGCTGGCAACGCTGCTAGTACCGGTCACCGGTCCCGCCTCCCAGGCGCGCCGGCGACGTTCGTCCACCCGGGAGTCCTGGTCTCCCGTCCACAGCTGGACTTCATGCGAACCAAGGTGAACGCGGGCGCGCAGCCGTGGAAAGCCGCCTACGACCGCATGATGGCGACGCCGTACGCCTCCCTGTCCCGCCTCCCGAAGCCCAGAGCCGTCGTCGAGTGTGGCCCCTACTCCAACCCCAACCTCGGCTGCACCGACGAACGTCAAGACGCGCTCGCCGCCTACACGCTCTCGCTCGCCTGGTACGTGACCCGCGACGCCAGGTACGCGCAGAAGGCCATCGAGATCATGGACGCGTGGTCGGCCACCATCCGTGACCACACCAACTCGAACGCTCCACTGCAAGCCGCGTGGTCGGCGTCGAGCTGGCCCAGGGCGGCCGAGATCATCAAGCACGTCCACGGGAACTGGCCGAACAGCGGGCGGTTCGGCACCATGCTCCGCAACGTCTACCTGCCCGAGGTCCAGAACGGCCGCGCCAGCACCAACGGCAACTGGGAACTCAGCATGATGGAGGCGTCTCTGGGCATCGCCGTCTTCCTCGAGGACCGCGCGGCGTACGACAAGGCCGTCGGCATCTTCCGCACCCGCATCCAGGCCTACATCTACCTGACCACCGACGGGGCATTGCCGAAGACTCCGCCCGGCAGCGGCATCGACACGCGTGCGGAGATCATTTCCTACTGGCACGGCCAGTCGACCTTCGTGAACGGCCTCTCCCAGGAGACCTGCCGCGACTTCGCGCACACCGGCTACGGACTCGCGGCCGCCTCGCACTTCGCCGAGACCGCACGGCACCAGGGCCAGGACATCTGGGGCGAGATCCGGGAGCGGATGCGCCACGCGTGGGGCCTGCACACCAGGTACCAGAACGGCGAACCGGTGCCGTCCTGGCTGTGCGGCGGTTCGTACAGCCGCGAGCTCGGGCCGACGCCGGAGGTGTCGTTCACCGCGCTGAACACCAGGCTGGGCATCGCGATGACGAACACCCAGCTCTACACCGAGTCACACCGTCCACACGGGACCGACAACCTGTTCATCGCCTGGGAGACCCTGACTCACGCAGCGAATCCGGCCTAGATTCGACTAGCGTGCGCTCATGACCGACACACCGGACGTGAAGCCACGCAGCCGCGACGTGACCGACGGCCTGGAGCGCACCGCCGCGCGCGGCATGCTCCGCGCCGTCGGCATGGGTGACGAGGACTGGGAGAAGCCGCAGATCGGCGTCGCCTCGTCGTGGAACGAGATCACGCCGTGCAACCTGTCGCTGGACCGCCTCGCCAAGGCGTCCAAGGACGGCGTGCACGCGGCCGGCGGGTATCCGCTGGAGTTCGGCACGATCTCGGTGTCGGACGGCATCTCGATGGGCCACGAGGGCATGCACTTCTCGCTGGTCTCGCGCGAGGTGATCGCCGACAGCGTCGAGACGGTGATGCAGGCAGAGCGACTGGACGGCTCGGTGTTGCTGGCCGGCTGCGACAAGTCGTTGCCGGGCATGCTGATGGCGGCGGCGCGGCTCGACCTGGCGAGCGTGTTCCTCTACGCGGGGTCGATCCTGCCCGGCAGGGTCACGCTGACCGACGGCACCGAGAAGGAAGTCACGATCATCGACGCGTTCGAGGCCGTCGGCGCCTGCGCACGCGGGCTGATGAGCCGCGAGGACGTCGACCTGATCGAGCGCGCGATCTGTCCCGGTGAGGGCGCGTGCGGCGGCATGTACACGGCGAACACCATGGCCAGCGCGGCCGAGGCGCTGGGCATGTCGCTGCCGGGCAGTGCCGCTCCCCCTGCCACGGACCGGCGGCGTGACGGGTTCGCGAGGCGGTCCGGCCAGGCCGTGGTCGAGATGCTGCGCCGCGGCATCACCGCCAGGCAGATCATGACGCGGGAGGCGTTCGAGAACGCGATCGCCGTCGTGATGGCGTTCGGCGGCTCCACGAACGCGGTGCTGCACCTGCTCGCGATCGCGCACGAGGCCGGCGTCGAGCTGACCCTGGACGACTTCAGCCGGATCGGCGCCCGCGTACCGCACCTGGCGGACGTGAAGCCGTTCGGACGGCACGTGATGACGGACGTCGACCGCATCGGCGGTGTGCCCGTGGTGATGAAGGCGCTGCTGGACGCCGGTCTGCTGCACGGCGACTGCCTCACCGTCACCGGCCGCACGGTCGCCGAGAACCTCGCCGACATCGCGCCGCCCGACCCTGACGGCAACGTCCTGCGTGCGCTCGACAAGCCCATCCACCACACCGGCGGCATCACGATCCTGAAAGGCTCGCTGGCCCCGGACGGTGCCGTGGTCAAGTCGGCGGGCTTCGACTCGGACGTCTTCACCGGCACCGCGCGGGTGTTCGACCGCGAGCGCGCCGCGATGGACGCGCTGGAGGACGGCACGATCACCGCGGGCGACGTCGTGGTGATCCGCTACGAGGGCCCCAAGGGCGGGCCGGGCATGCGGGAGATGCTCGCCATCACCGCGGCGATCAAGGGCGCGGGCCTCGGCAAGGACGTCCTGCTGCTCACCGACGGCCGGTTCTCCGGCGGTACCACGGGACTTTGCGTCGGGCACGTGGCACCGGAGGCGGTCGACGGCGGTCCCATCGCGTTCGTCCGCGACGGCGACCAGATCACGTTGAACGTCGCCGAGGGCACGCTCGACGTGAACGCCGACCTGGAGAGCCGGCGCGAAGGCTGGGCGCCGCTGCCTCCGCGCTACGAACGAGGTGTGCTCGCGAAGTACGCCAAGCTCGTCGGCTCGGCTTCGCGTGGAGCCGTCTGCGACTAGTGAACGAAGGTTCTGGCGTGGGCCACGTAAGTGCGCGCGAGGTCGCGTTCAGGGCCGTGCCACCGCCAGTGGCCGATCCAGGTTTCCAGACGGTCGAGAATCTCGGCGTGCTCGCCGTTCACCCTCCTGGGCACCACGAACAGGCTCGTGGCGCGGGAGACGAGTTCGAGGAAGTGGCTGTCGACCGAGCAGTTCGGACTCAGGCTTTCCGGATGGCGCAGCCACGACAGCAGCAAGTCGTCCAGCCTGGCTCCGATCACGCCAGGAGAAAGGCTGCGCGCCTTGCACAGGTAACGCATGAGTCCGTCCATCTCGGACTGTGAGTTGACGACGGGCTGGTCAGCCGTCAGCCTCACCATCACCTCCTCCATCGCGTCCAGGAGGTGGGGTGCCAGGTGCGGCCAGTGGTTCAGTCCCTTGGCGACCCGTGCCAACCGCCAGCTGACGTCCTCGTGGTCAGGATTCTCCAGGGCCCACTGCACGAACGCTGAGGCAACCGGTTCGGTGAGCACGTTCTGGCGACTGACGAACTTGGACACGAAGTTCGAGCCGACCCCGTTGACGGCGATCCACTCGAGCGACCGGTCAACCACGGCTTGACGGATCGGGTCGTCCAGCTTCATCGGCAGCAACCGCCCGAGCACGTACTCGGCCTCCGGCGTCGCACCATGTTCCTCGAGCCAGCCTAGAGCCCGATCAACGGCCTTGGCCGCGACGTCCGCATCGAGGTCGCGCGAGAGAAGGTTGTACACCAGGTTTCGCGCTGGAGGCGTGCGTTCGTGGATTTGCAGCCACGTCAAGGTGAAGCCGGCCGTCGCACCGGCGTCATCAGCGTTGAGATCGTGCGAGAACATCGCCTGCAACACGTGGTACGCCCCAACAGTGCCTGCGTGCTCAATCAGCCATTTCCTGGCGTGGGCAAGCGTCTTGCGGACGGCCTCGTCGTCGATGTCGCAGATGAGGAGCCGGGCGAGCACGAAGTGTGCTTCCGGGCTGGTGTCGTGCACGTCGAGCCAGGACAGGGACTCGGACACCAGGCGTTCGTCGGTCCTGCCGATCTCCGACCGCAGGCCCTTGTACAGCAGGTGGCGGGCCGAGATCGACTCCGGGAAGCGTTGCAGCCAGGGGCCGACCACCTGACCCCACATGGTGAACGCCACCGCGGACCAGGCGTGGTTGTCCAGCACGGCGCCGAGCGCGTACGCGCCGTCCTCACTGCGGGCCAGCACCTCACCCATCCGGTCCGCTCTGCTGACCATCCAGTCGGTGCACTGAGCATCGAGCGCAACGCCTTTGGACGGCGGCATGTCCCGGATGATGCGGCTCAGGTTCATCGCGAAGCGACCCACCGTCCGGCCCGCGGTCAGGCTCGCGTCCAGCACGCGGTCGGTGACGGCCGGTCTGACCACGTCACCAACGGGTTCGAGCAGGATCGCCTCGACCAGCTGGTCGGTCACCAGGTCGTGCGCGGGCACCAAACCCGCGGGACTGGCCACCATCCACTTCATCGCCCGCAGCTCACCGAGAAGGCGGTCCGCACCGGTCAGCGCCCGCCCTGCCTCGAGCAGGCCGGACTCGGGCTGAGGAGTCGCCAGGAGCATCGCCAGGCAGGCCTGCAGCGCTCGGCTCGGCTCGCTGTCATCGTCGGTGAATCGGCTCTTCGGTCGCTGGGGCAGCAGATCGTCCTCGCTCAGCCGGCGCTTGAGCCAGCCGAGCAGATCGGCGGGGCGAATGCCGGTGAGCGCCTTGTCCAGCGTGCCCCGCCCGTGCAGGCGCTCGACTTCCGAGGCGATCAGCATCGCGATCACCGGCCGGTCGCCGCACACCTTGCGCATGTCCGGCAGACCGACGTCGGTGGTGGCGTTCGGTGCGACGGTACGCAGGATTCGGTCGCGGACGATCGACGTCTGGGCTTGATCCGGCTCCAGCTCGATCATCTCGAAGACCTGGTCCAGGTCCGCGTCGGTGGTGGCGTGCCAGCCAGGACGACACGCGGCGACCAACGCCACCTTCGTGTTGCGGCGGGCAAGATCCCGCAGCACGTGGTGTCTCAGCGTCGTCAAGCCGAGGTTGCGGTGGTAGTAGTTGATGTAGTCCAGCACGATCAGCACGCGGTCGGCGCGCTCAGCGAGGATCGCCTCGTGCAGGTCCGCACTCGTCACCGCGGCATCGCTGTCCGACACGTGCATGACCGCCCAGCCGTCGCGCACCGCTTGCGCCGCGACCTCGAAGCAGGTCCTCGTCTTGCCGACTCCTGCCGCACCGATCAGGAGAATCCCGGGAAGCCCGGTGTCCTGGGCGAGCCGCTCCAGCAGCTTGCGCGGTGCGGTCACCGCGTCCGGGTCCGTCGGCGGCACGAACGGCAGTTCGCTGTCCAGCAGGTTCCGCTGCAGGCCTTCGAGGCTGACGACCTCCTCGCTGTGCGTCCGGATGCCGGTGAACCGGCGCGGCGCGGAGGTGAACTCGCCCTGCTTGGCGTAGTTGAGGCCCACGTCCAGCGTGATGGAGGTGTGCCACGCCTCGGACGCGAGCAGCCGCGCACCTGACCGCACCGCTTCCTCGAACGACGCCGCCGTACCGGTCACCCGCGCGACGTCGATCGGGAGGAACGTGCCGGGCCCGCCGGGTTCCTGCCGCAAGTCGCCCGGCCACACCAGGGCGGAAGTGGTGGTGTCCGGTGTGAAGTCGCGGTAGCCGGGGGCGCCACCCGCGCCGGGCCATCCGTCGGCCAGCCACACCACGACGATCGCGTGCGCGGGGCCACCGGCCACCTGGTCGAGCACCAGGATGAGCGGGTGCACCCCGGCGTCCAGGCATCCTCCTGCGAACGTGACCGCGAGATCGACGCAGTTCGCCAACCGGCCGGACCGCAGCACCTCCTCCGGCCCGCGGATCCGCTGCCACCCGTCCCCGCTGTCCACCGGCTCGTCCGCGTACCGGATTCTGGCGTCGGCGAAGGCTGCGTAGAGGGCTTCGACCCGTGCCAGGACGCCAAGACCGGTCCCGTCACTTCGGGGCGGCACACCGGGCAGCAACGCGGCAACGGTGCCGGCTTCGACGTAACGCAGCAACTGGCCGGGATCCTGCGCGCGGTTCCACATCGGCCTGGTCATGACGGCGCCTCGGCGAACACCGCTTCCGCGTCCGCATCGAGCACGACGACGTCGGCTCGCGCGAACACCGACTCCGGGCCCACGACCCGCTGAGCCTCGAAGTCCACCCGGTAGCGCCCTGCCGGCAGCGGCGGAAGCGTCGCCGCCCAGGTTCTGTCCACACCGGACATCGGTCCCACGAACACCGGCTGCGCGGAGGGTGGCACGGTCGTCAGTGACAGACGCACCGCGGCCGCGCCGGCGTTGTCCGGATGGACGGTCAGCCCGATCTCGAACTCCGCACCGGCCGGAACGATCTCTTCGAGGTCGAGGCCCAGCCACGGCCTGTCCGGAGTCTCACCGCCGCGGGTCGGCACAGCTTCACCGGAGTAGGACCTGAGCTGCTCGGCCAGCGACGGCGTGTTCGCGATCGGTCCGTGACGATCACGCACCGCTCGCCACACAGATCTGGTTTCGCCCAGCTCACGCGGGATCGCCGACAGGACCGGCACCGTGCCGTCGCCTGCCCAGCCCACGTTTCCACGCCACGGTGGATCCGTTTTCCTGACGTCCACGCTGCCGTCGGATCTGAGGATCACCTCGTTGGGTGTGGTGTGTCCCCGCCCGAAGTACGGCACCACGTCCGGGAGTCCGTCCGGCGGTATGTCGCTCCACGCGGCCGCGATGTCCTCGTGCGTCCGGCGTCCGTCCGCCGCCATCGCGGAGAACTTCTCCGCGTACTTGGACGGGGGAAGAGCGGTCAGCTCGATCTCCTGCCCCGTGCTCTCGTCCCACACCGCCGGGTACTGCGGGAGCAACTCGTACATCGACGGCCACTCACGCAGCACCGCACGCAGCCCGGGATGGCGCAGCGGGCCCACACCTGGCCCGCGCAACAACCACTCGAAGGCCTTGGGCGCACCTCGGTGCGGCGTGCCCAGGGTCAGCAGGGCACGGCACACTCGCCAGCCACCGAGCGGACCGATCCAGTACCTCGCCACGAGCCCGCCCATCGAGTGGGCGAGCACGATCACCCGGCGCCGTGACGGAGTCTCGTCGCCCAGGGCAGCGCGCACCGCACGAACGAGCTGTTCGGCGGCATCACGGACCGACCGCCGGAAGTCGTAGGGAAACAGCAGAACATCGGTGTCCGCCGGAACGGGTGTGCCTTGCCGGTAGGTGCGTGTGACGACGCCGCGGAAGTTGTCGGTCAGCAGCTGGTGCAAAACGTCGTAACCGTAAATCGTGGCCATGGGCCCGAACACGCTGAACGTGTGGATGAGGCCGGTCGGTTCGAGTTCCGGAAAGCGGTTCAGATCCAGTGTGGACGGTCGGATCATCGCAGCGGCGAGACCTCTTCCCGCGGGCTCCCACATAATTCCGTGCGCACCGCTCAGTACGCTGCCGCCGATGCCGGGAACGACCACGACGAGGTCCCGAAGTCGTTGCAATGTGTGCGCTCACTCCCCCGTCGATCTGCTGCGATATGACCAGAACGTCGTGTGATCGCCTTCGCGTGTTACCACGGCATGCACCAATGCGGTAACGCCTGTCGTGAGCAAATCGATCAAGCGGCGGAGAGGCCGGGGTTTCGCGCACAACAGGGGGACATGTCGTGGCTGATCGGTCACAGGTGCTGATCGCGATCTACCAGTCGGATCGCGCCGACCGGTCCACAACGCTCACCGTCAGCCTCGCGACCATGGGAGCCGCGGTGACGTACCTCGTGGGAACCATGGCGTTCTACGACAAGCTCGATCTGCTCGGCTGGGCGATCGCGCTGCTGCCGTTCCCGCTCGTGTGCATTGCCGCATTCCACGCGAACATGCTCACCATCGCCGCAGTGCGTGCTCGGTCGATCCTGCTGCTCGAACGGGAGCTGACCGCCTCTGTGACGGCGAATTCGCCGTTCGGGATCAACGTTAGCGACATCGGCGTCACCGCGAGCGAGCATTCCACCAACGTGCACACCGCTCAGACGCCACAGCGCATCGCGACCATCATCACGTATGCCGGTGTCGGGGCGATTTACCTCGCGTACATCGCACTCATGCTGGTGAAAGCGGCCCGGCACCTTTCGTACTGGATCACCGTCCCGGTCGTCGCCTACACCGCGCTGCTGATTCCCATCGCTCTCGCTTGGCGAGCCAGCACCGCACTGCTCGACTTCCGAGGCATTGCGGAGCAGAACGACTCGTTCAGCACAGGCCGTCCAGAACGGTGACCGCGGAGCGGACGAGCGAGGCAACCTCCTGCGACCGACTGCTCCGCGGCCACGCGATCACCGTGGTGACGTCCGGCGCGTCGACGACCGGCACCGCGACGTGTTCCGGCCACTGCCAGGCACGGCTCGAAGCGGGGATGACGAGCAGCGTCCTGCCGAGCGCCACGAGCTGGGCGAGCTGCGACTGGGTGCGCACCTCCGGACCCGGCCCGTCCGGGTAGGACCCGTCGAGCCGGGGCCATCGGGCGATCGGCAGGTCCGGCACGTCGCGAACGTCCGCCATCGTGAGCTGCTCACGTGACGCCAGCGGATGCTCCGCTGGAACGATCGCGACCTGGCCTTCGACGCAGAGGTCAGCGGTGTCGAACCCCGCGAGATCGTCGAACGGGCGGTGCATGAGTGCCACGTCGGCCTGCCCGTCGCGCAGCCGCCGTGCCTGCTCACCGACCTCGCACAGCAGGACTTCGACCGGTGCGGCCAGCGCGTCGAGGAGCCGGCGCAGCAGCTCGTGGGAGGCCCCTGCCTTTGTCACGAGCACGAGCGGCCGTTTCGGATCCCCGGCACGCCGCGTCCGGCGCTCAGCGGCCGCCACCGCGTCGAGGGCCGTTCTGGCCTCCCGCAGCAGCACCCTGCCGGCGTCGGTGAGCGCCGCTCCTCGACGGTCCCTGTCCAGGAGCTGGACACCGAGCCGGTGCTCCAGCTGGCGGATCGCGCGCGAGAGCGGCGGTTGCGCGATCCCGAGCCGATCGGCGGCGCGGCCGAAGTGCAGCTCCTCCGCGACGGCGACGAAGTATCTGAGCTCGCGGGTCTCGAGATCGGCCACAGATCGAGCCTACCTACTGATACCTGGCGAGTATCAGAGCTTACTGAATCGATCTTGGACAGCGGGCGTGCGTCCGCCGAGCATGGGTCGAGTGAACGACACGAAGACCGCGCTGGTCACCGGCGCCAACAAGGGAATCGGCTTCGCCATCGCGCAGGGCCTCGGAACGCTCAGCTTCACGGTCGCTGTGGGCGCACGCGACGACGTCAGGCGCAAGGAAGCCGTCGAACGTCTGCACGCCGCGGGCGTCGACGCGTTCGGGGTCGCCCTCGACGTCACCTCCGACGACAGCGTCGCCGCGGCAACGGCGACCATCGAGCAGACAGCAGGACGGCTCGACGTGCTCGTCAACAACGCCGGCATCGGCGGCCGGACCGATGGTGGCGCGCAGGACCCGACGACGCTCGACCTCGACGTCGTCCGCACAGTCCTCGACACGAACGTGTTCGGTGTCGTCCGGGTGACGAACGCACTGCTCCCGCTGCTCCGCCGCGCGGACTCACCGCGCATCGTCAACGTCTCGAGCAACATGGGCTCGCTGACGTTGCAGACCGGCCCGATCATGGCCGCCTACGCGCCGTCGAAGTCGATGCTCAACAGCGTCACGGCGCAGTACGCCCGCCGGCTCGCCGACACGAACGTCATCGTGAACGCCTGCTGCCCCGGCTACGTCGCGACCGACTTCACCGGCTTCAGCTCTCCGCGGACACCCGAGGAGGGTGCCGCGATCGCGATCCGGCTCGCGACCCTGCCCGACGACGGGCCGCGGGGCGGCTTCTTCGACGACGAGGGCGTCATCCCTTGGTGAGCTCGAGCTTGTCGCGCGGCGTGTTGATCCACGCCTTGCGCGGGTCCAGGAAGTCCACCAGCTCGATCAACGTGTTGTGCGCGTGCGTCAGCTGTCGCACCGCGCCGGCCGGCTTCGTCTCGACGAGGATCCTGAGCTGGTCGACCGCCGGCACGAACCACCGGCGGAACTCCTCGTCGCTCTCGTACCTGCGGCGGAACTCCACGTAGCCGAGGCATCGGGCGGGGTCGGTGTCCGGTGCGACCATCACCTCGCCGATCGCCCGCCGTTCACCGCTCAGCAGCACGAACGGCGCGTCCGGGCCGGACCCGCCGGCGATCGCGGAGTCCGCGGCGGCGAGCCGGTGCAGGAAGCGGCGGTTGCGGCGCCGGTTGCCGAGGTCGAGGAAGTGCGCGTCCCGGTACAGGATCTCGACCCAGCCGAGGAAGGCCGCGAGCCGGTACAGCGTCTCGTAGAGGTTGTAGTCGTCCTGCCGGTCCGCGCCCAACGGGGTTTGCTTCACCGGCTTGCCCGAGAACAGATCGATCGCGTTGCGCAGGCGCCACGCCAGCAACACGGACGCCTGGACCAGCGGCTCACCGAACCGACTGACGAGGTCGCGGCGCGTCTGCTCGCGGTCCGCGCGGCGACGCCGCCACTCGAACACACCGCCGAGCACGGCTGTCGTCACCGCCCCCGCCAGCGACACGATCGCGGAGATCAGCGACACGTTGTTCACGCGCCGCACACTATCGATGGCGAGCCGATCGTTTAGTACAAACCGTCGAGCACGTCGGCGTAGCGCTTTTCGATCTCGCGGCGGCGCGGCTTCAGCGACGCGGTCAGCAACCCGTCCTCGACGCTGAAGTCGTGCTCCAGCACGGCGAACCGCTTGATCGTCTCGTGCCGCGCGAGCTGGGCGTTGACGGCCTTGATCGCGCTTGCGACCTCGGACTCCGCGTCGGTGATGCCCGGCGCGGTGTCTGGGTCGAGCGTCACGAGTGCCACGCAGTACTTGCGGCGGTCGCCGTGCACGATCACGTTGCTGATGTACGGCGACGCCGCGTTGATCATGCTCTCGATCCGCGTGGGCGCGACGTACTTGCCGCCCGAGGTCTTGATCAGTTCCTTCTTGCGGTCGGTGATCTTCAACCGGCCCGCGTCGTCGAGCTCGCCGATGTCACCGGTGTGCAGCCAGCCGTCGACCACCGTCTCGGCGGTGGCGTCCGGCCGGTTGTGGTAGCCGCGCATGACGCCGGGACCCCTGAGCAGGACCTCGCCGTCGCCCGCGATCTTGACCTCCATGCCGGGGATCGGCGGCCCGACCGTGCCGATCTTGATCATGCCCGGCCGGTTGAAGAACGACCCCGCGGACGACTCGGTGAGCCCGTAGCCCTCCAGGATCGTGATGCCGGCCCGTTCGAAGAACTCCGCGATCTCGCCGGCCAGCGGCGCGGAGCCCGACACGAAGTACCGGATCCGCCCGCCCACGCGGGCACGCAACTTGCTGTACACCAAGCGATCCGCGAGCCAGCGCGTCGCAGGGCCGTGATCGCGGTCGGCCCACCGGAAGATCTTCTCGGTCAGGCCGCCCTTCTCGCGAGCACCCGCGACGATCCGGCCGTGGATCTTCTCGAAGATGCGCGGAGCGGCGGCCACGATCGACGGCCGCAGCTCGCCGAGGTTGTCGACGATCCGCTCGACCGAGCCGTCGACGGCGGTCGGCACGCCCGCGGCGATCATCGCCATCGTCAGCACCTTGCCGAACGCGTGCGACAGCGGCAGCCACAGGAAGTGCAGGTCTGTTTCCCGGAGAATGCCCAGGGACGCAATGGCTTCCGACGTCGTCAGCCAGTTGTCGTGGGTGAGTTCGACGCCCTTGGGCGTGCCGGTCGTGCCCGAGGTGTAGATCAACGTCGCCAGGTCGTCGGGCCTGAGCTCGTCGATCAGCGCGTCGTAGTCACCGTCGGCTTGAGGAACCGCCCCGAACCGCAGCACCTCGACGCCGTCCGGCACGAGGCTCGCGTGCTCGTCGGTCTCCACGACCACGATGCGGCTGCCGGAGTCGCCGACGATGTGCGCGACCTCCGCGGCAGTGCTGTTCGGGTAGATCGTGGTGGTGGCGCCACCTGCGGCGAGCACGGCCAGGTCGGTGATGATCCACTCGATGCAGGTGCGCCCCATCAGCGCCACGCGGTCGCCCTTGCGCAGCCCCTCGGCCCGGAGCCCGAACGCCTCCTTGGCCACACGTTCCTGCAGCTGAGCCCACGTCAGCGAGACCCAGCCGCTGTTGTCGCGGTACCGCATCGCCTCGGCGTCGGGCGTGCGGGCAACACGGTCGCGCAGCAGGCCGGGAATCGACAGCGCCATTGCTCCCCCTTCTCTGGAGCGTCGCTCCAGAGCGGTACTCTAACCCTCGTGGCTGACCGAAGAAAGTCTCTCCTCGACGCGGCACTCGCACTCGTCGAAGAAGGCGGCCTGGACGCCGTCACGATCGCGGCGCTGACCGAGCGTTCCGGCATGTCGAACGGCAGCATCTACCACCACTTCGGCAGCCGCGCTGGCGTGTTCGCGCAGCTCTACGCCGACAGCTACGCCCGCTGCGTCGCGGCGATGCTGCCCGCTCTGAACTCTCGACCGGCCTGCGACACGGTGCGTGCCCTGACGCTGCACTACCTGGACTGGGTCATGGCGAACCCCAGCCGCGCACGGTTCCTGTACGCAGCACCGGGCCACGCCGACCCGTCGGTCAAGCAGGCGGAGTTCGCGCCGGTGCTGGCGTGGTTCCTCGACCGCATGGCGTCCGGCGAACTGCGCCCGATCCCGCCGTGGGCGCTGGAGCCCGTGGTGATGGGACCGGCGCACGAGTCGGTGCGCCGGTTCCTGCTCGGGGTCTTCGACCTCGCCGAGGCCCGCGAGATCATCGCGGACGCCGTCTGGGCCGTGCTGAAGCCCTAGTCCTGTTCTTCCTTCGCGGGCCGCGCCCGGATGATGATGCCGTCACCGACCACGTCGCCAGGACCGATCGTGTCGAACTGCATCACGGTGCCGGTCACCCTGCCTCGGACGACGTTCGTGACGTTCTCCCCGGTGTGCACGATTTCCAGCTCTTCTTCAGGCTGATCTTCCCCAGTCATACCGGGATTATCTGTTACGGCTGAAGTTCGTTAGCCCTAGAACACGTGTTCGATTATGCTGCGGTCCATGCGCCAGGGATCACTGTTCGACCTGGAGGCGGAGCCGGCACTGGCCCCGCTTGCCCCGCGCCGCACCGAGCTCGGCGACGGCGCGTGGATCGACGTCCAGCCGGCCTGGCTGTCCGGCGCTGATGCCTTGTTCGACCAGCTCGTTGACGAGGTGCCGTGGCGTGCCGAACGCCGCCAGATGTACGACAACGTGGTCGACGTGCCCCGCCTGCTCTGCTTCTACAGCGGTGCGTTGCCGTTCGAGGTCCTGACCACGGCTCGCGAGGCGCTGTCGAGGCACTACCTGCCCGAGCTGCACGAACCGTTCACCACTGCCGGTCTTTGCTACTACCGCGACGGCCGCGACAGCGTGGCGTGGCACGGCGACACGATCGGCCGCGGCCAGACCGAGGACACGATGGTCGCGATCCTGTCCGTCGGCACTCCCCGCGCTCTGCTGCTCCGGCCTCGTGGCGGCGGTGAAACGCACAAATACGCGCTGGGGCATGGCGATCTGCTCGTGATGGGCGGTTCCTGCCAACGCACCTGGGAGCACGCCGTGCCGAAGACCTCGAAGGTCGTCGGGCCGCGGATCAGCATCCAGTTCCGTCCGCACGGGGTCCGCTGAGGACCAGGCAGCCGGACTCGACCACCTGGTCCTCAGTGGACTCAGATCACGTCGACGAACACCGGGTTGGCGTAGAACCAGAGGTCCGCCCACGGGTCCGAGTTCGCGATCTCGTCGATCATCGGGTCGCCGGACGAGGTCAGGCGCTTGCCGTCGCTGCCCCGCAGCCGCAGGTAGAACGACCGCTCGACACCGGCGAACGTGTGCGTGAAGCGGATCTTGCCCTTGCGCGGCACCTCGAACGTCTTCGTCACCACGGTCTCGGGCGCCACGAACCGGTCGCGATCAGCCGAGGGGCCGGTGACCGGGCCGGAGATCAGGTCGACCTTCGCCAGGACGGGCAGAGCACCGGCCCAGTTCGGGCCGGAAGCGCGGTCGATCTCGATCGTCACCTCGACGTCGCCGCCGCGGCGCACGAACGTCCGCCCACCCAAGGTGACGCCACGCAGGTCGTCGCGCGAGCGCACGCGCAACGAAAGGCCGTCGATCAGGCGGCCGTGCACCGTCAGCACCTTGCCGGACTGCAGGCCGCGCATGACGTCCACATAGGACCGCGAACGGGCGCCAACGACGTTCGCGCCGTACTGGCCGGGGAAGAAGTCACCGTAGGCCTGCTTCACGCCGGAGTCGATCGGCGCGCCCTTCGAACCCGTGGTGGCGTAGTCCTGCTTGCCCGGCGTGAGCGTGTCGCCGAAGACCTGGTGCACGTCCGAGTTGGCCGTGATCCACCACGGCCTGCCCTCGGCGAGCAGCGCGTCCCACAGGCCGCCGACGCGAGCGGTCATCCAGTCGAAGCCGCCGTGCGTGCGGTAGGACTCCATCGGGTAGCCGGGGAACGAGTCCGCCAGCGGGGCCGCGAGGTCGTAGTAGCCGCGTGCCCTGCCGGGGCCACCAAGAGACTTCGGGATGCCCGCCGCCTGGTGGCCGGGCGCGCCCTCCATGCCGACCGCGACGCCGGGGGCCGCGTCCCGCCAGCCGCGCAGCTCGTGCGGGCTGTCCAGGCCGCGACGGGCCGGGTGGTTCGCGAACATCAGCGCGATCTCGGTCCGTCCGGAGAGGACTTGCGCTTCCAGGTACCGCAGCGCGGCCAGAGCCAAAGGCTCGGTGTTGCTGGCGACGCGACCGTCGTAGGACAGCTCGAACGCCTTGAGGATGTCCACGGTGTGCTTGCCGGGCGGCAGGAACACGGTGGCGTGCTCCGCGCCGGGGATGTTCCACTCCAGCCCCTGGTAGACCAGCACGTCGCGCTGCGCACGACGCGCGCGCTCGATGTCCGGCGTGACCTGGTCGATCGAGAACTTCTGGTGGGCGGGGCCGCCGTGGTCGGTGATCACGACCCAGTCGAGGCCGAACTCGTGAGCCTTCCGGACCTGGTGCTCGATCGGGTACTGGCCGTCGTCGGAGTACTGCGTGTGGATGTGGTGGTCGCCCGCGTACCAGCGCTCACCACCACCCCACGGGTTGACGGGAACGTGGGCCTCGGCCTTGCCCGCACCGACGGCGACCGCGCCGGCGGCACCGGCCGCGATGCCCAGGCCGGCGAGGAACTTGCGGCGTTCGACCGACGACGGACGGTCGTCCTCGGGGTCGAGCCAGCTTCCCTCGACCGGCTCCACCTCGTGGTGGTGGTGCGTGTGATCACCGTGCGGGTGATCGTGTGAGTGGGACATGCGCAGATCTCAACCGGTCAACCTGTCGAGACCAATGAACGGTCAATGAACCCTTGTACCGGGAATTTCACTCACACCGCGGACTCTCACACCGCCTGCAGGGCGAGCAGCGCCAAATCGTCGTGATCATCGCGGTCGAGCCACTTGAGCACGGCCTCCTCGCAGTGCCGCGCGATCTCCTCCGCCGACAACCCCTTGCACTCCTTCAGCACCGCCCGCAGCCGCTGTTCCCCGAACAGCTCAGTGCGGTCGGTGTGCGCGCGGGCCTCGGTGAACCCGTCGGAATACAGCACCAGCGTGTCCCCCGGCGCCAGCGTCACCTGCTCGCCGTGGAACCGGACGTCGGACAGGATTCCGACGATCGCGCCGGGCGCGCTCACGTCCTGCACGGTGCCGTCCGCCCGCAGGATCAGCGGTGCGGGATGGCCGCCGGAGGCGAGCGAGAGCCGCGCTCCCCCGGCCGCCAGCGGCACGAGCTCGCCCACGACGATCGTGGTGAAGAGCTTGGAGCCGGTGGCACGCAACGAGGTGTTCAGCAGGTGCAGCAGCCGCACCGGGTTCGTCTCGACGAGGGACAGCGCCTGCAGCGACTGCCGCACACGTCCACTGTGGACGGCCGCCTCCAGGCCGTGGCCGCAGACGTCACCCAGCGCGAACGTCGCGGAGCCGTCCGTGCGCGGATGCACGTCGTAGAAGTCGCCACCGACCAGTGCGCGCTGGTGGGCCGGGATGAACACCGACGCCAGCGACACGCCACGCACCTCGGGCAGCGGCAACGGCAGCAGCGCCGAGCGCAGCACGTCGATCGTCCGCTGCTGCTCGGTGAGCTTCGACGCGGACTCCAGGGCGACAGCGGCGTGCTTGCCGAACAGCCGCACGCGCTCGACGTCGTTCGGCGCGAAGTCACCCCGCCGCAGCACGACCAGCGCGCCGCCGACGCCCAGCGGCACGGCCAGAGCGCAGCCGAAGTCCTCCGGCACGCCCCAGCTACCTTCACCCAAAGAGGTGATCCTGGTCAGCGTCGAAGTACCCGTCAGCACCTCGGTGATCGCCGAGGCCCGGCGCGGCGTGCGCGCGACCGAAGGCTCGCCACCGCCGCACCGCCACCATTCGAGGCGATCACGCGTGGCGGGCACGACGGCGACGCAGTGCTCGCCCAGCAGTTCCGCGGCGAGCTGCACGATGGTCTTCAGCGTGTCCTGCCGCGACGTGCCGCCCGCGAGCCGCAGATGGGCGTGGTCGAGTGCGGAGTCCGTGAAGTACCAGGCACTCCAGCCCTCGCCGAGGTCAAGCTGACGACCAGCGACGTGCACGTCGAAGCGCTCGCCGAGGCACAGCCGGGGGAACCGGCCGGCGGCCGCGGCGTTGCGCACGCGCACCACCCCGGCGGGGTCGACGACGAGAACGGCTTCGCGGAGCCCGTCCACCAGGCGCTGCCAGCCGTCCAGGTCGATGCCCACGGTGCTGCTCATCCGCTTTTGTCCTGCGCAGCCGGCCGGGTCATCACGGCCTCCTGCGGGTCGTTGGCGTGCATCGCGGCATCAAGTTACCTCGCTCCCAACCTAACGTGGCAGTCTTGGCTGCGACCACCGAGGCACGGAGGCTTGGAGTGACCACGGCCAACGAAGAGACGGACGCGACCCTCGATCGGGTTCTCTCGGCGATGAGAGATCTGCGTGACGGCAACTTCCGCCGCAGGCTGGTGGTGCCGGGGAACGGGGCTCTGTCGGCGCTCGCGGACGTCTTCAACGAGATCGCGGAACGCAACCAGTGGCTCGCCGGTGAGCTGGGCAGGGTCAGGCAGGCGGTCGGCCAGGAGGGCAGGCTGACCGAACGGGTGGCGCCCGCGGGCACCGCCGGTGGCTGGTCGCTGATGGCGGACTCGGTGAACGGCCTGGTCGAGGACCTGGTGCGGCCGACGAGCGAGCTGAGCCGCGTGCTCGCCGCCGTCGCCGAGGGCGACCTGACCAAGCGCATGTCGGACCAGACGCTGCGTGGTGAGTTCGCCACGCTCGGTTCGACGGTGAACGGCCTGGTGGACCAGCTCAGCTCGTTCGCGGACGAGGTCACGCGCGTCGCCCGCGAGGTCGGTACGGACGGCCGCCTGGGCGGCCAGGCGAAGGTGCCCGGCGTCGCCGGTACCTGGCGCGACCTGACCGACAACGTCAACTCGATGGCGAACAACCTGACCAACCAGGTCCGCAACATCGCCCAGGTCGCGACCGCGGTGGCCAACGGCGACCTGACCCAGAAGATCACGGTCGACGTCTCCGGCGAGATGCTGGAGCTGAAGAACACGCTGAACACGATGGTCGACCAGCTCAGCTCGTTCGCGGACGAGGTCACGCGTGTCGCGCGTGAGGTCGGCACGGACGGCAAGCTCGGCGGCCAGGCGAAGGTGCCCGGCGTCGGCGGCACGTGGCGCGACCTGACCGACAACGTGAACTTCATGGCGGAGAACCTGACCACTCAGGTCCGCAACATCGCCCAGGTCACCACCGCCGTCGCCCAGGGCGACCTGACCCAGAAGATCACAGTCGACGCGCGCGGCGAGATCCTCGAGCTCAAGTCCACGATCAACACGATGGTCGACCAGCTCTCCTCCTTCGCCGACGAGGTCACCCGCGTCGCCCGCGAGGTCGGTTCGGACGGACGGCTGGGCGGTCAGGCCCAGGTTCCCGGAGTCGCCGGCACGTGGCGCGACCTGACGGACTCGGTGAACTTCATGGCGGACAACCTGACGAACCAGGTCCGCAACATCGCCCAGGTCACCACCGCCATCGCGCGCGGCGACCTGACCCAGAAGATCACAGTCGACGCGCGCGGCGAGATCCTCGAGCTCAAGACCACGATCAACACGATGGTCGACCAGCTGTCGAGCTTCGCCGACGAGGCCACGCGCGTCGCACGCGAGGTCGGCACCGAGGGCCGCCTGGGCGGTCAGGCGCAGGTGCCCGGCGTCGCCGGCACGTGGCGCGACCTGACCGACAACGTCAACTTCATGGCGAACAACCTGACCAACCAGGTCCGCAACATCGCCCAGGTCGCGACCGCGGTGGCCAACGGCGACCTGACCCAGAAGATCACAGTCGACGCGCGCGGCGAGATCCTCGAGCTCAAGTCCACGATCAACACGATGGTCGACCAGCTCAGCTCGTTCGCCGAGGAGGTCACCCGCGTCGCCCGCGAGGTCGGCACGGACGGCCGCCTGGGCGGTCAGGCCCGCGTGCAGGGCGTCGCCGGCACGTGGAAGGACCTGACCGACAACGTCAACCTGATGGCGGACAACCTGACCAATCAGGTCCGCAACATCGCCGCCGTCGCCACCGCGGTCGCGAACGGCGACCTCTCGAAGAAGATCACCGTCGAGGCGAAGGGCGAGGTCGCGGCGCTCGCCGAGACCCTGAACGGCATGGTCGACACGCTGCGCGCGTTCGGCGACGAGGTCACCCGCGTCGCCCGCGAGGTCGGCACCGAGGGCATTCTCGGTGGTCAGGCGCGCGTGTCCGGTGTGGCCGGCACGTGGAAGGACCTCACCGACTCGGTGAACTTCATGGCGGACAACCTGACGAACCAGGTCCGCAACATCGCCCAGGTCACCACCGCCGTCGCCCAGGGCGACCTGACGAAGAAGATCGACGTCTCGGCCCGCGGCGAGATCCTCGAGCTCAAGACCACGATCAACACGATGGTCGACCAGCTGTCGAGCTTCGCCGACGAGGTCACCCGCGTCGCCCGCGAGGTCGGCACCGAGGCAAGCTCGGCGGCCAGGCCGAGGTCGACGGCGTGGCCGGTACGTGGTCGAAGCTGACCGACAACGTCAACCAGCTGGCCTCGAACCTGACCACCCAGGTGCGCGCGATCGCCGCCGTCGCCACCGCCGTGACCGCGGGCGACCTGACCAGGCAGATCACCGTCGACGCGTCCGGCGAGCTCGCCGAGCTCAAGGACAACGTCAACCAGATGATCGCGAACCTGAAGGAGACGACCCGCGCGAACCGCGAGCAGTACTGGCTCAAGACCAACCTGGCCCGGCTGTCCGGCCTGATGCAGGGCCACCGCGACCTGCGCGCGCTGGCCTCGTTGATCATGAGCGAGCTGACGCCGCTGGTCAGCGCCCACCACGGCGCGTTCTTCCAGATCCAGGAGGACGACGACTCCAAGCAGACGCTGGAGCTCACCGCCTCGTACGGCTTCCGGCTGGACGCCGCTCGCGCGACCCGTGTCGCGATGGGCGAGTCGCTCGTCGGCCAGTCCGCGCTGGAGAAGAAGACGATCCTGGTCACCCAGGTGCCCCCCGGCTATCTCACCGTGTCGTCCGCTCTGGGCGAGTCCGCGCCGGTCAACCTGGTGATACTGCCGATCCTGTTCCAGGGCGAGACCCTCGGCGTGATCGAGCTCGCGTCCCTCAACGAGTTCACCGACGTCCACCTCGACCTCCTCGACCAGCTCAAGGAGGCCATCGGCGTCAACGTGAACACGATGCTCGCGAACTCGCGCACCGATGCCCTGCTGGTCGAGTCGCAGCGCCTGACCACCGAGCTCAGGGCCGGTTCCGAGGAGCTGGAAGACCGCGCGCGGCAGCTCCAGACCGCGTCGAAGTACAAGTCCGAGTTCATGGCCAACATGTCCCACGAGCTGCGGACGCCGCTGAACTCGCTGCTGATCCTGGCCAAGCTGCTCGCGGACAACCTCGACGGCAACCTCAACCCCAAGCAGGTCGAGTTCGCCCGCACGATCCACTCGTCGGGCTCCGACCTCCTGCAGCTCATCAACGACATCCTCGACCTCACCAAGGTCGAGGCCGGCCACATGACGTTGCACGAGGACCCGGTCCGCCTCGACGAGCTGGTCCGCTACGTCGAGACCCTCTGCCTGCCCCTGACCGCGGAGAAGAACCTCGAGTTCTCCGTGCGGGTCGACCCGAACGTCCCGGAGACCCTGCACACCGACGAGCACCGCCTGCAGCAGATCCTGCGCAACCTGCTGTCCAACGCCGTGAAGTTCACCCACGACGGTGGAATCCGCCTGCACGTGCGCATGGACGATCCGTCCACAGTGGCGTTCGACGTGCACGACACGGGTATCGGCATCCCGGCCGAGAAGCTCGCCGTCATCTTCGAGGCGTTCCAGCAGGCGGACGGCACCACGTCCCGCAAGTACGGCGGCACCGGCCTGGGCCTGTCCATCAGCCGTGAGCTGGCGCAACTGCTGAACGGCGCCCTGCGCGTGCGTTCCGAACCGGGTATCGGCTCGACGTTCACCCTCTGCCTGCCGCTCGGCAAGGTCGTCTCCGAGACCTTCGTCCTGCCGGAACCGACCCCGATCGTCACCCCGGCCCCGGTTCTGGCCGCGTCCGGCTCGATCCGCTTCCACGGCGAGAAGGTGCTGGTCGTGGACGACGACCTGCGCAACGTGTTCGCCCTGACGAGTGTGTTGGAGCTACACGGCCTCGAAGCCATCTACGCCGACAACGGCATCACGGGCGTACGCGCCCTGGAGCAGTACGACGACGTGGCCATCGTCCTGATGGACATCATGATGCCGGAGCTCGACGGCAACGCGACGATCTCGGCCATCCGCGCCATGGAACGCTACGCGGACCTGCCGGTCATCGCCGTCACGGCGAAGGCCATGAAGGGCGACCGCGAGAAGTCGCTGGCGTCCGGCGCCACCGACTACGTCACGAAGCCGGTCGACACCGAACACCTGATCAGGCTGATCGCCTACTACCTGGGGGTGTCGGCGGAGGCCTGAACCGCGGCGTCCACCGTCTCGTGCAGGCTCAGGACCTCTGCCACGTCGGCGAGGTCGAACAGCCGCCGGACCGGCGGCTGGGTGGCGGCGATCCGAAGCTGCCCTCCAGCCTCGGCCAGCCGCCGATGCCACTCCAGCACCAGCGCCAGCCCTGTCGAGTCCATGAACTGCAACTCGGACAAATCCAGCACAGCGTGAGCACCTGTGACGTCCGCGTCAAGCCGTGCGGACAGCACAGGGACGGTGTCGATGTCCAGCTCACCGGCGACGGCGAGCACTCGCCATCCCCGCTGGACCTCGCTGCCGACGTTGAGCTCCATCGTCGCCGTTCCTTCCGCCACGCCCGACTCGTGCGACCCAAATCGTGCAGCACGGCGTCCGAGCATGCGACCACCGGGGGGCTGAAAGATCCGAACGACACCCCGGATGTGCGACGATGCGCCTTGTGTTGAACGACCCACTGGCTGAGGTGCGGGTGACCCTGTCCGCCGAGGGCGGGTCGTGCGCTCGCGCACGTCAGGTGGTGCGCGAGGCCGCTGCCTCGTGGGAGCTGCCGGAGGACCTCGCGGACGATGCGCAGCTCGTGGTGACCGAGCTCGTCTCCAACGGGATCGACCACGGTGAGGGACCGATCACACTCACCGTGAGCAGGACGACGAGCGGCATGCTCGTCGAGGTGCACGACGAGTCGCCGAAGCAACCACAGCTGAGACCCGTGAACCCCAGTTCGGCGCGTGGCCGGGGGATGCAGCTGGTGCAGGCGTTGAGCGTGCGATGGGGCACGACACCGGGCAAGGACGGCAAGGTGGTCTGGGCCGAGCTCGTGTCCTGAGAACGGGTGGCGGGGTGCGACGGGAGAGAGACACCCCGCCGGCGTCAGAACAGGTCTTCCCGCTCAGCCGGACAGACGCGTGGCCAGCAGGCGCTTGCCCTGCTCTGCACCCTTGCGGCTGTCGGTCTGCGCCTTCTTGAAGAACTCCGCCAGCTCGCGGTCGCCTTCGCGTTCCGCGTCCTGGATGAACGTCTCGAGACGCAGCGCGTTGTCGAGACACGCCTCGGTGAACCACAGGATGTTGTAGTCCTTGTCCTTCGTACCCGTGACGTGACCGGTTTCCGTGGTCGACACGGTTCCTCCTCGTCTATCAGGGTTTTTGCGGTCACTGGCCGTGTACCCGCCGTGGCCTGGTGAAAACCGCCTCAGCTTGTGGTCGTCACTCGAAGGCGCGTACCTTCGGTGCGGACGGGAGTCCTACATGAACCAACTTCGACAGCGAACGACCTACATCCAGTCCATCCCGATCGTCGCTCTCACAGGCGAGATCGACATGATGTCCTCCGCGCCGGTGACCAGCAGACTCGCCGAGCTGCTCGACCGCAAGCCGCCCGCGTTGGTGGTCGACCTCCGGGAAGTGCGGTTCTTCGGATCCGAGGGAATCCGCGCCCTCGTGGAGACTCAGGCACAGGCCGACGAGCTCGGCGTCAAGTTCGGCGTCGTCAGCGACTCCAGAGTTGTGTTGCGCCCCTTGGAAATGACGGCTGTCGACCAGCTGCTGCTCCTGTTCAACGACGTCGACGACGCCGTCACCGCGCTCAGCGCCTGTTAGGCCGCTGACTCGCGTCTGGAGCGGGAGCGCTCCACGAGGTCGAGCAGCAGACCTTCCTTGGTGGACCACGGCGAGATGTCCACGACGTCGTGTCCTGACACCTTCATCAACGCTTCCGCGACCACCGCGCCCGCCAGCGACTGCTGGGCACGGTGGCGGGAAATCCCCGGCAGTGCGGCGCGTTCGCGCACCGACAGCTTCGCGAGACGTGGAATCCACTTCTCCAGGTCCTTGAGCCGCAACTGCCGCGCCACGTACGTGCCGTTGCGCGCTCCGGCGAGCCTGGCCAGCTGTTCGAACACCTTCGAGCACCCGATCGCGCGAGCGCTGTCATCGCGCGGGAAAGCCTCGGAAATCCGTTCTCCGACCTCGGCTCGCATGTCCTGCACGTTCAGCCCCGTCCGGGTCAAAGTCCTTGCCCCCAAAGGCAACGACAACGCGAAGTCGGGCTCGACGCCCGACCCCGACGCCAGCTCGACGGTGCCGCCGCCGACGTCCAGCACCACCATCGGCCCGGCGCCCCAGCCGAACCAGTGCCGTGCCGCTGTGTACGAGAATCGCGCTTCTTCCTTGCCTGACAACACTTTCAGCTCGACGCCGGTGCGTCTGGCGACCTTGCACATGACCTCGTCGGCGTTCGAGCTGTCACGCACGGACGACGTGGCGAAGGGCAGGAAGGGGACATCGCCGGCCTTCTTGCGCGCGGCGAGCACCGCGGCGCACAACGACTCGATGCCGTCCCGGCTGATGACCCCGTCGGAGTCCAGCTCCCGGTCCAGCCGCAGCCGCACCTTGTGGGACACCAGCGGACGCATCAGGTCTCGTTCCACGACAACCAGGTGTGCGCTGAAGCACCCGACGTCCAGAACCCCGACCGACATCCGCCACCTTCCTTCTACCAAGTCTTCTTTACCCCATCGGCGCCAATTGTGCGGAACTTAGCCCCCGATCAGGCAATCCTTGGCTGATGAGATGCGTTACAGTCGCCCGATGTCACTGGCGGAGATACCTTCCCGGCTCGAACACGCCCTCAGAACGGCAGACCGCGGCGTAGTCGTCCTGGCAGTGGACGGTCTCTCATCGGACGTGGCCAAACAATCCTGGCTGTCGGCCTCCGTTTCCACGCTCTCCTCGACCGTGCCGTCCACGTCCGCGACGGCCTGGCTGACGGCGTTGACCGGCGTTCCCGCCGACGTCCACCGAGTGCCAGGAACGGTGTACCGCAACGGATCCGGCCTCGTGCACGCCATCAACGGCTCGCCGGTGATCCCGGATCTGCCGACCGTTCTGGAACGGCACGGCGCCACCGTTCTCGCGCGCGAGCTCGACCTCCTGGAAGGCACCTGGGCTCAGGCCCTCCTGCGGGGGTGCAACCGGGTACCCGCGCCCCCGAGGCACAAACTCACCGCCCAGGCGGAAGATCCGCCGCTGCTGGTCGCCAACGTGGTGGCCGACCTGGACAAGGCGCTGCCGGACGCCAGGTTCCTCTGGACCTACGTCAACATCGACGACCACGTGCACCGCAACGGGTACGACGAGTCCGTGCACGAGGCCATGCTGCGCCTCGACGCGCACGCTTCCCGTTGGGCCGCACAGGGTTGGACCGTCGTGGCGCACTCCGACCACGGGCTGGTCCCCGTCGATCCCGATCCGGAGCTGGTCGAGGCCTGGGACGCGATCGTGCGCGAGGAGTGCGTGATCCCGTCCGGCGGCGCGGCGCGCACCAGGTGGCTCTACCCGAAACCTGACCGCTTGGAAGCCGTTTTCGACCGCGTGGCAACGACTCTGGGCGCCGCGGCGACCGTGCACCACGCCACCGACCTCGGTCTGCCGCAGCCGGAGGCCGGCCCGGTCGTGGCGGTGGCCGCCTCCCCGAGGTTCCCGATCCCCGACCCCTCCGCGAAGTTCGAGCACGGAGGCCTGAGCCGGGACGAGATCGACGTGCCTTTCGCGATGTGGCAGGCCTGAGCGCGAAATCGTTCATCCTTGTGAACAATTCGCGTTACAACGTGGGAATGCGGGAAGTTCACATATCTGACCCTTTTGGCCGGTCAGCGGCCTGAGACAAGGTGGAAGAATCAATATTTGACGTCTCTTTACAGTCCTTGATCGGATCTGGCAGGGTGTCGCCGGGCGCAAGGACATGAAAGGGACTGGACGGTCTCGTGAATCTGTCTCGACGCACCCTTCTGGCGTCTGCCGCGGCCACTCCCCTGCTCACCGGAGCCGGGATCGCATTCGGTGCCGGGGAGGCCGCGGCCTCCCCGGCCACACTCCGCGGCGCACTCGACTACGGCCTTGCCAAGCTGAGGGCCGTCGCACCGGGCATCACGTCGTTCCCGGAGATCACCCGGTTCGAGAAGTGGACCTACGTCGCCGACGGCGGCTGGATCGGTGGTTTCTGGCCCGGCACCCTGTGGCTCGCGCACCTCGACAGCGGCGACGCCCGGTTCCGCGCGCTGGCCGAGGCCGCGAACGACAGGCTGGCGCCGCGCCGGCTCGAGCCCCGCGACCACGACCTGGGGTTCCTGTTCTACCCGTCCTGGGTCACCGCGTACCGGCTCACCGGCGCCACCAAGTGGCGTGACGGCGCGGTCGACGCGGCGAACACGCTGATCCAGCGCTGGAACCCCGTCGGCAAGTACATCCGCGCGTGGGGAAGGCTCGGCACGCCGGGCAACGCGGGCCGCGTCATCATCGACACGATGATGAACCTGGACCTGCTCGCGTTCGCCACCGAGCAGACCGGCGACCGCAAGTTCATCGACATCGCGATCGCCCACGCCAGAACGACTCAGCAGCACTTCCTGCGCGCGGACGGTTCGACGCCGCACGTGTTCGACTTCAACCCCGACACGGGCGCGCCGATCGGCCCGAACACCGTTCAGGGCTACAGCCCGACCTCGTGCTGGGCGCGCGGCCAGGCGTGGGGCATCTACGGCTTCACCACGATGTACCGCCGCACGGGCCTGCGCGAGTTCCGCGACACGGCTCGCAGGATGGCCGACTTCGCGCTGAGCGCCCTCACCCCGGACCACGTGCCGGTGTGGGACTACCGCTCCCCGTTGGGCGCCAACGACATCAAGGACTCGTCGGCGGGCGCGATCATGGCGTGCGGTCTGCTCGACCTGGCCAAGGTCACCGGCTCCGACCGCTACCGCGACCGGGCGCTGAAGATCCTCGACGGCCTGGTCGGCACGTGTCTGACCACCAAGTCGGCGCGCGCGGAGGCGATCATGGCCCGCGGCACCCGCAACCGCCCGTCCGAGGACGGCGTCGAGGTCTCCCTGCCCTACGGCGACTACTACCTGTTCGAGGCGATCCTGCGCGTCCTCAAGCCCGCGCAGATCTCCAAGGCCATCGGCCTGTAGTCACTTCTCGATCACGCGCGCCGTGGGGCCGTTGCTCCAGGTCGCCTCCAAGCGGGAGAGGCGCCCCGCGGCGTTGCGGAAGTTCACCACCAGCGGCCCGCCGGGCTGTTCCACGGCCACCGACCACCCGTCCGCGGGAGTGGCCGACAGCGCCTCCACCCCCGTTGGGCGGTAGCGCACGACCGCGTCACCGCCCCGCAGGTGGAACGCGTGGACGTAGGAGCCGTCCGACTGCCATTCCCCCGCGGGAAGTTGAGCCGAGGTGGGACGCCCATCCGTACTACTGGGAGGAGCCGGAACAGACGAGCTGACAACGGGAGGCCTGGTGGACGAGGGCGTGACAGGGGACGAGCTGAGCGAGGGGCCCGGATCGGGCACCGCGACGCTGATCGAGGTGACGGTCGGCATCGGCAGCACACCTGGCCCCGTCGTGGACTCCACGGCGGCCACCGGCGCCGGTTCCATCGCCGAACGGATGCCGAACCACGACAGTCCGACGGCGACGGCGGTCACCACCGCCCAGGCGACCAGGTATCCGATCGACCGTCTCACTGCGACGACCCTCCCATAACATGGCATCGGTACTGCTGGTCGAGGACGACCCGGTGGTGCGAGCGGCGATCATGCGCGCTCTCACCGGCCAGGGCCACATCGTGCACGGTGTCGCGCTCGCGATCGAGGCTTTGCGCGAAGTCACCGCCCACAACTACGACGTCGTGGTGCTCGACCTCGGGCTCCCCGACCTCGACGGCGGCGACGCGCTGCGGATGATCCGCGGCGTCACGAACACCCCGGTGGTGATCGCGACCGCCCGCGACGACGAGGCCGAGATCATCCGGCTGCTCAACGCGGGCGCGGACGACTACCTCGTCAAACCGTTCTCCAGCGAGCACCTCGGCGCCCGTGTGCAGGCCGTGCTCAGAAGGGCGCGTGACAGCAAGCAGCTCGTGGTCGGCGGGCTGGAGATCGACGTGAACCTCCGCAGGGCCACTGTGGACGGACGCGAACTCTCGTTGACGCACAAGGAGTTCGAGCTGCTCTCCTATCTCGCGGCACGTCAGGGCGAGGTGGTCCCGCGCGCCGAGATCCTCGCGAACCTGTGGCCGTCCACCCGCGATGACCAGACGCTCGACGTCCACCTGTCGTGGCTGCGCCGCAAGCTCGGTGAACGGGCCGCGCAGCCGCGTTATCTGCACACGGTGCGCGGGGTCGGCGTGCGTCTGGTCGCACCGAGATGAGGCGGTCACTGGTGCTGGTCGCTCTCGCGGCGACCAGCTTGGTGGCACTGGCTTTCCTGATCCCGCTCGCGATCGTCGTCAAGGAGGCGGCGTACGACCGCGCGATCAACGAGGCCCAGAAGCAGGCCAACGCGCTCACGCCCGCCCTGGTGATCGCCGACAAGAAGGCGCCGGTGATCCGCCAGGCGATCATGAGCACCAGCTACGGCGCACAACAGCGGCTCGCCGTGCACTTCAACGGGCCGACCACGATCGGCACCTCGCACATCACCGCGAACGACTTCAAGGAGGCGCAGCGACTCGCGAAGGCCGCCACCGTCCAACGTCCGGACGGCGTGGCCTACCTGCAGCCCATCGCGGTGGTCAACGAGGTCGCGATCGTCGAGGCGTTCGTCCCGAGGGAACAGCTCACCCACGGGGTCATGGGCACCTGGTGGGCGCTGGCCGGCGTCGCGGTCGGCCTCGTCGCCGTGTCGGTGTTCGTCGCGGACCGGCTGGGCGCGCGGGCCGTCAAAGCGACGCGAGCACTCGCGGACGGCGCGCGGAGGATGGGCCAGGGCGACCTCACCGTCCGCGTTCCGGTCAAGGGACCGCCGGAGCTCGCGGAGGTCGGCAAGGCGTTCAACACCATGGCCGAACGGGTCCGGCATCTGCTCGCGTCCGAACGCGAGGTGGTCGCCGATCTTTCGCATCGCCTCAGAACGCCTCTCACGGCCCTTCTCCTGGACGCGGACACTCTCGGAGGGGGCAGCGGCGCTGACCGCGTCCGAGAGGCCGTCCAGGGCCTTGAGAGGGAGGTCGACGAGATCATCAAGGCGGCGCGGTCCGGCCTGCAGCCCGACAGCCGTGGTGTCGACGCGGCGGGAGTCGTCCGCGATCGTCTGGTGTTCTGGTCCGCGCTCGCCGACGACCAGGAACGACCGTGGACGGTCAGGGGCGCCGACAGGCCCGCGCACGTGCCGCTCGCCCGCACCGATCTCACCGCCGCGCTGGACGCGTTGCTGGGCAACGTCTTCCGGTACACCCCGGAGGGCACGCGGTTCGCCGTGACGCTGGTGCACCAGGCCGATCTGGTGGCGCTCGTGGTCGAGGACGCCGGTTCCGGCATCGCGGACACCGAACGCGCGGTGCGGCGCGGCGCCAGTGGTGGTGGTTCCACCGGGCTGGGGCTCGACATCGCCCGCCGCGCCGCGGAAAGCACGGGTGGCTCTCTCCACGTCGACCGCGGGCCGCTGGGTGGGGCACGCGTGCAATTGAGGCTCCGGAGGCTCTAGGACCCTTGTGGGGCCGAAAAAGGAACACCGCCGGCGGCGTGCGGACCGTGGGACGGGTCCGACGCCGCCGGCGGGCACCGGCCGGCTGCGCCGCACCGCTGCCGCACCACCGAGTTCCGAGCAGGAGGAAGGAACCCGATGAGCAGTGCGCGCTTGCCTTCCCACACCGGTGTAAGAGGTGGATCAGCCGGGGCTCTCGGCGCCTGGTGTGGGGACCGGCGTATTCAGGAGGTCTGTGTGATCGTTTTTCGCGACCTGACACGAAGTTAGCCGACCGCCCGCCGTCGCCAATCCACCGTTCAGACGATTAATCCGTTTTAAATATATTTAAGTTCGCCCGGTCGGCTGTCCACGGCTTAAGTCCATTTAAGATAACGTCCCTGCCACGCCGCCATCATCCCCCGAAATGAAAGGCGCCTCATGCTCAGTGCGATGGCAGCTACGGGTTTGGCACTGTCTCTTCTCGTCGCCCCGGAGGCGCCGAGCACAGCCGATGTGGTTCCGCCCGGCAAAATCACGGTCGACGTCGTCACGGTGAACGGTTCCGGCTGCCCCGCCGGAACGGCGGCGGTCGCTGTCGCCGACGACAACACGGCATTCACGGTCACCTACAGCGACTACACGGCACAGGCCGGTGCGGGATCGACACCGACGCAGTTCCGCAAGAACTGCCAGCTGAACCTGCGCGTGCACTACCCGCAGGGGTTCACCTTCGGGATCGCGAAGGCCGACTACCGCGGGTTCGCGCACTTACCCAGAGGCGCGAAGGGCATGCAACGCGCCAGCTACTACTTCTCCGGCTCGTCCTCGACGGGCACGAGCACGCACAACATCCCCGGCCCCAAGAGCGACAACTGGCAGTTCACCGACTCCACCGACGTCGCGGAGATCGTCTTCGCGCCCTGCGGGATGGTGCGGCACCTCAACGTCAACACCGAGGTCCGCGCGTTCACGAACTCCTCGAACCAGCCGGCGTTCGTGTCGATGGACTCCACCGACGGCAGCGTCAACACCCGCTACCAGTTCGCCTGGAAGCGATGCTGAGCCAAAATGATCACGGAGCGCGCCCGGCGTTCTACTGAAAGTGAGCGCCGGGGCCTCTCACCGTGACCCGGACGTGACTTTTGACGGGTGAGTCAACCAGGCGATTGCTTCCTCCGTATACCCATGTAGATTCCCGCACACCTCGACGACCATTCGGGTGACCGTCGTTGGAATCGCGCGCTGGACGCGAAACGGAGGCAGCATGCAGGCGAACGCCCAGACCGCCCAGGTCGACGACCTGACACTCATCGCGCTGCCCACCGCGGTGAACTGCGCGGATCTGTTCGTGCGCTTCACGCTCAGCGAGTGGCGGCTGCGCAACATGATCGCGGACTGCTCCGGCATCGCGTGTGCGCTCGTCGAGGCGGCCATCGACTCCGCGGATCCCAAGACCTCGCGGTTGATCACGCTGCGGTTGCGGTTGAGCGGCGACTACCTCGTCGTCGAGCTGGAGGCGGCCAGGTTCACGATGCCGCCGACCTCTCCCGATCTGCGCACCGGCGAGCTGCAGCTCGGTGGTGGGGTCAAGCTGATCTGGTGTGAGCTCCCGCTGCCGACCGGCGTGAACGCCAACGCGGTGCCGCTGCCCCGGCGTGAGCCGCGCCGCTCCCCCGCCGCCGAGGCGCTGGGCGACGAGCCGGACGTCGATCCCGAGCTCATCCAGCGCATCCTCTTCGGTCTCGGCGGCTCGATGGGCAACGGCAACCAGCGGTAAACCGCTCCAGCACGAGTTTCACCCACAAGGGCGCATCCATCGGTGGATGCGCCCTTGTCGTGTCCGCCGGTTCACAGGTGTGGACACTTCACCAATTGAGTTCCGCATCTCAGACCCCCACTACTCCGTTCGAGGCGTGTTACATTCGCGCACGGCCTGGAGCATCAGGTTTCTGAATAGCGTTCTTTCGGTACGGATGGCAATTAACCGACGACGCCTCCAGACTGCACTTTGGTGCAGTAACCGATCGAACACAAAAGGTAACAAATGGTCGATGCGCATTCACCTGCGCTAACGCCCGGCAATGTTGCTCTGGTTGGCGGACGTTCGTTAACACCCTTTCCGATACGGTCTCGTACCACGCCGCCCGACATGTCCTGCACATTCGGAAAGGTGTCCCATGATTAGCACGTTGGCTGCGGCCGGCTTGGCTCTGTCCACCATCGTCTTTCCCCCGGTCGCGGATCCGCCCCCGACGGGCCAGATCACCATCGACGTCGTCACGGTCAACGGCTCCGGCTGCCGCATCGGCACGGCGGCCATCGCCGTCTCCCCTGACAACAAGGCTTTCACGGTCACCTACAGCGACTACATGGCCCAGGTCGGTCCTCAGTCGAAGCCGACCGACTTCAGGAAGAACTGCCAGCTGAACCTCAAGGTGAACGTGCCGGGCGGGTTCACCTACGGAATCGCGCAGGCCGACTACAGAGGCTTCGCCCACCTGGAAAGGGGAGCGAAGGGGACGCAAAAGGCGAGCTACTACTTCCAGGGAATGTCGGACAACGACCAGCGGTCGAAGACCTGGAACGGCGCGCTGAGCGACGACTGGCAGGTCACGCACAAGACCGACGTCGCGTCCATCATCTACCACCCCTGCGGCGCGAAGCGGAACTTCAACATCAACACCGAGCTGCGGGTGGACAAGGGCACGTCAGACCCGAAGAAGACCAGCTTCATGGCGATGGACTCGACTGACGGCTCGATCGAGACCATCTACCACTTCGCGTGGAAGAAGTGCCCCAAGTAAGAACAGGCAAGCAGGAACGGTCGACAGCATCCAGGCAAGGCCGCCAGGCCCCTTGGTCTCCTGCCGAACGAGACCAAGGGGCCTTCTGCTGTGCCAAATCAGATGTTCTGGTTCGCGAAGCCCTTGGTCGCGATCTTCGACAGCATGCTCTGCCACACCGACGAACTGGTGTGCGGGTCGCCCGTCACGCCTAGCTTCGACTTGAGACCGTTGAACGCGTTCTGCGTGTTCGTGCCCCAGTCGCCGTCGATCACCAGACCGGAAGCGCGGAAGTTGTTGCACACGGCCTGGACGAACTTGGTGTCGGACTCGGAGTCCTTGAGCACGCGGACCGGCATGCCACCGAAGTCGGAGTGGATGTGGTCGGCGTGGTCGGCGTTGTACCAGCCGTCGAGCACGTAGCGGAACCGGCGGCGGCACACGGCCTCCGTCGCGAGGTAACGCTTGCGGATCGCGGCGTTGCTCGATGCGTGGTGCTTGTCGAGCGGCGAGATGGTGTTGCCGCCGGACCAGCGGACGTGGTCGAGGTCCATCGCGGTGCCGGCGCCGTGCTGGCCGGGCTTGTTGACGTAGAAACCGGCGGAGACGATGTAGCTGATCGAGCCGTAGCCCGACGACAGCGAGCGCAGGTCCCGGATCCAGGCGACGAGCGCGTTGTAGAACGCGTCGGTGGCCTGCCAGTTGCGCGCGGTGGTGTTGCCGCGGTTGGAGCGCCAGTAGTAGACGGGCGTGCCGTCGATCTTCTGGAACGTCATCATGGCCAGCGCACCGGCCTCGGCGGCCTGGATCTCCGCCTCGGTGTGCTGATCGTTGATCTTCGGGTCGGCACTGGCCAGCCCCGGCGCGATGGTGGACAGACCGGCGAGACCGGCGACGGCCGCCGCGCCCGTGACGAAGCCGCGCCGTGTGACGTTGTTCTCGAACACCCCAGTTCTCCCTCTGTGTTCTGGCCGGAGGGAACAGGAGGAAGGCCTGTCTCACCAACCGGCGCGAGGGAGTCTAGAGATCACGATCAGAACGGGGAATCGCGTCTGACCTGCGATTTTCCTTTGTCTTTACCGCACGGAGCCGAGCACGCGGATCAGGTTCTTCTCGGTGTCGTTGCCGAGCTTTTCCAGCGCCAGCTTGGCCACCGGTGCCCCGAGCTTCGCCAGCCCGTTGAACTCGACGTGGGCGTGGTAGCTGATCCTGGTCGTGCCTGGTGCCGAACCCGGGGTGATCGAGATGTCGTCCGTGGAGGTGGCGGTGTCGTTGCGGCCCACGAACCGCAGGCCGTCCGGGTCGTCGCGGGTCAGTTCGTACACCAGCTCGGCCTTGCGGCCGAAGAACGCCGACACGTTGTGCCACCGCGCGCCGACCTTCACCGGTCCTTCGTCGAGACGCGTGCACGACACGGTGCCCGGATCCCACTGCTCGGCGCGGGCGAAGTCGCGCAGGTACTCGACGACGCCCTCGGGCGAGGACGCGACGGTGAACGTGCGCTCGACGTCGACACCGGAAATGGGCGGCGCGTTGAAGGCCTGTGGCGCAAGGCGAAGCCGGTGCTGGTCGACGACACCCGCCTGGCCCTCGGCGCGGCGCAGCAACCGGTCCAGCCGTTCCGCGTCGACACCAGGCAACGTTTGCAGCGTCCGCCACATCGCGGCCTTGCCCTCGATGCCGATGCGCAGGGTCTCGAGCTCCAGCACGTCGCTCAGCGGCGAGCGGCCCAGCACCCTGCCGTTGAACTTGAGCCTGCCCGCCTTCTCGGTGAGCCAGCCGATCGCCGCCTTGTGCGGGCGCGGCTCGACGCCGAACGAGCGCATGACGTCGAGCAGCTCCTTGCGGTCGGCCTCGATGTCGTCCGCGAGCACGCGCAGTTCGGGGTGTGTGCGGCTGATGCGGCGGGCGAGTTCAGTGCCCGCCATCGCTCCGGCGAGGTGGTCGTTGAGGTAGATGCCCAGCAGCTCCGTGTTCACGCCGGTTGGTTACCCCCTGCCCCGTCACTAGGAACCTGCCGGACCGAGCTGATATCCCTGGTTCCACAGGGTTTTGATCACCAGGCCGATCGGCGCGATCCGCCGCCGCAACCGCATGATGTGCAGGTGCAGCGCGTTGCTGGTGTCGCCGTCCTTGGTGGGCAGGCACAGCAACAGGTCCTCGCGCGTGGTCAGCGAGCGGAAACGTCTGAGCAGCTCGGCGACGAGTGCGCGTTCGGTCGGCGACAGCACCACGGAACGCGAGCGGAACCGCAGGATGCCGGACATGTCCAGCTCCGGCACGGCGTACCGCGCCGCGCGGGCGCGCAACATCGCGATGCGCACGGCGAGGTCCTGGTGCGCCACGGGCGCGCGGACCCAGTCCTCTCGCATGTCCGTCAGCACGGGCGCGGGCACGTTCTTCTCCAGCACCAGCAGGCACAACGTCCCGCTGCGCTGGCACGCCTCCCGTGCCGCCGCGTCCACCGGCCAGCGCACGACCTCGACGGGCAGTTGGTTCACCAGGTTCGACATACGTCCACTTCCGCTTGTCCACCACGGAGAGCACCGACCCAGCCTTCGGCTTTCGTGGACGGTAGACGCGCCTGCTATTTCCGCTCTATCGCATGCATCGGTTCCAGAATGATCGGCTGCGTGCGACGGCCGGTGACGATGTTCCACGCCCATTGCGTCAGCACCGCGACCCGGTTGCGCCACCCGACCAGGAACGCGATGTGCACGACGGCCCACGCCACCTTGCCGGTCAGGCCCTTCAGCCGCAGCTTCTTGATGTCGGCGACGGCGTCACCAGGCGAGATCGTCGCCATCGTGCCGAGGTCGAGGTACTTGAACGGCTTGGTCTCCCGCCCGTTCAGGCGTGCTTTGATCACGCTGGCGACGTGGTGCCCTTCCTGGATGGCGGGCTCGGCGATCCCCGGCAGGTCGTTCAGGTTCACCATGTCGCCGATCGCGTAGACCTCGCGAGTCACGGAACAGTCCGAGGGATTCACCAGAATCCGGCCCTTGCGATCGACCTCAGCGCCGGTGGCCTCGGCGAGCTTGCGCGCCAGCGGAGAAGCCTGCACACCGGCCGCCCAGATGATCGTCCGCGCCTCGACCCTGTCGCCGTCCTTGGTGGTGAGGCCTTCGGCGTCCACCGACTCGACCGCGGCACCGACCATCACGGTCACGCCGAGCTGCTCCAGCTTCATCCGCGTGTGCTCCCGCAGTGGCGCCGAGAACGGCGGCAGCACGTGCGGCACGGCGTCCAGCAGCGTGATCCGGATGTCCCGCGGATCGATCTCGCGGAACTGCCCCTTCAACGCCCGCCGCGCGAGGTCCGCGAGCTGCCCCGCCAGCTCGACACCGGTCGGTCCCGCTCCGACCACCGCGAACGACAGCCACTGCTTCGGATCGTCGGCCGCCACCGCCGTCTCGAACGCCCGCAGGAGCTTCGAGCGCAGGCCGATCGCCTGTTCCAGGGTCTTCATCGGCGGCGCCGACTCCGCCCAGTCGTCGTGCCCGAAGTAGCTGTCGCGTGCTCCTGCCGCCACGACCAGCGTGTCGTACTCGACCTGGCGTGACGTCCCGTCCGGCAGGTGACGTGGACTCGCCGGTTGGCCGCGTCGAACCCGGTCACCTCGCCGAGGAGCACACGGGCGTTGCGCTGCTTGCGCAGGATCGCCCGGAACGCCGGCGCGATGTCGCCCGAGGGCAGCAACGCGGTCGCCACCTGATAGAGCAACGGCTGGAACAGGTGGTGGTTCGTGCGGTCGATCAACGTGACCTCGGCGTCCGCGCGCTTCAGCCCGCGCACGACGCCCAGCCCGCCGAACCCGCCACCGACAACGACTACCCGGTGCTTGCCCATGCAGGTCGCATACCCACTCCGGACGCCGGGTATCCGGCCGCCATGACGACCACCGCTGACCAGTCGCTCTGGCTTGCCGCGCTCGACGCACCCCGGCCACCTCTGACCGGCGAGCACACCTACGACGTGGCCGTGGTCGGCGGTGGCATCACCGGCCTCACCACCGCGTTGCTGCTCAAGCGCCGCGGCCTGAACGTCGTGGTGCTGGAGGCCGGCCACGTGGCGTCCGGCGTGTCCGGCAACAACACCGCCAAGGTCACCGCACTCCAGTCCACTGTGTACTCGATGATCCGGCGCACCCACGGCCTGGCCGCCGCCATCGACTACGCCACGGCGTCCCTGGCGGCCGTGGCCCAGGTCGCGGACCTGGTGAAGCTCGAAGAAATCTCCTGCGACCTGCGCCGCGCCCCTGCCGTGACCTACGCCTACACCGAGTCCGAGGTGCGGGCGGTCGACCACGAGCTGATCGCGGCCCGCCAGGTCGGCCTGCCGGTGCGCGGAACCGTCGACGTCGGCCTGCCGTTCGAGGTGCACGCGGCGGTCCGGCTGGACGACCAGATCGCGCTGCACCCGGTGAAGTACCTGCAGGGCCTCGCCCAGGCGATCGACGGCGGCGGTAGCAGGGTCTGCGAGAACAGCCGCGTGATCGACGTGACAGGACATCGTCTGTCCACAGCGGACGGTCGCGTCGACGCCGAGAAGATCGTGATCGCCACGCACTACCCGACGCTCGACCGGGGTCTGTACTTCGCCCGCATGGAACTCACCCGCGCCTACTGCATCGCGGCCAGAGTCGCCACCCCGCCGCAGTCCCTCGCGATCAGCACCGGCAGCCCGTCGTGGTCGGTGGCGGCGCACGGGGACAAGCTGATCGTCGCCGGCCAGAGCCACCCGACCGGCAGGCCCGCCGTGGAACCGTTCCGCAGGCTGGAGGACTTCGCGCGAAAGCACTGGCAGGTCGAGGAGATCACGCACCGCTGGTCGGCGCAGGACCCGACCTCCTACGACCACCTGCCGATGATCGGCAGCTACACGCCGGGCAGCACGACGCTGTTCACCGCCACCGGCTACATGAAGTGGGGCCTGACCAGCGGCACGTTCGCGGCGTCACTGCTCGCGGACCTGGTGACCGGCAAGCCGAACGACCTCGCCGAGCGGTTCAGCCCGCATCGGCTGTCGGTGAAGTCGTTGCCGGAGCTGGTGAAGAAGAACGCCGAGGTGGCGGTGGAGTTCGTCGGCGACCGCGTGCTGCCCGCCGACGCCACCTCCAGCGAGAACCTGCCGCGCGACCACGCCCACGTGATCCGTGACGGCCTGGGCAAGACCGGTGTCTACCGGGACGACGACGGGCAGCTGCACGCGGTGTCGTTGCGCTGTACGCACCTCGGCTGCCTGGTGCGGTTCAACGCCGCCGAACGCAGCTGGGACTGCCCGTGCCACGGCTCGCGGTTCGACGTCGACGGCGCGGTGCTGGAGGGGCCTGCAACCAAGCCCCTCCCCAAGCGCAAACCTCGCTAGCTCTTGGAAACCAACGTCAGCACGTCGTAGCGCGCCACCGACTCGCCCTTCTGGTTCACCACATCGGCGTCCCAGCGGACCTCGCCGTACTCCTGGTCCTCGCGCGGCGTGATCTGCTTGACCGTCAGCGTCACCGTGAGCGTGTCGCCGGGGAACGTCGGCGTGAGGAACCGCAGGTTCTCCAAGCCGTAGTTCGCGAGCACCGGACCGGGCTCCGGCGAGACGAACAGACCCGCCGCGAACGACACCACGAGGTAGCCGTGCGCGACCCGGCCGCCGAAGAACGGGTTGGCCGCGGCGGCTTCCTCGTCCATGTGCGCGTAGAACGTGTCGCCGGTGAACTCGGCGAAGTGCTCGATGTCCGCCAGGGTCACCTCGCGCGGCCCGGCCACGACCGTGTCGCCCAGCCGCAGCTCGGCCAGCGTCTTGCGGAACGGGTGCACCGGCTCCTCACGACGAGGCGCCCCGGTGACCAGCGGTTCGTGACCGCAGCCAACGTGCGCGGGCTGCCCTGCACGGCCGTGCGCTGCATGTGGTGCAGCACGCCGCGCATGCCACCCATCTCCTCGCCGCCACCGGCACGGCCAGGACCACCGTGCACCAGCATCGGCAACGGCGACCCGTGCCCTGTCGACTCGCCGGCGTCCTCGCGGTCCAGCACCAGCAACCGGCCGTGCCACGGCGCCACGCCGATCACGACGTCGCGCACGAAGTCGGTGTCCGCCGAGACGATCGACCCGACCAGCGAACCGGCACCGCGAGCCGCCAGCGTGACAGCGTCGTCCACCGAGTCGTAGGGCATCAGCGTGGACACCGGTCCGAACGCCTCGACCTCGTGTGGCTGCACGGCGTCGGCGGCGGCGCGCAGCAACATCGGCGACATGAACGCCCCGCGCTCGGCATCAGCGTCCACAAGAGACAGAGCACCGTCGCCGTGGACGACAGAAGCGCTCTCCTGCAACGCCTTCAGCGACCGCCGAACCTCCTCGCGCTGCTCCAGACCGGCCAGCGCGCCCATCTTCACGGACTTGTCGGCCGGGTTGCCGATCACGACCTCGGCCAGCTTCGACGCGGTCGCCTCAGCCACCGCGTCGATCAACGAGGCGGGCACCAGCGCACGCCGGATCGCGGTGCACTTCTGCCCCGCCTTGGTCGTCATCTCGGACACCAGCTGACCGACGAACAGGTCGAACTCGGGCGTGCCCGGCGACGCGTCCGGTCCCAGGATCGAGCAGTTCAGCGAGTCGGCCTCCGCGTTGAACCGCACTGACGACCGGATCACGGCCTGGTGGGTGCGCAGGTGCTGGGCCGTCGACGCGGACCCGGTGAAGCCGACCAGGTCCTGCGGGGTCAGGTGGTCCAGCAGGTCGCCGGCGGAACCGCAGACCAGCTGCAGCGACCCCTCCGGCAGCAGACCGGACGCGAGCATCAGCTCGACCAGCTTCTCGGTCACGTACGCCGTCTGGGACGCGGGCTTGATCAGTGACGGAACACCGGCGATGAACGCGGGCGCGAACTTCTCGAGCGGTCCCCACATGGGGAAGTTGAAGGCGTTGATCTGAACGGCGACACCGCGCAACGGCGTGCAGATGTGCTGGCCCACGAACGTGCCGCCGCGTCCCAGGGGCTCCACGGGGCCGTCGACGTAGACCTTGTCGTTCGGCAGCTCTCGCTTGGCCTTGGACGCGTACCCGAGCAGCACGCCGAAGCCGCCGTCGATGTCGATCCACGAGTCGACCTGGTGGCGCCGGAGCGCGCGGACAGCGCGTACAGCTCGGCCTTGTGCTCCTTCAGATACAGGCCGAGAGCCTTCAGCAGCTGCGCGCGCTGGTGGAACGTGAGCTCGCGCAACGCGGGCCCGCCGACCTCGCGGCCGTACCGCAGCGCCGCACCCATGTCGACGCCCGCGGACGAGATCCTGGCGATCTCCTCGCCCGTGACGGCGTCGTGCAACGGCGCGCCCTCGGCGTCCGGCGTGTGCCACCGGCCCGACACGTAACTGCGCAGCAAGCTCATCGAGCCAACCCTTCTCACGCTGGGCCGGCGGGTCCGCGCCGACCTCGTTCCCGCACCGTAGCAGCGAACCCTCTCCGACGGACTTGCCTGATCGTCCCACCGCCAGGAGCATCGAGGGCGTGGACGAACTTCGCGCGTTGCTGGCCAAGCACGCCCGGCCCGACCTGACCACGCCCATCGAGGACGTCCTGGTCTCCAAGACCACCGTCGGCGGCCCGTCCGCGCCGTCGATGACCGGCACGATCCTCGCGTTCGTCGCCCAAGGCCGCAAACGCATCGCGTTGGGCGATCGCGTCTACGACTACCGGGCCGGCCAGTACCTGGTGGCCTCGATCGACATGCCGATCACCGGCAACTACGTCGGCATCAGCCCGTCCGAACCCGCGCTCGGCATCGGCCTGGTCCTCCGCCCGCACCAGGTCGCGGAGCTGCTCCTGAGCAACGACCTCCCCAAGGCGAACGGCACCCCGCAAGGCCTGGCCGTCAGCGACGCCACCCCGGAGCTGATCGACGCCGTCACCAGGCTCGCACGGCTGCTGGAGAACCCGCGCGACGCACGACCACTAGCCCCGTTGATCAAGCAGGAGATCCTCTGGCGGGTGATGACCGGCGAGCAGGGCGCCGTCGTCCGCGACCTCGGGTCCAGGACAGCAGCCTCAGCCACATCGCCAAAGCCGTCAGATGGATCCGTGAGAACTTCGCCGAGTCGTTCAAGGTCGAGAACGTCGCGCGGATCGCGGGCATGAGCGAGTCGGCGTTCTACCGCAACTTCCAGGCCGTCACGGCGATGAGCCCGATCCAGTTCCAGAAGCAGATCCGCCTGCAGGAGGCCAGGCTGCTGCTGGCGACCACCAGAGACGTGACGAGCGTGAGCCACCGGGTCGGCTACGACAGCCCGTCGCAGTTCAGCCGCGAGTACCGCCGCCAGTTCGGCGCTCCGCCCAGCCGGGACGTGGCGTTCAGGCCCGAGCCCGTTCTCTGACGTCCAGGTACACCGCGCGGACCTCCAGCGTCCGCTCGACCTTCTCGATCACGGGAGCGAAGAACTGGCGCCGGTGCTCGGCGTCGCTCATCGAGATCACCGAGAAGTACATGCTGCCGAACGCCGCGAACAGCGTCGCGTTGCGCAGCATCGCCGACGGCACACCGGGGATCAGCGACATCTTCGGCGCCGACCCGATCCACTGCTCGGCGATCGGCGGCGTGACGACGATCAGGCCGAGCACCACGAAGAACGAGAACAGCGCGAGCCCGACCACCGCCGCCTGCACCAGCTGCCTGATCGCGAGCATCACCAGCAGGTTGCGCACCTGTCGGCCGTTCAACCGCTTGGGCGGCAACGGTTCGGTGATCTCCACCCCGGCCAGCGGCGTGCCCTTGCAGGCGACGGTGAGCACCTCCGGCCGCAGGTCCTGCTCGACGCGGCCGATCTCGTCACGCAGGCGGGCGGCCGCGGCCAGCACGGTGATCGCGGCGAACAGCAGCACGACCAGGCTGACCCGTGGCCAGCGCAGCTCGTTCATCGCCTGCCACAGCTCACCGGTGAAGAACAGGAACAGGGTCACGAACAGCATCGGCGGCAGCGCCCTGCCCAGCAGGTGCACGCTGTTGCGCAGGTCAGCGATCACGTGCCGGATGGCGGCCTTCAGCAGCGCGCCCAGCCCGTAGGTGGTGGCCAGCATCGTCGCCACGAACGCCACCCCGAAGAAGGCGACGAACCACACCGGGATCAGCCACTCGTTCTGCGGATCCAGGGTTCCTGGCGTGGTGACCTCCTCGTCGATGACGAGCTGCAGCACCGGCACGATCACCGGCATCGCCGCGTACGCGATCAGCAACAACACGGTCGTGCGCGGCGAGAAGCTCGGCAGCCGCCGCACGAACAGCGAGAGCAGGATCCACGCGGACACCATCACCGCGACGATCACCCCGAGCAGGACCCACTTCGACAACCCGGCGGACCGTTGCAGCACGAGCCACGCGAGGCTGCCGACCGCGACGAACGTCAGCGCCGGCAGCATCCGCGGCAGCACGTGTGAGCGAAAGCCATAGCCTTCGATCATGGTCGGCGCACCCTGGCGGACGAACCACCGTTCGGTGCGCCGTACCAGCATCTCCGGAGCCATGCGGTGGATCATGCCTCAACGGTCGAAGAGCCGCGCCATCACGGTGAAGTAGTGCGTCGGGGCGATGCGGGCGAGCGCGTCGAACACGTAGGCGTCCGGCCCGACCAGGATCCGCGCCTTGCCCCGTTCGACACCGCGATGGATGATCTCGGCCGCCTTGTCGGGCGTGGTCAGCGCGATCTTGTCGAAGTCCGCCGCCATCTGAGCCAGCGTCCTGCCCTGGCCGTCGGGGTCGGAGTGGATGCGCGCGTTGCGGATGATGTTGGTCTTGATGCCGCCGGGGTGGACGGTGACCGCGGAGACACCGGTGCCGCGCAGTTCCTGGCGCAGCGAGTCGGTGAAGCCGCGGACGGCGAACTTCGCGGCGCAGTAGGCGCTGTTCTTCGGCATTCCGACCAGCCCGTACACGCTGGACGTGTTCACGATGACGCCGTAGTTCTGCTTGACCAGCTGCGGCAGGAACGCCCGCGTCCCGTTGACCACACCCCAGTAGTTGATGTCGAACAGCCAGGAGTCGTCCTCGGGCACTGAGTTCAGCACGGTCGTGGACGTGGCGACGCCCGCGTTGTTGAACACCGCTGCGAGCGGCAGGTCCAGCCAGGCCTGCACTTCCTTGGCGAACCGCTGCACGTCGTCCGCGTCCCGCACGTCGAGCACCCGGCTCAGCACCGGGCCCTTCAGCGATGCGGCGGTCTCCTCGAGCCCGTTCTCGTCGACGTCGGCGATGATCACCGGTGAGCCGTGCCGGGACAGCCGTCGCGCGAGGCTGCGGCCGATTCCCGAGGCCGCCCCGGTGATCACCGCGGGACACCTGCGATCTTGCGCACCATGCGTGTGCTCCCTGTCGTCGTGAGCACCTCACGCTTCCAGTGATCGCCGGTCGGCACCAGAGTGGATCACCCCTGCGCTACCATCGCCGAATGTCGATGACCAGCTGGTTGGGGCGTCAGGCGTGGCTGGAGAAGGCCGTGATCGGCACCGATCGCCTCCTGTACCGGCTGACCGGCGGCAAGGTCACCACCGTCTCGTTCAGCAAGCAGACCGGCCTCACGCTGATCACGGTGGGCGCTCGCAGCGGAGAGCGGCGTGAGAACCAGGTCCAGTACGTGGCCGACGGGGACGGCATGCTGGTCGTCGGCTCGAACTGGGGCAAATCGAACCACCCCGCGTGGACCGCGAACCTCATCAAGAACCCGGACGCTCAGGCGAACGTCCGCGGCCGGATCAGTGACGTTCGCGCGTCGCTGCTGGAAGGTGCCGAGCGCGAGGCCGCCTGGCGCAAGCTCGTGGCGGCCTGGCCCTCGTTCCAGGACTACGTCGAGCGGTCAGGCGGCCGCGAGCTGAGGGTCTTTCGCCTCACGCCGCGCTGACTCCCAGGCGAGCCACACGCAGCCGACGACCATGAGCACGCCGTGTGCGATGCGGACGGCGGGCGGGGTGAAGAACTGCGGCAGGAACAACGCGAACCCGGTCGCGAACAGGATCGCCGCGGTCGTGCGGAGTTTGATCGCGACCATCACGGCCGCGACGCCCATGGTCACCAGGCCGAGCGTGAAAGTCGTGACGGCGACGGGGTTGTAGCGCACGGCCTCGGCGAGCTCGAGGATGTTGGGCTGCCCGGCGATCTCGTGCAGACCGAAGTCCTCGGCGCCGTAGTACGGCAGGGTGAGCCCGGCACCGACCCAGAACGTGATCGCGGCGGTGCGGTGGATCTCCAGCAGTGCGATCGGCACGAGGATGAAGCCGATCATGGCGAACAGGTGTGACCACACCCAGGCCGACGACCCCATCGCGGCGGCGGCACCGGCGGCGGTCGTTTCGTCCTCCCACGGCCGGAACACGGGATACAGCAGGAAGAGCAGGCCTGCGGCGGCGAGCGGAATTCTCATGATCGTCCCCTGAGATCGTCGAGGTACATCCGGACGAGCTGGTCGTAGGTGTCGTCGAGCCCCTCCGGCAGGCCGAACCCGCCACTGGACTCGATCGACGCGAAGCCGTGCACGATCACCCGCAGCCGCCGCGTCGCGTGGATCGCGGCCGAGCCCTCCAGGCCGTACCCGCGCAACGTCGCGAGCATGACCTCCATGAGCTTCATGCCCGCCGCCTGCTGCAGGTCGTCATGCAACGGGTCCATCGGCATGGCCGCGTAGCGCTTCGGGTGTTCTGTGACGTACGCGCGGTACGCGTGCATGAGCGCTGCCACGGCCTCGTCGCCCGAGAGGCCCAGCACGGCGTTCGTGAACCGGCTGGTCATCTCCTCCAGCAGCCGCACGCCGACGTGGCCTCGCAGCTCGCCGAGGCTCGCTACGTGCTTGTACAGCGAGGGCGTGGCGACGCCGGTGCGGGCGGCGACGGCGGCGAGCGTCAGTCCTTCGACACCCTGCTCGTCGACCAGCTCCAGTGCGGCGTCCACGACCTTCGTGGTGGTGAGACGTGGGCGAACTGTCATAGCTCAAAAGCTAATGCCATTAGCCCCGCACGTCAAGGCCACGCTTGGTCGCGACGGCGTGGCGTGCCAGAGCCGCGACCGCCATGAGGGCGACGAGCCCGCAAACTCCACGCCATCCCACGTGGGTGTAGGCCCGCACCCCCAACCACGACCCCAGCGCGCCACCGAGGTACGCACACGTCATGTAGGCGGTGTTGAGGCGGCCGCGATGGGTGTCGCTCAACGCGTACATGCGGATCGAGTTCGCGACCATTCCGCACTGCATCGCGACGTCGAGCACGAGCGTGCCGATCACCAGCGCGACCAGTCCGCCGGCCCCACCCGCACCCCCGGCCGCCAGCACCGCCGCCGAACCGATCACCGCGAGCACGCTCACCAGGTTCACCGGATCCGGTCCGCGCCGGTCCACGATCCGCCCCGCGATCGGCGTCGCGACCATCGTGGCGGCGTTGACCAGTGCCAGCAGTCCCACGGCCTGTGCGCCATAGCCGTACCGGGGTCCGGACAGGAGCAACGCGACACTCCCCCACACCGCGCTGAAGGCCCCGAAGATCATGGCCTGGTAGAAGCAGGAACGACGCAGCTCGGGTTCATTTCGCAGCAGCCGCAACGGTTCCAGCAACAGGCTCGGGTAGGACTGCCGGGTGTGCGGTTCCGTCGCGGGCAGGGCCCGCCACAACGCCACCGCCATCACGAACGCCAGTCCCGCCGCGGCCAGGTACGGCGCCCGCCAGTCCAGCCGCTCGCCGAGCGCCCCGCCGAACGTCCTGGCGAGCAGCATCCCGCCGATCGACCCGGCGAGCATCGTCCCGCTGGCGGCACCCCTGCGGTCCGGCGCGACCATCCCGGCCACCATCGGCCCGATGATCGGCGCGATCACCGTGGTCACGCCTGCCGCGACCCCAGCGGCGAACAGCGGCCCGAACGACGGCGCGAGCCCCGCTGTCGCCAGCCCCAGCCCGGTGACCGCGAACAACGTGGCGATCAGCGGCCGGTACGGCACCCGGTCCCCCAGCGGCACCAGCAGGAAGATCCCGCACGCGTACCCGATCTGGGCGGCGGTGACCACGAGCGCCGCCCGGTCCACGCGGATTTTCAGCCCTTCCGCGACCAGCGGCGTGATCGCCTGCGGGAAGTAGACGTTGCCGACCGCCACACCGCACGCGACCGCCGGCAGAGCGAGCATCCCCCGAGTCATGGCCGCGACGCTGTCGGTTACCACCACCTGGCGCAATCCAATTTCCCTATCGGATGCAGGCCGTTCGACTCATTGGCGGCAGCACCGGTGGCCAGTACGGTGATCACCTGCGGCGTCGGGGCGATCGGCGGGGCGCCGGTCGGAGCCGGGAGTTCATCACCCGGAGGCTGGGCATGCGAGTAGCCAGACGCTGGGCGGCGGTCGCCACCGTCGCCATCGGCGCAGCGCTGTTGGTACCCGTGACCGCGAACGCGCACGCACCATCAGGCGCGATTTTCACGACGTTGCCGGACGGCAGCGAAGTCAACTTCAACCACTTCCCGTCCAAACAGGACGTCTACCTCGACGGCGGCCCCGGTCCCGGTGCACCGCAGACGGCCGCCGGTCTCGACGACGGCACGTATGTGTTCCAGGTGACCGACCCCAGCGGCAAGGTGCTGCTGTCCACCGATCCGGCGCGCTGCCGCCAGTTCACCGTCGTGAACGGTGTGATCAGCGGTGTCGTGGACACCGACTGCGAACACGTGACCGGGTCCGATCTGGACCACAACGCCACCACCGTCCAGCTCTTCCCCTACCTCGACACGCCCAACAACGGTGGCGTCTACAAGGTCTGGGTCACCACCGTCGGGGACTTCCTCGCCGGCTGCGCCGAGTTCGGCGTCCAGAACGGACTCAACGTCGTCGACTGCGGCAACACCGGCGGCAACCGGCACGGGTTCGTGCCGGCGCACAGCAAGACCGACAACTTCAAGGTCGGCGACCGGGTGATCGTCGAGATCGACACCCGCTTCTACCGCTGGGACGGCGCCGGGCCGCTGGACGGCTACGCCGTGACGTGGACCGACACCAACGGCGCGTCGAACAAGAAGTGGTCCTACTACGCCCCTGAGCTGTGGGTCATGCACGAGGCGCACGTCGAGGCCGTCGAAGCGGGCGTGCACCAGATCTCGGTGGCGAACCAGCCCGGCTGCACCGTGCTGAGGGTCGACGTGCAGAACCAGCACCTGAACGGACCGGGCACGGTCCAGGTGCGCGTGTCCAACATCGGACAGGAGAAGACGATTTTCGTCGACGTCCGCTGCGGCTGACCTCGATCAATGGGAGCGCTCCCCTGAGAGCGCTCCCACGTGACCAAAGAGTGAAAAGGTTTACACATTGACCGAGAGTCACGAGGTGACAACACTTCCGAACCACTGGGCGCACAACTAAATCCCGGAAAGGTCGGTTCGATGCAGCGACGCATCGGGACGGCCCTCGCTGCCGCCGCTTTGGTGGCCGCGGGGTTCACCGTCGCCACCACCAGCCAAGCTCCCCCTGCCAACGCGGCGGTGACCTGGGCCGACGAGTTCAACGCCCCTGCCGGCACCGGTGTCGACGGTGGCAAGTGGCAAATGGAAGTCGGTAACAACAACGGCAACAACAAAGAGTCTCAGTGGTACCAGGCGGGCACCTCGAACGCGGTGCACGACGGCGCCGGCAATCTCGTGATCACCGCCAAGCGCGAGAACCCCGGCAACTACCAGTGCTGGTACGGCCGTTGCGAGTACACGAGCGCCCGCATCAACACCGCCGGCAAGTTCACCCAGACCTACGGCCGGTTCGAAGCGCGCATGAAGATGCCGCGCGGCAAGGGCATTTGGCCGGCCTTCTGGATGCTGGGCGCGGACATCAACAGCGGCAACCCGTGGCCGGGTTCCGGCGAGATCGACATCATGGAGTTCCTGGGACACCAGCAGAACACCGTGTACGGCACGATCCACGGCCCTGGCTACAGCGGCTCAGGCGGCCTGCTGCACCAGTACAACGGCCCGAACTTCGCCGACGGCTTCCACAACTTCGCCGTCGACTGGCGTCCGGGTGAGATCGTGTGGTCCGTCGACGGCCAGGTCTACGGCCGCAAGACGCCCGCCGACCTCGGTGGCCGGACGTGGGTGTTCAACAAGCCGTTCTTCATCATCATCAACCTCGCGGTCGGTGGTGAGTGGCCGGGTTACCCGGACGGCAGCACGACGTTCCCGCAGCAGCTCGTGGTCGACTGGGTCCGCGTCTCCAACGACAGCCCGCCGCCCACCGGTGGCACGGAGATCCGCGGCATCGGCGGCAAGTGCGTCGACGTGGCAGGGGCGAACACCGCCAACGGCACGCCCATCCAGATCACCGACTGCAACGGCAACAACGCCCAGAAGTGGAGCCGTCCCGGTGACGGCACCATCCGCGCGCTGGGCAAGTGCATGGACGTCTCGGGCGGTGGCGTCGCGAACGGCACAGCGGTCCAGTTGTGGGACTGCAACGGGTCCGGCGCGCAGCAATGGGCCGTCAGTGGTGCACAGGACATCGTGAACCCTCAGGCCAACAAGTGCCTGGACGCCACCGGGAACTCCTCGGCCAACGGCACAAGACTCCAGATCTGGGAGTGTGCGGGCACGGCCAACCAGAAGTGGCAGGTGTGAAGCTTCTCCCGGCCTGGTAGCGCATGATCGGGCCTGGAGAATCACCGCGCTGGACGTTGAACCCCTGCGGCGGAAGGGTTCACGTCCAGCGCGTTTTCATGCGCCACGCGTCCGTTTGCCTATAGCCTGTTCGTCGTCCTGGTCGACGGAAGGCGGTCCATGCAGGCGCTGGCACAGGGCACACAGCTGACCGACCTGCTCCTCAACAAATACGGCTTGGCGGTCTTCGCCGCGATCCTCAGCGGGCTGGCTGCGTACATCACCGGCACACGTCTGGAAGCCAAGAAGTCCAACAAGACCCTCAAGCAGCTGTCCTGGGACATGGACGTGAACTCACGGCTCGTCTCGATCAAGGACGAGCTCAAGGAGAAGGTCCAAGTCAACTACGCCGGCGAGCCCGTCAAAAGCCTGACCACCGTGACGTTCCAGGTCGCCAACACCGGCGGCGCCGCGGTGATGAACCAGTTCTTGCGGTTCGCCTTCCCCGACAAGGCGCGGATGCTCGAAGTCAGCCTGGACCCGCGCCCCGAACCGGAGTTGGACGTGACCGAGGTCACCGAGGACGTGCCTCCTGGCAACCGCCGCTATCGGATCGGCCAGCTCGAACCAGGCCAGCGCGTGCAGTTCAAGTTCGTCTCCGATGGTGGTGACTGGGCGGCATGGCAGGGCATCCACCCGAAGAACGACGAGGGCGGCGTCGTCTTCGAACGCCGCGACGTCTCACGAGTGAAGGCCGACAAGGAACACGTCCGGCCATTCCTGATCCAGGCAGTGCTGCTTGTACTGACCCAGCTCGTGCTGAGCAACGTCGCGTTCTACCAGGACGTCTTCCACCTCGTGCGCATCGCAATCACGCTGGTGCTCGGCGGCCTGTTGTTGTCGCACTTGATTCCGATCGTGCGACTTGTGGAACGTTTTGTGACCGCCTGGCAGGACATGGGAGGTCAGAACGAGTTCCACGGGAGCCCCGATGGGCCCGTGATCCAGGCACACAGCATCAACGGCGGTATCTACTTTCAGGAGCGTGACAAGCAAGACGCGAACCACGAAGAGACCTGACCAGCTATGCCAAAAGCCTTGCCACGGCCCAGTCCTGCACGGCGACGCCGACGGACTTGAACACGGTCCGGCCCTCGCGCAGCGGCGGATTCCCCAGCGCCGCACCGAGTTCGACGAGCGACTCCAGCCTGAGCACGCCGCTTCGCACCGCCCGGATGATCTCGCCGGCCTCGCTCAGCGCCGCCTCGACCTGGTCCACCACAACGACTTCCGCGGTCGCGAGCAACTCCTCGGGGAGCTCCCGCATCACCGGCCGATACGAGCCGATGGCGTTGACGTGCACCCGTTCCTTGAGCGCGTCGCAGGCGAACAGCGGCACGGTCGACGCCGTCGCACAGCACACGACGTCCGCGCTCTGAACGGCCTCCTCCGCGTTTATCGCCACGTCCATGACCGTGTCCGGCAGCTCGTCCTTCAGGCCCTCCAGCAACGCCTCGGCTTTCTCGGCGTTCCGGTTGAACACGACGAGCTTCTTCAACGGCCGCACGGCGTGCACCGCACGCACCTGGTCCGCCGCCTGTGCGCCGGCCCCGAGCAGCGCGAGGTGTGAGGCGTCCTCGTCGGCCAGCAGATCCGTTGCCACACCGACGACAGCGCCCGTGCGCAACGTCGTGAGCGGCACCGCGTCCGTGACGAACTGCCCGTCGGGGTGCGAGTAGACGACCGTGCCGGTGATCACCGGATCCCGCTCGATCTCGATGCTGACCACCTTGACCGCCGTGGACCTCGTCGGCCGGTGGTGCACCGCCATGACGAGCGACCGGCTCTCGCTGAACGCCTGCCGCGGCGGTAGGTCGAACTCCCCCGCGGTGAGCCCGACGAACGCTTCGCGGACGGCATCGATCGCTGCGGGCATGGTCATGGTTCGGATGGTAACGACCAGGCCACGGCTGGGGTCCGGGGCCTGGTCGCCAGCGTGCCGGGGCAGGTCCCTTTGCGCCTCTCAGCGCTCTCGTGTGACGTTCGCGAGGAACGCGGTCCACGCAACGGCGCCCACCTCGATGTGAGCGGCGGGCGCCTTGCTGTCCCGGATGCCGATGCCGGTGGCGACTTCCACGCAATTACCTGCGTTTCCGCTCCGGGCACTCCTGCGCCACTCGGCCATCGGTGTCTCCTCATGTCAGCAGCCGCTTGATCAGCCCTTTCGATTGTTCCGCATCCAAGGCGATCTCATCGAGCGCCTCCAACACCCGCTCGTACGACTTCACGGCGAACGGCGCCTCGATGATCAGGCTCGAGTTCTCGCTGTCCAGGAACACAACCGGCTCGTACTTGTCGAACGTCAACATGTCGAACGACCCCGCGAGCCCCGCATGAGCGCCGACCGAGAACGGCACGATCCGGATCTCGACGTACGAGCGCGCCGCCATCTTCAGCAGATGCTGCAGCTGCGCTTCCATGGCCTCGTGTCCGCCGATCGGTGACAGCAGCGCCGATTCGTGGATGTAGAAGAGGCATTTCAATCCCTTGCCCAGCACGATCTGACGCTCGGTGCGGGCCTGCACGCGCTCATTGACTTCGTCCTCGGGAACGTTCGCACACGACGCGATGACGGCCCGCGCGTACTCCGGCAGCTGGATCAGCGCGTGCACCAGCGAAACCTGCCAGCTGATCAGTTTCTTCGCGGCGCGCTCGTGCTCGATCAACGTGCGCGGCCGGATCGGCGTGCATGCCCCGTGGTCCTGCCACCAGCCCTTGAGATTGGCCTCGTTGAAGAGCGACAACAGGTGGTCGCGTTCACGCGGCGGCGTCCGGCACACGCCCAGCAGCAGAGCCAGCTCCAGCTCGGTCGACCCGCCCTTGCCGTTGACGAGGTCCGAAAGCTTGGCTTCCTGCCAGTCCAGGAGCTCGGCGACCGCACGTGAGGTCATACCGGTGCTGGCGATGGCCGCGCGGAGGCCGTCCCCGAACTCACGACCCCTTGCAGTGGAGAATCTTTTCGGCATGGCGAGGACGGTAGACCCATTCTCAATGGTCTCAGAACGTTTGGCGGCAACATAACCCAAAAGGGCGTTAGCTTGGAGGCCTTCCAAGCTACACAATAATTCTGTGAAGTTTCGTTGGATGCCCCACAAGGGGCGGCGTCACGCCATCCCCGACGAGTTGACCAGGGGGCAGCTCGTCGAGACACTATGCGGCGACCCTGTTGCGCCGCAACAATTCAGCCTCTGGCGCGAGAAGAACGTCTGGCCGACCTGCTGGGACTGCGACGGCGTCTGGCGCGAGAACGAGGGGATCCTGCCATGGCCGCGGAAATCCTGACGGAGGACCTTCTACGCATATCCCTTCAACGCCTCTCGCGTGAGGTGGTGAAGACTTATCCACAGTTCGGCGAGATGCTCGCGCAAAACATGTTGCGCACGTGCGGTCTGATTCCCGATGTCGAGCGCGCGGAGCACTACAGGGAGCTCGGCACGCTTCTCATCGACCTCGGCCGCCTGTACCTGGCCGAGGCCGACGTGCTCAGCACCGTGGAGGCACCGCCGACTTGAAGGGCTAAGACATCACGACCGCACGGCCGTTGGTGTCGAACTCGTGCGCCAGAACAGTCAGGGCCTGACCACCGGCGGCCCAGGCAGCCGTCCAGGTGAGGCATTCGGCGGCGCCGTTGCCGCCGCGCTCGACCAGGTCAACGCCGATCTCGTCGAGCCACTCCCCTGACGTGCCACCGATTCCAGCCAGGAAGGCCTCGTCCCACGTGCGCACCAGCTCGCGGATCGTGCCCTCGGTCCGCGCCTTCTCGTTGACCGACTTGATCCACGCCTGGCGCTCCTCCTCCGTCAGCATCACACCGGTCTCGGGCTCGCGGAAGCCCGGCAGGTCGTGCGCCAGACCGCCGGATCCGACGTACAACATGCGCTTATCAGCGAAGAACTCGCCGACGCGGCGTCCCAGCGACGCCGCGCGGCGGAAGGACGCGTGCGGCGGGCTGGCGCAGTTGATGAAGATCGGCAGCACGGGCTTGGCATCGACAGCGCCCAGCAGGTCGCGGGTCGTGTGGCCGAACGCGTGATCCAGCGCCGCGCGGTAGGCCGTGGCGATGTCGAAGTCGTGCGCGACAAGATCTGCCACCAATGCTCGTCCCAGCTCGGCCGGCACGTCGTACGAACCAGTGGGGCCGGCGACGTCGCCCTGAGCCGTGGCCTCCAGAACCACCGCGAAGGTGGGGACCACTTCGCGGAAGGCGCGGCGGTGGTCCGTGCCGAAGAAGACGACGAGCTCCGGGTCGAAGGCCAGAACAGCCTCGCGGGCGGTGGCGATCGCCTCGCGGACCGGGCCGTGGGGTGCGCTTGGCAAGGTGATCAGGTGCGAGGCACAGACCGTTAGGCGATTCTTCACCGGGCCAGTCTAGGTTCCGCGCTGTGATGAGACGTGCACTTGCGGTGATCATCACCGCTACCCTGCTTGCACCCGTTTCCCCTGCTCACGCCGACATCTCAAGACGGATCGAGACCGAACGGACCGAGAGACCCGTCGCTCCCGGCGTCACGCTCAGCTCCTTCGACTGGTACGAGCCCGGCGGGTCCGGTGGCTGGATCCGCGGTGACGCGCTCGCCGTCGACCTCACCAGAACGCAGGTCGGGTACGTCGATCCCGGCACCGTCGCGCAGGCCGCGCCCCTCTCCCAGCAGGCTTCAAGAGCCGTAGCGGCGATCAACGGTGATTTCTTCGACATCAACAACTCCAACGCACCCGAAGGCGTTGGCATCCAGGACGGGCAGCTCAGAAAGTCCGGTCAGGGACGTGCGGTGGGCATCGACGCGGCAGGTGTCGGCAGCGTCATGGAGACCTTCTTCGAAGGCACGCTCGACGGCACGCACAAGCTGACGCAGCTCAACAGCTCGCGGATCGACGTGGACGGGATCGGCGTCTTCAACCCGTTGTGGGGCACCTACAGCAGGGCGCGCGCTGTGCAGGGTGCGACCAACACGGCCGAAGTGATCGTGCGCGACGACGTCGTGCAAACAGTCGGTAGCCCGAGCGCCGACCCCGTCCAGGGCTACGCACTCGTGGGCAGGGACAAGGGCGCGGACGTGCTCAAAGCACTCAAGCCCGGCGACAAGGTCAACGTCACCTACCAGAGCCGCACCAGCAACGGCAGCGAGCCGAAGACGGCCATCGGTGGGCGGCATCTGCTCGTCAAGGACGGTAAGAACGTCGCGCCGGCAGACCCGCTGCATCCGCGCACGGCGGTCGGGTTCTCCGCGGACGGCAAGAAGATGGTCATGCTGACCGTCGACGGACGGCAGGGCGCGTACCTGCTCGGGCTGAACCTCAAGGACCTCGCCGACGCCATGATCGAGCTCGGCGCGCACAACGCGCTCAACCTCGACGGCGGCGGTTCGTCGACCATGCTCGCCCGCGAACCCGGCACGACCGAGCTCAAGGTCGTCAACACGCCGTCGGACGGCGGTGAGCGCCCCATTCCCAACGGCCTCGCCCTCTACGCACCCAGCGGCACCGGCAAACTCGTGGGATTCAACGTCGGCACCAAGGACAAGCGCGTCTTCCCCGGCATGACCCGCAGGATGACCGTGCGCGGCTACGACGAGACGTTCGGACCGGCCAGCAACAACGAGCACGTCACGCGCGCGACCGGTGGTTGGGCGATCGGCGACACCTTCCACGCGGCACCGCACTCGGGACCGGCGTCGTTCACCGCGTTCCGCGGCCGCACCACCAACACGACCACACTGACAGTGCTGGGCAAGCTCGCGCGACTCGCGCCGGCCAGTTCCCGGATCAGCCTGAGCCTGGACGAGCGCAAGCCGTTGCAGATCAACGGGTTCGACGCCAAGGGCTTCAGCGCGCCGATCGAGCGGGCCGACCTCGACCTCAGCTACGACCGTTCGATCATCGAGGTCACCCCGGATTTGCAGGTCAGAGCTCTCAAGACCGGCGCGACCACGGTCAAGGCGAGGGCGCAGGGCAAAGAGACCCAGCTCGCGGTCACGGTCGGCGTGAACGACCAGCCGATCGCCACCTTCGACGACGCTCCACAATGGACTTTCGGGTCGGCCCGCGCGACCGGCTCAGTGGCACCGGAACCCAATGGCCACACCGGCGGCGGGCTGAAGCTGAGCTACGACTTCACCCAGTCGACCGGCACGCGCACCGCGTACGCCGTGCCGCCGAAGCCGCTCCAGGTCGACGGGCAACCACTCTCGCTCGCGGCCTGGGTCCACGGCAGCGGCAAGGGCGAGTGGACGGCGTTCACCGTGACGGACTCGACCGGCCAGTCGCGGTCGCTCTACGGCCCGTACATCACGTGGCACGGCTGGAAGCAGCTCGAAGTCGCGGTGCCGCCGGAACTCAAGTTCCCCATCCAGGTCAACAGGTTCTACACGATCGAGACGAAGGCTGACCGCTCGTACAAGGGCGAGGTGATCGTCGACGACATCACCGCACGAGTCCCGCCCGCGGTCACCCTGCCACCCGCGCCGGACCTGCGCGAGAACGTGATCGGCCGAGCGGAGGGCTGGAAGTTCGCGGTCATGTCGGACGCCCAGTTCGTGGCGCGCAACCCGGACAGCGATCTGGTGAAGTCCGCCCGCCGCACGCTGAGGGAGATCAAGGCTTCCGATGCCGAGTTCGTCGTGATCAACGGCGACTTCGTCGACGAGGCGTCTCCTGACGACCTGAAACTGGCGAGAAGAGTGCTGACCGAGGAGCTCGGCGACTTCCCCTGGTACTACGTGCCGGGCAACCACGAGATCATGGGACCGGGCACGATCGACAACTTCCGCCGCGAGTTCGGGGCGACCAACCGGACGTTCGACCACAAGGGCACGAGGTTCGTGCTGCTCGACTCGTCGACCGGAACGCTCAGAGGCGGCGGCTTCGACCAGATGGAGATGCTGAGAAACGCGCTCCACACCGCCGAAGGCCAGGCCGTCGTGATGATGCACCACCCACCGCGCGATCCCACGCCCGCGCGCACGAGCCAGCTCTCCGACCGGATGGAAGCGGCCTACCTGGAAAAACTGCTGTCCGAACGCGACAAACCCACGGCGTTCATCGGCGGGCACGTCGGCGGTTTCTTCGCCTCCACTGTGGACGGTGTGCCGTACGTGATCAACGGCAACTCCGGCAAGGCACCTGCCGAGGCGGGCGGGTTCACCGGCTGGACGCTCGTCGGCATCACCGACCGCGGCGTGAAAGCCGAGATCCGGCCGCACGTGGACTCCCTCCACGTCCAGGCACCGGCGAACCTGCGTTTCGGCAAACCGGAAACGGTTGCGGCGACTTTGAAACAAGGTTCCCGGACGTTGCCGGTGAAGTATCCGATGGGCGCGGTGTGGGAAGGGTCACCCGGTCTGCACGTGGGCGACCTGTCCGGGGTGAGGCCGTGGCACGTCGCGTGGCTCGATCCCGGCACCGGGCTCCTCACCGCGATAAGGCCTGGTCAGGTCAAGATCTCGGCCACCGTGAACGGGGCGACGAGCAGCGCGGACGTGCGGGTCAGCCTCCAGGAGGCCGCCTGACCTGGTCTGAGTGAGTGCGATGTCGGGCGGTGGGGGAAGATACTCGTCATGACCACCGCCGACAACGGTTTCGCCGACCTGGGGCTGCGGCCCGACATCCTCAACGCACTCACCACCCTGGGCTACGAGGAGCCGACGCCGATCCAGAGTGAAGCGATCCCGCCGCTGCTCGCCGGCAACGACCTGCTGGGGCAGGCCGCCACGGGCACGGGCAAGACGGCGGCGTTCGCGTTGCCCCTGCTGGAACGCATCGCCGACCGGATCGGCAAGGGTGAGAAACCGCTCGCCCTCGTGCTCGCCCCGACCCGTGAGCTTGCCGTGCAGGTCTCCGAGGCGGTGCACCGCTACGGCCGCCACATGGCGCGCGCGTGCTGCCGATCTACGGTGGCCAGCCGATCGGCCGCCAGCTGCGCGAGCTGTCCCGCGGCGTCGACGTGGTGGTCGCGACCCCGGGCCGCGCGATCGACCACCTGCAACGCGGCACGCTGCAGCTCAGCGACCTGCAGGTCGTCGTGCTGGACGAAGCCGACGAGATGCTCGACATGGGCTTCGCGGAGGACATCGACGCGATCCTCAGCGAGACGCCGTCCGAACGGCAGACCGTGCTGTTCTCGGCCACGATGCCGCCGCGCATCGACCGCATGGCCAAGAGCCACCTGCGCACGCCGGTGCTGATCCAGATCGAGCGCGAGAAGACCGAGCCCGGCGAGGCCCCGCGCGTCCGGCAGACCGCGTACCTGGTGCGCCGCGAGCACAAGCCCCGCCGCCCTCGGCGCGTGCTGGACGTCGAGTCGCCGACCGCCGCGGTGTCTTCTGCCGCACGCGCGACGAGGTCGACCAGCTCACCGAGACCCTGAACGGCCGCGGCTACCGCGCCGAGTCGCTGCACGGCGGCATCAGCCAGGAGCAGCGCGACCGCGTGATGGCCCGCCTGCGCGGCGGCACCGCCGACCTGCTGGTGGCCACCGACGTCGCCGCCCGAGGCCTCGACATCGAGCAGCTCACCCACGTCGTCAACTACAACGTGCCGTCCGCGCCGGAGGCCTACACGCACCGCATCGGCCGCGTGGGCCGTGCCGGCCGTGAGGGCGTCGCGATCACCCTGGTCGAGCCGCGCGAGAACTCGATGCTCAAGACCATCGAGCGCGTCACCAAGACCAAGATCCCGATGGAGAAGGTGCCGACGGTCGCCGACCTGCGCGCGAGGCAGCTGGAGCTGACCCGCTCGTCGCTGGAGGAGTCGCTGATGGAGGACGACCTCTCCCGGTTCCGCGTCGTGGTCGAGACCCTGGCCGACGAGTTCGACGTCATGGACATCGCCCTGGCGGCGGTGAAGCTCGCCCACGAGGCCTCCGGTGCCGCCGCGGACGAGGAGGAGATCCCGGAGGTGCGCCCGCGCGAGGACCGGCCGCGCCGCGACGGTGGACTTGGTCGCCGACGTCAGCACCACGCTCACGCCGGTGATCAGCGAGATGCCGACCATCAGCGCGGCCGCGGTGATCGCGGTCCTGCGCGGGTTGCGT